>CAMTWD010000099.1:0-30723 GCA_947085365.1 uncultured Nitrospirota bacterium | reverse complement strand
TCTGGCAGAGGGCTGAGGGAAAGATCCTGAGAGGGATTTCTTTCTTCAGCCTTCTGTGCTTGCACCTGTTAAGGGGCGAAGTAACACTTTGAAGATGAAAAGATAAGAAAGGAGAGTCATGGCAAAGGAGTTAAGGAAAAGGGTAAATTTTGGAAAGGTTAAGACAGTCCTTGATGTCCCTTATCTTATAGAATTCCAGAAGAGGTCCTATGCAGAGTTTCTCCAGAAGGATGTCCCTCCTGAAAAGAGAGAGAATAAGGGACTTCAGGCAGCCTTTAAGGATGTCTTTCCTATAACAGACTACAATGAGATGGTATCCTTGGAATTCATCAGTTATTCCATCGGAGAGCCGAAGTTTTCAGAGAGGGAATGCCTTCAAAAGGGTATAGATTATGCTGCTCCCATAAAGGTAAGGGTCAGATTGAATTTCTGGGAGATGGATGACTCTGGGAAGAAGGTCCTCAAGAATTCCAAGGAAGAGGAGGTCTTTATAGGGGAGATACCCTTAATGACCGAGACCGGAAGCTTTATAATCAACGGGACAGAGAGGGTTGTGGTAAGCCAGCTTCATCGCTCACCGGGCGTATTCTTCAGCCATGACAAGACAAAGACCCATACCAGCGGGCGGCCTCTCTTCACGTCAAGGGTTATACCCTCAAGGGGTTCTTGGCTGGATTTTGAATTTGATACAAAGGATATCCTCTATGTAAGGATAGACAAGCGTAAGAGACTTCCTGCCACGATAGTCCTTAAGGCCTTGGGATATTCTGATGAAGAGCTTTTGAAGATCTACTACCCTGTTGAGACCATAAAGATAGAGCCTGATGGATACTACAGGATAGTATCAGATGTCCTCGTAGGTACAAGGGCTTCATATGATATCACTGATCCAAAGACTGGCGAGATAATCGTTAAAGAAGGAAGCAAGATAACCCGCTATGCCTTAAAGAGGATGGAAGGAGCAGGTATAAAGAAGATAAGGCTCACTGAAAAAGAGATAATCGGAAGGGTAACAATAAAGGACATTATAGACCCAGAGACCGGAGAGGTCCTCGTGGCGAGCAACGAGGAGATCACAGAGGAAAGATTTCAGCAGATTCTCAGACTCGGAATAGATACACTGGAGCTCCTTTATATTGACAACATTAATTATCTCTCTTCCCTCAGGGACACCCTTATAACTGATAGGGTAAAGACCCAGGAAGAGGCACTTATTGAGATTTACAAGAGATTAAGGCCTGGCGAGCCCTCCACAATAGAGGCAGCAAAGGAGCTCTTCAATGGACTATTCTTTGACCCAAAGAGATACGACCTTAGCCCTGTGGGAAGGGTTAAGATCAATAAGAGGCTCGGTCTTGATATTCCTGTAACCACAACAGTACTTACTGATAGGGACATTATAGAGATAGTCAGATACCTCTTCCTTTTGAGGACAGGTAAGGGAGAGGTGGATGATATTGATCACCTTGGCAATAGAAGGGTGAGGGGTGTGGGTGAACTCCTTGAAAACCAGTTCAGGATAGGTCTTGTAAGGATGGAGAGGACAATAAAGGAGAGGATGTCCCTGACGGAAGTGGAGGAGATGGAGCCCCATGACATATTAAATGCAAAACCTGTAATTGCTGCGATAAAGGAATTCTTTGGTTCGAGCCAGCTCAGTCAGTTCATGGATCAGACCAATCCCCTCTCAGAACTTACTCATAAAAGACGACTTTCAGCCCTTGGTCCTGGAGGACTCACGAGGGAGAGGGCAGGTTTTGAGGTGAGGGATGTCCATCCAACGCATTATGGAAGGATCTGTCCGGTGGAGACACCAGAGGGACCAAATATCGGATTGATTGTATCTCTGGCAACCTATGCAAGGATTAATGAATACGGTTTCATAGAGGCCCCTTATAGAAGGGTTGTTAACGGGAGGGTAACCGATGAGGTGGTTTGGCTCTCAGCAATGGAAAGCGAAAATTATGTAATAGCAGAGGCCACCTCACCTCTGGACAGCAATGGCAATCTCCTTGGTGAGGCTGTATCAGCAAGGGTGGGTGGAGACTTCAAGATGGTTCCACCTCAGGAGGTTCAGTTTATGGATGTCTCTCCAAAGCAGATAGTGGGGGTCTCGGCTTCACTGATACCATTCCTTGAAAACGATGATGCCAACAGGGCCCTTATGGGTTCTAACATGCAGAGACAGGCAGTGCCTCTGATCATTCCTGAGGCACCTATTGTGGGAACAGGGATGGAGGCCATTGCAGCAAGGGATTCTGGAGCTGTTGTGATAGCAAAAAGGTCAGGGGTGGTTGAGAGTGTAGATGCAAGGAGGATCACCATCAGAACAGATGAGGGTGGACTTGATATATATAACCTGATTAAGTTCTATAAGACGAATCAGAATACCTGCATCAATCAGAGGCCAATCGTTAATGTAGGAGACCGCGTTGAAGCTGGAGATATAATTGTTGATAGTTCTTCTACTGACCTTGGAGAACTTGCCCTTGGTAAGAATGTCCTTGTTGCCTTTATGCCTTGGGGGGGTTATAACTTTGAGGATGCAATCCTTATCAGCGAGAGACTCGTCTCAGAAGATGTCTATACCTCCATTCATATTGAGGAGTTTGAGATCGAGGCACGCGATACAAAGTATGGTCCTGAAGAGATCACCAGGGATATCCCCAATATGAGTGAGGATGCCCTGAGGAACCTTGATGAGAGTGGAATAATAAGGATAGGTGCTGAGGTAAAAGCCGGGGACATCCTTGTAGGAAAGATTACCCCGAAGGGAGAACAACAGCTCACTCCTGAGGAGAAGCTTCTGAGGGCAATCTTTGGAGAAAAGGCAGAAGATGTTAAGGAGAGCTCTCTTTATGTTCCTCCAGGTATAGAGGGAACTGTTATAGATGTGAAGGTGCTCACGAGGAAAGGTGTGCAGAAGGATGCAAGGACAAAGGCTATAGAAGAAGAGGAGGTGGCAAGACTCCAGAGAGACCTTGAGGATGAGATAAGGGTGATAAAGGAGGAGAGGATAGCAAAGATAAAGAGACTCCTTCTGGGTCAGAAGGTCAAGGAGGATGTGAGAGATCCCAAGACAAAAGAGCTAATCTGCAAGGCTGGAGAAAGGCTTACAGAAGACCATCTTGAGAGAATAAAGAGTGATCATCTCATAAAGATAAAGATAGCTGACGAAAGGCTCAAGGAGGAGATTGAATCCTTTTATAGGGAGACAAATCTCAGGATAAGGGAGCTTGAAAGACTTTACGATGAAAAGATAGAGAGGATAAGAAGGGGAGACGAGCTTCCTCCTGGAGTTAATAAGATCGTAAAGGTCTATATAGCTATGAAGAGAAAGATCCAGGTAGGAGACAAGATGGCAGGAAGACATGGTAATAAGGGTGTCATATCCATGGTCCTGCCCATTGAGGACATGCCCTATTTACCTGATGGAACCCCTGTGGATATTGTGCTCAATCCCCTTGGGGTTCCTTCCAGGATGAATGTGGGACAGATACTGGAGACCCATCTTGGATGGGCTGCAAAGGCATTGGGTCTGCATGTGGCATCTCCTGTCTTTGAGGGTGCAAAGGAACACGAGATAAAAGAGCTCTTGAGGAAGGCCGGACTTCCTGAAAGCGGTCAGATAACCCTTTACGATGGCAGGACAGGGGAGCCCTTCAGAAGGCCGGTTACTGTGGGTTATATGTATATACTCAAACTCCATCACCTTGTGGATGACAAGATCCACGCCCGTTCAATTGGGCCCTATTCACTTGTTACGCAGCAGCCCCTTGGAGGAAAGGCCCAGTTTGGAGGTCAGAGGCTTGGTGAAATGGAGGTATGGGCACTGGAGGCCTATGGTGCTGCCTACAGTCTTCAGGAATTTCTTACAGTTAAGAGTGACGATATCCAGGGAAGGGCCAGGATGTATGAGGCGATAGTGAAGGGTGATCCATCCCTTGAGCCTGGTGTTCCTGAGTCCTTCCATGTATTAATCAAAGAACTTCAGAGTCTCTGCCTTGATGTAGAGCTCTTAGAAAAGAAGAAGAAGGGAGAGTAGAGAAAAGTGGAAGAGATCTATGCCCTTTTCCAAAAACCCAAGAATCCATCGGACTTTGATGCCGTAAGGATTAAACTGGCATCACCGGAAAAGATAAGGCAATGGTCCTATGGTGAGGTGAAAAAGCCCGAGACCATAAACTACAGGACCTTTAAGCCTGAAAGGGATGGTCTTTTTGACCAGAGGATATTTGGTCCCATAAAGGACTGGGAGTGTGCCTGTGGTAAATACAAACGCATGAAACACAGGGGCATTGTCTGCGATAAATGCGGAGTGGAGGTGACACTCTCAAAGGTAAGAAGGGAGAGGATGGGTCATATAGAGCTTGCCACTCCCGTTGCCCATGTATGGTTTTTACGAGGGGTTCCCAGCAGAATCGGTCTGCTTCTGGACATGACTATAAGACAGCTTGAGAAGGTCCTTTATTACGAGAATTATGTTGTTATAGATCCTGGAGATACACCCCTGAAAGAGAAAGGGCTTCTCACAGAGGAGGAGTATAAGAAGAAGGTTCAGGAGTTCGGTTCAAGGTTTAAGGCTGGTATGGGTGCTGAGGCAATCCGTGAGCTTCTAAGGAGGGTTGACCTTGATGCCCTCAGCGCTGAACTGAGGGCAAAGATAAAAGAGACCACCTCCCCAGGTATAAAGAGGAAGCTTTCAAAGAGACTGAGGATTGTTGAGGCCTTCAGGAAATCAGGCAATAAACCCGAGTGGATGATCCTTGAGGTGATACCAGTCCTTCCTCCTGAACTGAGACCCCTTGTTCCCCTTGAGGGTGGAAGGTTTGCCACCTCAGACCTCAATGACCTTTACAGGAGGATCATCAACCGCAACAACAGACTCAAGAGACTCATAGAGCTCAGGGCACCCAGTGTAATAATAAAGAATGAGAAGAGGATGCTTCAGGAAGCTGTAGATGCCCTCTTTGATAATACCAAGAGGATAAAGGTCCTCAAGGCATCAACAAAGAGGCCACTGAAGTCCCTGAGTGATATGATAAAGGGAAAACAGGGAAGATTCAGGCAGAATCTCCTGGGTAAGAGGGTGGATTACTCAGGAAGAAGCGTTATCGTTGTTGGTCCTGAGCTTCAGCTTCATCAATGTGGACTTCCAAAGAAGATGGCCCTTGAGTTATTCAAGCCCTTTGTGCTTGGAAAGCTCGAAGAGAAGGGCCTTGCCTCTACAATAAAACAGGCAAAGAGGCTTGTGGAGAAGGAGACTCCAGAGGTATGGGATGCCCTGGAGGAGGTTATTGCAGAATATCCTGTACTCTTGAACAGGGCGCCCACACTTCACAGACTGGGAATCCAGGCCTTTGATCCCGTGCTCGTGGAAGGAAAGGCTATAAAGATACACCCCCTTGTCTGTACAGCCTATAATGCTGACTTTGACGGTGACCAGATGGCAGTCCATGTCCCACTCTCCTTAGAGGCCCAGATCGAGGCAAGGGTTCTCATGATGTCTGTAAATAATCTTCTGAGCCCTGCAAGCGGGAAGCCCATTGTCGGACCAACCCAGGATATGGTTCTCGGTATTTACTACCTCACAAAGGAGAAGAAGGGTGCAAAGGGTGAAGGAAAGATCTTTTCAGATCTTGAAGAGGTAAGGTGTGCCTTTGACAGGGGGGTTGTCTCTGAACATGCAAGGATTAAGGTGAGGCTTAATGGTAAGCTGGTAGATACAACGGTGGGAAGGGTGATATTTAAAGAGATTGTCCCTGATATTGTCCCCTTTGAGCTTATAAATAAGGAGCTTACGAAAAAGGAACTGAACAAACTCATAGAGTATATCTATCAGAAGGCTGGCAAGCGTGAGACCGTTGTCTTTCTTAATAAGATGGAAAGACTCGGTTTTGAGTTTGCAACCCTGAGCGGTATCTCCATATGTATAGATGACATGCATATACCATCCAGCAAGGCAAGACTTATCAAAGAGGCTGAACAGGAGGTTATGGAGGTCCAGAAACAGTATGCTGATGGTCTTATAACTCAGGGTGAGAGATACAACAAGGTTATTGATATATGGGCCAATGTGACAGAGCGTGTTGCAGAGGAGATGATGAAGGAACTTGGTGCAGAAGAGGGAAAGAAACTTTCGGAAGAGGAGTTAAGAGAGAGGAGGTCCTTCAACAGTATCTTCATGATGGCAGACTCCGGGGCCCGCGGTAGCACTACCCAGATAAGACAGCTTGCTGGAATGAGGGGTCTCATGGCAAAGCCTTCAGGAGAGATTATAGAGACTCCCATAACCGCCAACTTTAGAGAGGGGCTTACACCCCTTCAATACTTTATCTCCACCCATGGTGCGAGAAAGGGACTTGCAGATACAGCCCTCAAGACAGCAAATGCCGGCTATCTCACAAGGAGGCTTGTGGATGTGGCACAGGAGGTTATAGTCTCTGAGGAGGATTGTGGCACCTCTGATGGAATAACAGTAACAGCCCTCATAGAGGGTGGAGAGATAATCCAGTCCTTAGATGAAAGGATCCTGGGAAGACTTGCTGCTGAGGATATAAGGGATCCTGTCACGAAGGAGATTATTGTGAAACAGGATGAGGAGATAGATGAAGATAAGGTAAAGAAGATCATTGATGCCGGCATCACCTCTGTGAAGATCAGATCAGTCCTTACATGTAAGACCCCCTTTGGAGTCTGTGCAAAATGTTATGGTAGGGACCTTGCCAGAGGTGAACCGGTTGAAGTGGGAGAGGCTGTTGGTATTATTGCAGCCCAGTCCATAGGTGAGCCAGGAACACAGCTCACCATGAGGACCTTCCATATTGGTGGAGCAGCAACAAAGGTAATAGAACAGGCAGTGCATGAGGCAAAGAATCCTGGCAGGGTGAAATTTATAAATGTGAGTGCTGTTGAGAATAAGGAAGGTCTTCTCGTTGTTCTTAATAGAAATGCCGTAATTGCCATAGTCGACAGAGAGGGCAGGGAGAAGGAGCAGTACAATCTGGTGCACGGGACGAGGCTCTTTGTGAGGGATGGTCAGGAGGTAGAACGGGGTCAGAAACTTGCAGAGTGGGATCCTTATTCAACACCTATAATCACAGAGGTTGGTGGTCGTGTTGCCCTTGGAGATATAGTAGAAGGTGTTACAATGAAGGAGACAGTGGATGAGATTACAGGTCTGAGCCAGAAGGTGATAATTGATTATCCTGCCCATATGAGACCCAGGATCTCCATAAAGGACCCACAGGGCAGGACGATAAAGATAGGGACAGGTCTTGCAAGATATATCCTGCCCGCTGGGGCCCACATACTTGTTGAGAAGGGTCAGCTCGTTTATCCTGGTGATGTTATTGCGAAGATCCCGAGAGAGACAACCAAGACAAAGGATATTACTGGCGGTCTTCCCAGGGTTGCTGAGCTCTTTGAGGCACGGAGACCAAAGGAGAATGCTATTGTTACTGAGATTGATGGTGTTGTGGAGTTCAAGGCAGGGCCAAAGGGTACAAGGGTGGTTGTTGTGAGAGGTGGTGATACTGTTAAGGAGTATCAGATTCCAAAAGGCAAACATGTGACTGTCCATGAAGGTGATTTCGTAAGGGCAGGTGAACCCCTTATGGATGGAGCTGTAAATCCCCAAGATATCCTTGATATCCTGGGTCCAACAGAACTTCAGAGATATCTCGTTGACGAGGTTCAGAAGGTCTACAGACTTCAGGGCGTTACCATTAATGATAAACATATAGAGATTATAATAAGGCAGATGATGAGGCGTGTGAAGATAGAGGATCCAGGTGACACCGAGTTCATGATTGGAGAACAGGTTGATAGATTTGTCTTTGAGAAAGAGAATGAAAGGGTTATCAAGGAAGGTGGAAGACCTGCAATGGCAAAACCACTCCTTCTGGGTATCACAAAGGCCTCACTCACCACAGATAGCTGGGTCTCTGCAGCATCCTTCCAGGAGACCACGAGGGTCCTTACAGAGGCAGCCCTTAATGGTGCTATTGACGAGTTGAGGGGTCTTAAGGAAAATGTCATAATGGGAAGGATGATACCTGCTGGAACCGGAATGCCCCGTTACAGGAATACCTTTGTAAAGAGGGAGCTTATCCCATTACTTGCAGAAGGGAGATCTGCTACTGTTACCTCGCCACTAATAGGATTAAGCCCCTCTGAAGAGGAAGACCAAAAGAGATGATACTAATATTAGAGGTAACCGTGAGAAAGGACGATCCCTGAGATAAGACTGATTGCTGATGCAATGCTTGGGAGATTGGCAAGATGGTTGAGGATACTCGGTTATGATACCCTCTATAAAAGGGATATATCCGATAGGGAGCTCATAAGGATAGCGAAGCAGGAAGGAAGGGTTATCCTTACAAGAGACAGTGGTCTCCTCAATCATAAGGGCGTGAGGTGTATATTTGTAAGGTCTGATTTCATTAAAGAACAGTTAAAAGAGGTCCTCACCTTCCTTTCCCAAAGGGGTTTCTCTATCCCTGGTCCCTTTATAAGATGCCCTCTCTGTAATGGACTTCTTCAAGAGATACCAAAGGCAGAGGCACAGGCCCTTGTACCAGATCATGTATATTTAAGAAACAATCACTTTGCCAGATGCCCTGGCTGTGGAAGGATATACTGGTCAGGCTCTCATGAGGAGAGGATAAGATATTTCCTTGCTGATATAATATGAAGACGAACATCATCCTCCTTGGAATTGCCCTCTTTATCATCTCCTTTTTTATAGTCCTGAATATCTTCTTTGAGACCAATTTCCAGGCAGAGATGGCCCAGCAATTCAGCAATCAGCAGGGTCTTTTAGCAAGAAGCATTGCAGAGGGTTTGAATTCAGCGGTGAATCAGGTTATTAATCGGACCCATTCCCTTGCAGAATTTCTGAGAACTGAAGAGTTTACCCGCACAGGGATATCCCGCTACTCTCGTCTTATATTTGGAGACCTCCTCTCAACTTACGATATTGATATAAAGGTAATTAAGGAGGATGGCACACTCCTCTTTACAAGTAAATTGAGTACCCCTTCAGAAAAGGACTATCTCCTCCTGAAACAATTGAAGGAATCAGTATATCCTGTTAAGATTGAACTTTCTGATGATAAAAAGAGGCTTATTATTGCAGAACCTATCCAGGGTGGTGAGGGAAGAGTTAAGGGTCTCATAGTTGTGGAACTCTATCTGGATTCAATAAATAAGAGATTCCTCTATCCAGCAAGACTCGGACAGAAGGGGTATGCCTGGATGGTGAGCTCTGATGGTACCCTTCTTTATCATCCCACAGAGCCACAGATGATCGGAAGAAATATATTCAGGGCTGACGAGACCTGTTTTAAATGCCACAGGTCCTTTGATGTTGAAAAGAAGATAATAATGGATAGTTCTGATTTTGGTTACAGGACCTATATTGCCCCATCAGGAGAGGACAAACTCATTGCCTTCTCGAAGGTCAGATTCCAGGATATGAACTGGATAGTCTGCATGTCCATACCCTATTCAGAGGTTATGGCGAGCATGAAGAAGAGTATGAAGTTCCATTCCCTCCTTGTTATATCCATATTTCTTACCATGCTTCTTGGGGCCTCGGCAGTCCTTTTTATGAATATAAGAAGGGTGAAGGCAGAGGAGCGTTCCAGATATTTAGAACATCAGAAGAGACTGGTGGATACGGTATACGAGACGAAGATGTATCTGGAGAATATTATAGAGAGCACACAGTCAGGGATACTCGTTCTTGACGAGAATTACTACATTACCCTTATAAATTCAGCCTATGCAAGGCTTATAGGATATGAAAAAGAGGATTTAAAGGGAAGGAGATTCTTTGATATCTACCCTATGCAGTCTGATGAGGAAAAGGAGAGGATGAGGTCAGTGATACAGCAGGCCTTCGCTGGGATAGCTGGAAGTATAAAGGGCTTTCCACTTAAAAGGGATGATAGACTTCTCTATCTCTATATCACCGTGAGCCCCCTTACATTTCATGACCGTATCACAGGAGTGATAATCTCCTGTGAGGATATTACGGAGGAGATAGAACTCAGGAATAAGCTCAGGGAGTATGCTGATCTCCTTGAAGAGATAGTGAATGCCAGGACAGAGGAGTTGAGGTCTGAGAAGGAGAAGCTGAATCTTATCATGGAGACAGTTGGTGCTGGGATATTCCTCTTTAATTCTTTAGGAGAGATTCTCTGGATGAATAAGAAGATGGAAGAATGGCTTGGTAGTACCAAGACAAATATCCTTGATCTCCTCGGCCTTAGAGATCTTTCAGAGCAGCTTGGTGGCGAAAGTAACCGTTCAGGACCACTGCAGTTTGTGAAGGAACTCCAGATCGGGAAGAATAAAGGGATATTTCAGGTTCATATCACCCCCTTGAGGAGAAAGTCTGAAGGGGTCCAGTTTATAGGTCTTATACAGGATATTACAGAGATAAAGAGACTTGAGGAACAGATGATGCATTCAGAGAAACTCTCTGCCCTTGCAAGGATCTCAGCAGGATTAGCCCACGAGATCGGGAATCCCCTTACATCCATCTCTTCCCATGTCCAGCTTTTGAGAGAAATGGATCTTGGTGAATTTGCCAATCAGAGTCTCGAGACCATATCAAGGCATATATCAAGGATTGCTGAGATAGTAAGAAATATCTCAAGCTTTTCAAAACCTGCGAAAGGAACTGTTGGTCCTGTTAATATAAGAGAGGTGCTGGATTCCACAATCAATCTCTTGAGATTTGACAGGAGGATAAAGAATATAGAGATCCAGGTCCAGATGCCCGAGCTTCCACCTGTTTATGCCGACGCCAATCAGCTTGCTCAGGTATTTACAAACCTTATATTCAATGCTGCTGATGCTATGCCAGATGGAGGAAGACTTACCATATCAGCACGACAGAGTGATTCCTATGTGGATATATCCTTTGCTGATACAGGCACAGGGATACCTGAAGAGCACCTGAATAAGATATTCGATCCATTTTTCACAACAAAGGATAAGGGTACAGGGCTCGGACTTGCCGTGAGCTTCAGTATTGTCAAGAACTTTGGCGGTGATATATTTGTGGAGAGTACTCCAGGTAAGGGAAGCACCTTTACGGTGAGGCTTCCCACTGTTACCTCGGGGGTGCAGGGTGGAAACTATGAACCAAGAGGGTAATGAAGGCAGAATACTGATTGTGGATGATGAGAAGGATATCCTCAGGGCCCTTGAGTTTGTCCTCTCAAGGGAGGGATATGAGGTAAAGACAGCCACAAGTGGAGAGGAGGCTATAGAACTATTAAAAAAGGATGAATACGACCTCGTGCTTACAGATCTCAGGATGGAGGGGATGGATGGAATGGAGGTCCTTAAAAGGACACTCCAGATAAGGCCTTCAACAGTGGTGGTGATAATGACTGCCTATGCCACTGTGGAGTCTGCTGTTCAGGCAATGAAGATGGGTGCCAGCGATTATATTGTGAAGCCCTTCATCAATGAAGATGTTAAGTTCAGGATAAAGAGATTGCTGGAGCATAGAAGGCTTCTTCAGGAGAATATACTTTTAAAACAACAATTGAGCCAGAGGATTCCTGGAAGACCTTTTCTCGGAAATTCAACTCAGGTACAGGAACTCCTGAATCTCCTCGAGCAGGTTATTCCCACCAAGAGCAATGTCCTTATACTCGGGGAGAGCGGTACAGGAAAGGGACTGATTGCAGAGCTTATACATTATAACAGTCCAAGAAAGGACAGGCCATTTATCTCTATAAACTGTTCTGCCATCCCTGAGACACTCCTTGAATCAGAGCTCTTTGGTTATAAAAAGGGTGCCTTTACAGGTGCAGTTTCTGACAAGAAGGGCCTTATAACAATGGCTGATGGAGGGACATTATTCCTTGATGAGATCGGTGATATGCCTCTGAGCCTTCAGGCAAAACTCCTTAAAGTCCTTGAGACAGGTGAGATTATACCTCTGGGAGACACTGTAAAGAGGGTTGTGGATGTGAGGATAATCGCGGCAACAAATGCAGATATTGAGAAGAAGGTTAAAGAGGGGAGATTCAGGGAAGACCTCTATTACAGGCTTAGCGTTATCGAGATTAGGATACCCCCTCTCAGGGAGAGGAGGGAGGATATCCCTGTACTGGTGAATTATTTTATAAAGACTATTTCCGAGGAGAACAAAAAATCCATCAAGGGTATTGATAACGAGGCGATGGAGATGCTTCTTAGGTATCACTGGCCAGGGAATGTAAGAGAGCTCAAGAATGTTATCGAGAGGGCGGTTGTCCTTGCAAAGGGAGATTATATTACACTATCTGAGCTTCCTGACAGGATTAAGGTAGGGCAGAAGGAAGTTGGTATTTCAGGAACTCTGAAGGATGCCCTCAGAGAGTATGAAAAGGCGGTTATCAGGAAGGCCTATGAAGAACATGCTCGTGATAAAGAGGCTACAGCAAAGGCCTTGGGAATTGACCTTGTTACACTTTACAGAAAATTAAAGAAATACGGCATAGAGGTGTAATTGAAAAGGGCATTCAGGGTTGGACTCATACTCGGTTTTATATCGGGGATACTCGTTGGCCTTACCATGGACCTTCTCTTTAAGGACAGCCTTGGTGGTACCTGGTCTCAGGCAGTAAGTCATGATCTCACCCAGATACTTGGAAGACCTGTGAATCCGGATTCTTCACTTGTTATCCTTGGAGTTATTTTCCTTATTGCCCTTATTGGCATCATTGGGTCTTTTATAGGTGGTGTGGTGGGTGTATTCCTTTACAGGCTCTTCACCCTTCTTAAAACTTAGAAACACCCTTTAGTGGCGAAGTCCTCCCATTCAGAATTTTTTCCTTTCTGAAAAATTTGGGCTCAAGATTTTGCAGACCTGAAAAAATCTGATTTGATGAATTTTTACAAATCAAAGGGTTATATATCTGGCATGATCTATGCATTAATAAGGGTGGAGAGAAAATCAAAGAGGAAAGGAGGTAAGCTAAGATGAAAGAGATAGCAAAGAAAGGAACCTACATAGGAATAGGAGGAGGTCTTGTGCTTTTTGCTGTTATAGGATTACTGCCTGGCTCATTTCTTGGAGGAGTTATAGGGTTGAACATAGCGGGAGCACTATTCGGGACCCCTGTAAGTTCACAGATACTGCCGAGGCTTATAGTTGGTATATCTATGCTTATAGGGGTGGTGGCAAGTGGAGTGGTATTTGTTGTAGCAGGTGGGATAGCTGGGTGGCTTATAGGGACGGCGATAGAGCAGATAAGGCTGAAGGAGAGGGCAACTGAGGTGAAGGAGGCAAAGAGGGCATAGCCCTCTATAGAATAATTAAGGAGGTGTAACAATGGTAAGGAGAGAATCCATAAGGATGGCCACTAAGGTAGGTGCCCTTCTTGGGGCGATAGGGTTCTTTGTATTCGGTCTTGTACCAGCCTTTTACTTTGGCAGCTACGGGGCGTTAATACTGTGGAACCATCTATTTGGTGTAGCAGAGCCGACGGTGATAGTGAGGCTCTGGATAGCAGTTGGGATACTTATAGGACTTGCCACAGTCTTGTCAGTTTGGATTGTAGTGGGAGCTATACTTGGGACAGTTCTTGGGTATATAATAGAGGCAGTAGGAGCAGCCCTTAAGGCAAGACCACAGGAAGAGGCACCTGCTGAGGTGAAGACAGAGTAGATCAGGCTATGACCGTCTGTCATAGCAGACCCAGCAGTGGCGAGGTAACAATTACAGAAGATGATAGACCGCAGGAAGGATCTCTTCCTGCGGTCTATCTTTGTGAGCTGATTTTCAAAACTTAGTGGCGAGGTAGATGAGGCTGAAGTTAAAGGCAGAAAGAGAGATGTTGTTTTCTTTTCTTCAGCCTATCGTGGTGGCGAGGTAACAGTAGGCTTTGCCTTTAAAAATCACTCTGAAAGAGGAGGTAGTATGAAGGGACGAAGGTTTTACCTGTCTGTACTGTTGTTTATACTTTTTGTCACATCTGTCTCAGCCCATGCCCAGACCTATACCTGTTTAGTATGCCATTCTGCAATGAAGTACAATGTTAAGACTGAGACGGGCGAGATAATCAACCTCTGGATTGATGAAGAGAGATATGAGAATTCTGTTCATGGGTTCGCCTCCTGTGATACCTGCCATAAACTATTCAGTGAGAATCCTCATGAGAGACCTAAGAAAAATATTCCAGAGGCAGTTTCAGACCTCTATAACAGGATCAGGGCAAAGGCAAGGGTGGATGGAGTTGCCCTCGCAGCGTGTGTGGAATGCCATCCCGATGTCTACAGACAGTACGAAGAGAGTGTTCACGGGAAAAATGTAATAGAGAAAAAGGCAAAGGATGGACCAAGCTGTATAGATTGTCATGGCTCACCGCATTATATAGTCTCTAAGAACTCGCGAGACTCAATGGTTAATAAATGGAATGTGGTAAAGACCTGTGGTGATTGTCACAACAGAGAAGATATAGCCTCAAGATATGGTTATGGCCATCATATAGTGAAATCGTATAACGAGAGTTTTCACGGTAAAAAATACAGACTCGGTCATGAAAAGGCACCCACCTGTGTTGATTGCCATAGCTATCATGCAGTAAAGAGGTGGGATGATCCTCAATCACCTGTTGCTATGGAGAATAGAAAGGTTACCTGTGGAAGATGCCATAAAGGGGCAACAGAGAAATTTGTTGTTGCCATAACCCATAAACCCATTGGCAAGGACAATCCCATACCTTATTATACTGGAAAGGCCTTAACGATTTTGACCATATCGGTCTTTGCCTTTATTACCCTGCATGTAGTACTCGATATCTATTCCGAGATAAGGGATAGAATCTTCAGGAAAAAGGAGGAGTAACTATGGAGAGGAAAGAGATAGAGCGTTTTAATATAATTGAGAGACTTCAGCATGTCATTCTTCTTTGCACCTTCTTACTTCTTGCCTTTACAGGCTGGGCATTAAAATACCCTGATGTGGGCGAATACTCAAGCTGGTGGATAAAGATATGGGGTGGGGCAGAGAAGGCAGGTATCATCCACAGGGTTGCCGGGGTGATAATGATCCTTGATTTTATATGGCATGTCCTATATATGGCCTACAGACTTCTTACGGGTAAGATAAAGATAAGGGCAGCCACGACAATCATACCCCTTCCAAAGGATTTTATTGATGCTGTTCAGAACTTTCTCTATTTCCTCGGGCTGAGAAAGGAAAAACCGAGGTTTGGTAGATTTACTTATATCCAGAAGTTTGACTACTGGGCTGTCTTCTGGGGCATGGGTATTATAGGGCTTTCAGGTCTCTGTCTTGCCTTTCCTGTCCAGGCCTCCTATTTCTTTCCGAGCTGGAGCCTTAACTGGATATGGGAGACAATTGCGATTATGCATAGTGATGAGGCCCTCCTTGCCATAGTATTTATACTGATATTCCACTTTTACAATGAACATCTGAAATTCCACAACTTCCCCATGAGCATGGTCTGGATCACTGGAAGGATCTCCATTGATACCCTTAAAGAAGAGCACCCCTTAGAATATGAGGTCTTAAAACAGGAAGGGAAGGTGGAGTGATATGAGGTGGTTGAGCTTAATCATAGCCTTGTTGATCTTTTCCTGCTCAAAGGATAGGTTCTTTCCTGAGGTGAAGTCTGAGGCCCCAAAAGAGGTGGTAGGCCTTCCGACTGTTACCTTAATTGATGGTGTAAGGGAGCTCTTCTGTTTTAAATGCCATTCCTATGAGAGATTCAGTGGAGGGGGCAGATTCCCTCATGAAAGGCACAGAGGTTTCTATCACTGCAACCAGTGCCACAGGATAAAGATGCATAGCTTTATTTCCACCGATACCTCGATCTGTAAGACCTGTCACGAACTTGGGAGGATTACCTATACAGCTTCTGGTATGAAGACCTATTTTGACCATGAAGGCCATTCAAAGAGGAATGCCTGCAGGGATTGTCATCCGGAGGTATTTGTGATGAAAAAGGGAATGAATAGAATCACTATGGAGGAGATAAATAAAGGTCGTTTCTGTGGTCTATGCCACAATGGTAAAAGGGCCTTTGGTGCTGACCTCTGTAATGCCTGCCACGAGATGGGATGAATCTCCTGTTTAAGAGGGGCTGATCTGAATCAGCCCCTCTTAAATCTAAACCCTGAACCTCTCAATCTCGGAAAGGAGTCCTTTTATGCCCTCCTCAAGTCCCTTTAGGGATTCCTTCATCTGGAGGGTGAGTTTTACTGTATCCTCTGAGACCTTCTTTATCTCCTCTGTGGCAATGACAAGCTGCCTCGATCTTTCCCTCTGGAGGGCTGTTGCCTTTGCTATCTCCTCTGCCTGATGGGTTACATTCTGCACTGCCTCTGTTATCTGCCTGCCTCCTCTGCTCTGCTCCTCTGTGGTTCTCCTTAGCTGATCGCTCAGCTCTTTTATTTTCTCTACTGTCTCCATTATGAGCCTGCTACCCCGACTCTGCTCCTTCGTTGCCCTTGAGATGTGTTCTATCTGCTCGTTTATCCCCCTTATAGTCTCTGTGATCTGCCTTATGGCATTTGCCTGCTCTGATGTGGCCCTCTGTATCAGGGAGGCCCTCTCCGTGGAAAGCCTCGAGCTCTCCTTTATTGTCTCTAAGGCATCGTTGACCTTCTTGACGAGGTTCACACCCTCTTCAACCCTCTTAAGCCCCCTTTGAACCATCTCCACCGATGAGGCCGTCTCCTCTTGAACCGCCTCTATGAGGGAGGTTATCTCCTTTGTTGACTGGGCTGTCCTCTCTGCAAGGACCTTTATCTGGTCTGCCACTACACTGAATCCCTTTCCATGCTCTCCTGCCTGTGCTGCAAGTATAGCTGCATTGAGGGCAAGAAGGCTCGTCTGGCCTGCTATTTCATCTATGATATTTACAATCTTGCCTATCTCCTCTGATCTCTTACCGAGTTTGCCTATCACCTCGCTCAGGCTCACCACCGATTCCCTTATGGACTCCATACCCTTCAGGGCCTCTGTGCCTGCTGTAGTCCCCTTTGTTTCTGCCTCCTGAAGGGTGAGGGCTGCAAGCCTTGCTGACTCCTCTGCCGAACGCTCCACCTCTTTTACTGCCGTGTTTATCTCTGTTACAGTTGATGCCACCTGCTCCGTTGATGCCGATACAGATTCAAGGCTTTCTGATATCTCCTTTATGGATGCCACAAGCTCCTCCACAGAGGAGGCTGCCTCTGATGCCTGCTGGTTGAATTGCTTGGCACTTTCGGCTACCTCCTGGATTGAACGGTTCAGCTCAGCCATGGCCGATGAGGCCTGCTCTGCACTGGCTGCAAGGCTGTCAGCTCCCAGGGCTACCTCTGAGATGGTGTTGTCTATTGCCTCTATGGATAGGGCCGTCTCGTCAAGATGGGATTGCTGACTTCTGGCACCCTCAAAGACCCTCTCTGAGGATTCTGTAACATCCTTAGTGGCTGACCTGGCGATCTCAGCCATCCCCTTTACCCCTGTAAGAATTCCCCTCAGGTTCTCTGCTAACTGGTTTATGGCACCTGCAAGGCTTCCCATCTCGTCGGTACTGTTACCTCGCCACCAGGTACTCTGGATCTCTATCTTGGCTGAAAGGTCTCCACGGGCAAGCTGTGTCGTTACAGTATTTATCCTCTCAACAGGCCTTATTATCAGTTTGTTTAAAAGATAGAGCAGGAGTCCAGCGGTAATCAGGAGGCTCAGCAGGATCTGGAGGACTGTTTGAATAATATCCTTCCTGAGCATATTTTTTAGATCTTCTGTAGAGAGGCCAATGATCAGATATCCTGCTACATCCTCAGCTACTATAAGGGGTTCTTTAATCTCGATGAAGTCCTCTTCTGCCTTCTGCCTTATCCTTTCCCTTAATGGAGAGCCATCCCTCTTTATAACCCTTATATAAAGGACCTCCTTCTCCTCCACAGCCTTGTTAAGTGCTTCATCCAGAAGTGAGAAGTCCATTGTGAGGAGGCTTGTTGATCCTATGCCACTCAGGAGTCTTGCTATGGCAATACCCTTTTCCTCAAGATGAGCCTTGGCTTCTTTGTAATTAGCAATAGAGTTATATGTCCACATAATGGTCATGATAAGACCGAGGATCACGAGAACAATGAGATTGATCTTTGTCCTGAGACTTACTCTTACTTTGCCACCCTTCATGATATTTTACCTCCTCATCTTAAAGGTTTATTCTGTCTGGAGAATTATTGCTGGATAACCTTCTTCAGCAAGCCTCTTAGCTAACTTCATGGCATCTGATAGGTTTCTGAAATGACCTACCCTCACCCTGAAATAGAGCTCATCCTTTACCAGGCCTTCAATTATATATACACCAGAATAATTAAGTTCAAGGGCCTCTTTGAGCCTCCTGGCATTCTCCCTTTCCCTGAATGATCCTACCTGTATCGTGAAAGGTCCACGCGTTACCTCGCCACTTTTGGCAAGGTTTTTGACCTCTTTTCTATATCCATCAATCCTTCCAATAAATTCCAGTCTTACTGGTGCTGTTCCAGTAGCAATAAGACCTATCTCACGGGCAGCACCATAGGAGAGGTCTATATCCCTTCCAGGTACAAAAGGTCCCCTGTCATTGACGATGCATTCAACAGATCTCTGATTATTCAAATTGGTTACTATTAGCCTTGTGCCAAAGGGATATTCCCTGTGGGCACAGGTCTTTTTGTGCATATCAAAGATCTCTCCAGAGGCAGTTGGTCTTCCATGGAATTCAGGACCATACCATGAGGCAATAGCAACAGTTGAGCCGTAATAGGACCGTCCTGATTCATAGGTAGCACATCCCCACACCAGTAGGGCAGAAAGAAGCAGGGTAATACTACAGTAATCCTTCATAAGATCTTGAGGCCGATTTGACCGCTATTATAATATATATCTGCTGAGGTCATCATCACTGGCAATCTCCATGAGTCTTCTTCTTACATCCTCACGATCAATGGTGATTACCTCACCCTGTCTTTCCGGTGCCTCAAAGGATATATCTTCAAGGAGTTTTTCAAGGACTGTGTGGAGTCTCCTCGCCCCTATGTTCTCTGTCCTCTCATTTACAGTGGCTGCGATGGAGGCTATCTCGTCTATGGCATCCTCTGTAAAGTTAAGCCTTACACCCTCTGTTTCAAGAAGGGCGATATACTGCTTGATCAGGGCATTGTGAGGCTCAGTGAGGATTCTCTTGAAATCCTCCTTTCCGAGGGGATCAAGTTCCACCCTTATGGGGAACCTGCCCTGCAGTTCAGGTATCAGGTCAGAGGGTCTCGAGATGTGAAATGCCCCTGCTGCTATAAAGAGGATATGGTCTGTCTTTACAATTCCATACTTTGTATTTACAGCAGAGCCCTCCACTATTGGAAGCAGATCCCTCTGGACACCCTCCCTTGAGACATCAGGTCCATAGCCCTGAGTTCTTGAGGCAATCTTGTCTATTTCATCTATAAAGACAATCCCGCTCTGCTCAGCCCTCTCAAGGGCCTCCTTTGTAACCTTGTCCATATCTATAAGTTTATTTGCCTCTTCCTGAGTAAGGATCTGGATCGCCTCTGATATCTTTACCTTTCTCCTTTTTGACCTTTCAGGAAGGAAACTTCCGAGCATCTCCTTGAGGTTTATCTCCAGTTCGTCTAGTCCCACATTGGATATAACACCAAAGGGCATGATCTTTTCCCTTACTTCAAGCTCCACATATCTCTCATCAAGGAGTCCTTCTCTTAGCTGTGCCCTTAACCTTTCCCTTGTCTCCCTGAATCTCTCCCTTTCTGATTCATCTATATTTCTTGAAATCCTTCCTCCTGGCACAAGGAGGTCAAGGAGTCTTTCCTCTGCAAGCTGTCTCGCCCTTTCCTGAACCCTTGCCATATGTTCTGCCTTGACCATTGATACCGAGACCTCCACCAGATCCCTTATCATGGAATCCACATCCCTTCCAACATAACCTACCTCTGTAAATTTTGAGGCCTCCACCTTAATAAAGGGTGCACCAGCAAGTTTGGCAAGCCTTCTTGCAATCTCTGTCTTTCCCACACCTGTGGGACCAATCATGAGGATATTCTTTGGAAGGACCTCATCCCTGAGATCCTTTGGTAACCTCTGACGCCTCCACCTATTCCTCAGGGCAATGGCAACGGCCCTCTTTGCCCTTGCCTGGCCTATTATGTATTTATCCAGCTCCTCAACAATCCTTCTCGGAGTCAGTAATTCCTGCTCCGTTAAGATCCTCTCCTCTGTCTTTATAGCAGTTCTTGACATAACCCTTACCTCTCCATACTGTTACTTCGCCACCTATAATTCAGAGTTCTTCTACTGTAATACTTTCATTAGTGTATATGCATATGGATGCAGCTATCTTCATGGCCTTTTCCACAATCTCCTTTGCAGAAAGATCCGTGTTTTCTAAAAGGGCCTTTGCAGCAGCCTGGGCATAGGGTCCACCAGAACCTATGGCACCTATTCCGTCCTCTGGTTCTATAACATCACCTGTGCCTGATATGATGAAGGTGTGTTCTTTGTCGGCCACAATCATAAGTGCCTCAAGCCTTCTCAGGATCCTGTCCGTCCTCCAGTCCTTTGCCAGCTCTACTGCTGCCCTTGTGAGATTGCCTCTGTGTTCATTGAGTTTCTGCTCAAATTTTTCAAAGAGTGTAAAGGCATCGGCAGTCCCACCAGCAAAACCGGCTATTATATTCCCTGAGGAGACCCTCCTGATCTTTTTTGCATTATGCTTCAGGACTGTTGTGCCCATTGTTACCTGACCATCTCCACCAATGGCAACCCTTCCATTTCTTCTAACGCAGAGGATTGTTGTGCCCTTTATCATATCCCTCTCCCTTCAAGAATTCAAGATTGTTGTTACAAATGTTGGCGAAGTAACAGTTACTTGGTGGCGAAGTAACAGTTGGGTTCCTTAGCATAATTAAATTATAACCTTATTGAGTAAAAATGAGCAAAGGGTTAATTCCCACTGTTACCACGCCACCAACTGTTACTCTGCCCCTGAAGTGGATGGGCCCTGTCGTAAACCTCTATCAGATGGGCAGCGTCTATATGGGTATATCTCTGGGTGGTACTCAGGGATGCATGGCCCAGCAATTCCTGAATTGACCGGAGATCCGCACCTGCCTGAAGTAGATGTGTGGCAAAGGTATGCCTTAATGTATGGGGTCCTATCCTTGAAGATATACCTGCCAGTCTTGCGTATTTTACCACTATGCGATGTATTGACCTTGGGGTAAGTCTTTTACCTGAACGGTTTATAAAGAAGGCAGTAGTATTCTTAGCAATCCCCGCCCTTTCTGATAAATACCTCTTCAGGGCCTCTATTGCCTTCCTTCCTACAGGGACTATCCTCTCCTTTTTACCTTTTCCCTTTGCCCTTATTATTCCATCTTTGAGGTTCACATCTTCTATATCAAGCCCTGATACCTCACTTACCCTCAGACCACCTCCATAGAGGACCTCGAGGATTGCCCTGTCCCTTGCTATGAGGAATTCCTTTCTCTGGTGGCGAGGTAACAGTTGAGGATTTTTACATCCCTCGGGCTGTGGCGAGGTAACAGTAGGGGGTCGCACAGGGGGAAACACAGTTTCCCCCTGTGTACCCCCAACAGTAGGCTGTTCCACAAGATTGAAGGCATCATCTACTGTGAGGAAGGATGGCAGGTTTTTTGGAATCTTTGGGTGGCTGATTAGTCTTGCCGGATTCTTTTTTACAAGACCTTCCCTGTGGAGATATCTGTAAAAGGATCTTATAGATGAGAGGGCCCTGGAGATGGAGCTCTTCTTGAGCCCTTTTGAAGATAAATGGGCAATGTAGCTCCTCAGATCATGGAGTTCCACAACAGTTACTGGTTCTATCTTTATAAATTCGAGAAAATCTCTGAGGTCCCTTTCATAAGCCCTGAGGGTGTGTGATGAGGCAGCCTTCTCATTTTTTAAATACAGAAGGAAATCCTTGAGATACTTATCCATCACCTATTACCTCGCCACCAAAAGATATTCTTTCCATTCCTTGAGTGCCCTTTCAGCTACGAGTCTCTTTTTAAGGTCCCTGTCCTTTGTCTTTATATCAGGAGGGGGAAAGAGTGAGAGGTTTATATTTGATGGCTGAAAATTCTTCGGATCACTTTTTAAAATATACCTTAAAAGACTCCCATGGGCAGAGGCCTCTGGTGGAGGAATAAACTTCTTTCCTTCGAGCCTTCTCAGTGCAGCCAGTCCTGCCAGAAGTCCCATGGCTGTTGATTCAAGGTATCCTTCAACTCCGGTGAGCTGTCCTGCTATAAAGGTCTCAGTTCTGTTTTTCAGGCTGAGGTCCTGGTTTAAAGAGAGCGGTGCATTTATAAAGGTGTTTCTATGGATGCTTCCATATCTCAGGAACCTTGCCTTCTCAAGACCTGGTATCAATCGGAAGACCCTCTCCTGTTCAGGGTATCTGAGCCTTGTCTGAAAACCCACCATGTTGTAGGCAGTCCTTTCAGCGTTTTCAGGCCTCAATTGAACCACTGCGTAGGGTCTTCTGCCTGTCCTGGGATCTATAAGACCAACAGGTTTCATCGGACCGAATCTCAGGGTATCGTATCCCCTTTCTGCCAGTATCTCCACAGGCATACAGGCCTCAAAGACCTTTATCTCCTCAAAGGGTCTTGGTGTTACCCTATCAGCCTCTCTGAGGGCCTCATAAAATCTCCTGTACTCCTCCTCTGAAAGGGGACAATTGAGATAGTCTCCATCCGTTTCATCGCTATTAGACCCACTGTATCTTGATTGGAAGAATGTCTTTGAATAATCTATTGAGTCTGCATCAATTATGGGTGCAATGGCATCATAGAAATAGAGTTGAGACCTTCCGATAATCCTGCTTAATTCCTGAGAGAGGGACTCTGATGTGAGTGGCCCTGTGGCTATTATTGTAAGACCATCGGGTATGGTGGTTACCTCCTTTCTTATGATTATAAGATTATTAAGGCCTTGCAGTCTTTCAGTAATGTATTCTGCAAAGGCAACCCTGTCCACAGCAAGGGCCTTTCCAGCTGGTATCCTCGTCTTTAATGCTGCCTCCATTATCAGGGATTCTGCCATGAGGAGTTCCTGCTTCAGTATCCAGGAAGGTGAGTTTTCCTCAATGGATTTCAGGGAATTGGAACATACGAGTTCGCCAAAGAGACCTGTTTTATGAGCAGGTGTGAGTTTTTCGGGCCTCATCTCATAAAGCACTACAGGGATGCCCCTTTTGGCAATCTGCCAGGCTGCCTCTGACCCTGCAAGTCCACCACCCACAACAGTTATCATATATAATTGTAACATAGAGGTAACAGTTGCCTTCAGCATTTATATATAGAAGAGGTGGTCTTGGAGATACCCTCTTGCTCTTCCCAGTATTTGAGATATTAAAAAGGGAAGGATACCATATTACTGCCTCTGGTAACAGGGATTACCTCAGGCTTGCCCTCAAGATAGGATGGATAGACAGGATAGTGGCTCCTGAGGTAACACCCAGTGACGAGTTAACAGTTGATTTAAAGATTATCATTGGGATCAACGGGAATCTCCATCCCTTCCCCAGTAGACGCGAATGGATATTGCAATATTATCTCAGAAGCCTTGGCCTTGAGGGAAAGGGGTATTCCCTGAGACTCCCCTTTGGTGGCGAAGTAACAGTGAAAGGGGATGGATCAGGGATCCTTGATGGCAGGGTGGTAATACATCCCTCCAGTGGGTCGAGAAAGAAGTCATTACCTCCGATACTTTTTATGAAACTGAAGGAGATCTTTCCTGACGCCCTCTTTGTGGCTGGAGAGGCTGATGGATGGATTTCTCACTGTTACCTCGCCCCCTCGTATGTAACCCCCGTCTTTTTTGACCACGATATTGTAAGGACAGCCCTTTCTTTAAGAGGTGCAAGGCTCTTTATAGGTGCTGACAGCGGACTGGCTCATCTTAGTGCCTATCTTGGAGTTCCGACAGTGATTATATATGGCCCAAGTGATCCAGTAATATGGAGACCTGTAGGAGAAAGGATTATTCAGTTAAGACCCTCGGAATGCAGTCCCTGTTTTCCTGATGTCTGTGAGGGGAGGTATTGCCTTGATGATAAGAAGATTATCGAAGAGATTCTCTCTTCAATTTCAAAGTTAAGGCTTTAAGTATAACTGTTCCTTCTTAGTGGCGAAGTAACAGTCTTAGTGGCGAAGTAACAGTCTTAGTGGCGAAGTAACAGTTGAGGTAACAGTTACATCAAATACTCTGCAAGATTTATCCTGTATTTTGTATAATCAAGGGTCTTTGTGATTGTTCTCAGGAATCTTCCTTCAGAATCCTTTTCAGCAAGGTCAACTGTGAAGTCCGTCCTTTTTCCAGTCTCGTCCATTATGATCCTTACCCTTGGCCTGTCAGGGAATAGGGGATTGCTCTGGTACACTATGCCGAGTTCATTGGTATTCAAGAGGACGAGGGAGCCAATGGGATAGACTCCCACCATATTTATAAAGAACTTTAAAAGCAGAGGATCAACTTGTGTCCCACTTCTTTCTATAAGGATACTCAGGGCCTTATCAGATGGAAGGGGAACCCTTGCGTAGACCCTTGATGAGGTCATGGCATCATACTGATCAGCTATTGTGACAATCCTTGAATAAAGGTCCTGTTCCGCCTTGTTTGTTACCCTCGGATAACCTGAATAATTATAATGAAGATGATGTTCAAAGGCCACTATAGCAGACCTTATGAGAAGTGGATCAGGCCTTTTGAGCATGAGGAGGGCCTTTACTCCCCACTGGGGATGTTTTTTCATTATGAGCCATTCCTCTTCAGTAAATGGAGAGGGTTTATTAAGGATCTCCAAGGGGACCCCTACCTTTCCGATGTCATGGAAAAGGGCCGCAAGACCCAGTTCATTTAAGGCCTTCTTACTAAGACCCAGTCTCTGACCGAGGGCTATGGAGAGGACACTTACATTTACAGAATGGTGATAGGTGTATTCATCATAATCCTTTATGGCTGTCATGCCGAGGAAGAGCTGTTCCTCTTCAAGGATGAGGTCAACCATAGACTCCACTATCCTCTTTGCCTTTTTTATATTCACTGCCTCTTTTGACTTTATCTTATTCATCAGACCTTTTGAAAAGGAGACAGCATTAAAATAGGTCTTTTTCACCACCTTCCTCATATCGAGGGCCTCACCCTCTTTTACCCTCTTCAATTTATCCACGGAGATGGTCCTGAGGTCTTTGAGGGAATTCAGCATATATTGCAGTGGGTCTCGGGCAAAACCGGCTGCTACAAAGGCCTTAACAAACCTTTTCATCTCATCAGGTTCTATCCTTTCTTTAAAGATTATTGTCCCTACATTTCGTTTTTTAAGTTCCCTTGAGAGATAATCAAAATTAAGGAGATGTTCAATGGAGTATTTAAGCCTTGTATCATTGGCATAAAAGAATTCACCTACCAGGTCTATCTGGAGGATCCTCTCTTCCCTTAAAAGGTCATTTATGAGACCTGTTACCTTCTCCACCAGATTGAGGACAGCTGTATTATTTATATCGTGGACCTGAGATGTCCTCAACATTATGGAGAGGTTGTTAATTATCTCTATGGATTTCTTAGTTTCTTCCATAGCTTGCCTCAATTCTTATTATGGCATTCTTCACATATTCCCTTAAGAGGGGATTCTTTGAGTCTGCATATTTTTTTAGTAACTTAAGTATCTCGCCACTAAGTGAAGTAAGGGTTGAGCCGACGATTCCAAGGGCGTAGGCAGCACAGGCCCTGTTTTCATAATTTTTGGCCCTGTGAAAGAGGGTATTTCTTTTTAATATCTTTATCAGAAGCTCGATCGTCTCCTGATCCTTCCATGAGGAGAGGACCTCAAAGTATTCCTTCTTCTCCTCAATTCCCCTCATGAGGAACTCCTTTGTATTGATATGTTGGATGAGGAGCCTTCTGGCCCCTTCTGTATGAAGGCTTCCCAGTGCCCTTACTGTTGTTATCCGGATCTGTGGTTCTGGGTCATGGAGATAATCCTTCAGGATAGGGACTGCCTGGAGGGCCTTTATCTCTCCCAGGGTCTTGATAACCTCTCTTCTGACCCTCATATCTGGATGCCTTATGGTCTTAAGAAGATACTCCACAGCCCTTTTGTCTCCTATAAGTCTCAGTATATAGACTATATTTCTCACCACATACCATCTCTCGTCAGTAAGTCCCTTCAGGAGGCTCTGCATATCTCTTCTTCCAAGGCTGGCGAGGCCATCTATGATCAACTTTCTTGCCGTCATATTTTTAAGCTCACCCAGTAGATCAATAAGTGGTTCGATGGCATTCCTGTCGAGATTCTGGATGTATTCCTTTACAGGGTCTTCTTCTATATCTATCCTGTCTATAACCTCACCCATTGCCTTTATGACCGTCTGTGATCCCGCATATTCTATAATCTTTTTTAACTGGGTCTTTGAATCTCCTGACATGTCACTATTCATCAGCTCTTTTATGAGTTTTATTATCCTTACTGCACTCTCAAAATCGCCGGTCTCTACAGAGTAGAGGAGGAGAGACTTCACAAGAGAGGTAAACTCCTCAAAATCCTTCTTGTCTGATTCCTGACCCAGTGGCGAGGTAACAGTTGGTGGCGAGGTAACAGTTGCCAGTGGCGAGGTAACAGTTGCCAGTGGCGAGGTAACAGTTGCCAGTGGCGAGGTAACAGTTCGAAGTATCTCTGATAATATGTAAATGAGTTTTGGAAGTTTTGGCTCTGAGTCCTTCTCGAGTTCCTTCATGAGGGCCTTAAGGTCTTCTTCAGAGACAGGGGCTACCTCTACTGCCTCGACTCCCTTTGAATCCATTGCATCTCTGTATGCCCTGAGGAGTTCATCAGTGGAGGTGGGATTTTCCATAAGGGATTCTGTGGCCTTAAACTCATATTCTTCATCTTCTGTAAGGACCGATTCATCAACTACATATTTTATGTGCTGAAAGTCCCTTTCCCACAGGAGTGTCACGATATCATCGTCAACAAGTTCCTTCTCATCAAGGGATATAATCTTCAGAAAATCTTTCAGTTCTTCCTTATCAAGTCCCTTCAGGAACCTTAATTCCCTTATCCCATCCTTAAAAAGGAACAATGCAAGATTGTCAGTCTTTTCTGGATTATGATATACCTGTTCGTCATGATAGAGGATTTCATACTGTCTGATCTGGAGGGTAATATCACCTGATATCGAAAAGGCCTCTTCAAACCTTGAATACATATCATCGAGGGCCTTTATATACATGGGATTGTTTTCGGGATACATCCTTATGAGCTTCTTCGTCTTGAGAAGCCACTGGATGAGGTCCTTTATACGGGAAGATTCAGACACTGTTACCTCGCCACTTTACTGTTACCTCGCCACTAAACAAGGATTATCCTTCTCTCCCTGGCAAAATTCTTTATCACCACGAGGGCAAGATGAAGCCTCTGAAGCCTCATATTCCTCAATCTTATTGCCTCTATGTTATTGAAGGGGAACTTCTCGCCTCTTATTATAGATTGAACCTTCTGTATTGCCTGATAGAGTCCTTTAAGGGTATCTACATCAAGACCTTTCAGGAATATGGGATTTACAGTCACATATCCATCAGAGATATCCCTCGCAATGGCCTCAAGACTTTTTCCTCTGACATTAGCCATCTTGCCTCTTCCTTACAAATATCCTTGATACAATTATACCAATCTCATATAGCAGGATGATAGGGACTGCCATCAGCGTCTGGTTAAAGGCATCAGGGGTGGGTGTAAGGGTGGCAGCAATTACGAAGGCACCAA
This sequence comes from uncultured Nitrospirota bacterium, assembly GCA_947085365.1. GTDB lineage: Bacteria > Nitrospirota > Thermodesulfovibrionia > Thermodesulfovibrionales > CALJEL01 > CALJEL01. Next base: position 2,908 of record CAMTWD010000099.1, on the reverse strand, counting down.
GGATTGCATATTTTCTATGCCTTGCAAGGGTCTCGGGTCTTACGAGTCCCATCCTTGACAGAAATAGGATTATAATGGGTAGTTCAAATATGGCACCAAAGGCAAGGATAAACTTCAGACAGAAGTCCACATACCTTCCCACTGAGATCATGGGCACAAGGTTTTCTGTCTTATAGGTGAGGAGGAAGTTTATTGCAAAGGGTAGCACTATTAAAAAGCAGAAGAGGGCTCCAAGAAAAAAGAGTCCAGAGGCAGTTATGACAAAGGGTAATATATATTTTTTCTCCTTCGGCAAAAGACCTGGGGATACAAACTTCCAGAGTTGCCAGAAGATGATGGGCAGTGACATGATAAGACCTGCGATGAATGATATCTTCAGGTGCATCCAGAAGGCCTCAGCAGGTCCAAGAAAGACGAGGTTCGGGTTCTTTATCTTGCTGGGGGTAAAGACTATATAGGGAGGCTCTTTTATAACAGTGAGGGTCTTTTTGATGGGGAGCATGAGGAGGTTGAATATCTCTTCAGAATAATTAAAGGATAGGAGAAAAAAAAAGAGCAGGGCAATCAAGGATAGGATAATCCTTTTTCTCAATTCAGCCAGGTGTTCTGTAAAAGGCATTTTATGGTCTTCAGTCATCCTTATCTTTTGCCTGTGGCGGGGTTTCTCTCTTTTCTCCTTCAATATCTTTTAACCTCTCCTCTTCCTCCCTTAATTCCCTGTCCACCTGGTATTTTGCATCCTCAATAGCCCTTCTGATATCTGCCAGCCCTTTTCCGATTGTCCTGCTTAATTCTGGCAATCTCTTTGGCCCGAATACCAGAAGTGCCACAATGATGATAACAATTATCTCTTGCATGCCGATATCAAACATTATTCCGACTCCCTTATTATCTCTATCTCTTCTCTCCTTTCCTTTTTAAAGGGCAGGATGCTTACACTGAAAAATAATCGATATTCCGGTCTCCTGTTTTTAAGATCCATCCCAATCCCTATTGTTGTATATATGTATTCTGTGGTCTTCAGGCGATAACCGAACCTTCCCTCTATAAGATCAAAGGAATCACTTCGGGAGTAGAGATCCGCTATAATAGCAAAATTACGAGAGGCAGAAAAGTCAAATCCACCGGTTATAACAATTTCATCCTTTAACGAAGATGAAAAAGGTTTTGTATAGATAAGATTGAGATGGGTGGTGAGAGGCCCGATCTTTTTTGTAATAAAACCTCCTGCACCAAATCTTCCATCAGCAGAGAGGGAGTTACTCCCTGTAGGTGGAGAGAGATATATCATTGCAGTCAGGGATGGTCCATATCTTCCCTCATCTATCAATCTGTATTTAAAACCAAAGGAGGCATCGCCAAAACCGTCTGTGGCTTCTTCTATCACATAAGGTATTGAAAGGCCAAACTCTATCTTATCTGTAATTCCATAGGCAAGAGCGAACCTACTGATGTAGTAATCTGGCTCTATAGACCTTTCAAGCCCCAGCATATAGGCGGAGGTATTCTTTTTCAGGGTCTCTGCACTGAAGGTTGAGAAGAGCCCATAGGGAGCAATTGGAGAGGGCGGTATCTCTATTGCCCAAACTGGTGATATCTTACTTAGTGGCGAAGTAACAGTTGGTGGCGAAGTAACAGTGAGGATTAACAGAAAGATTAAGATAACAACCCCTTTTCTCATTTGGATAAAGATATCAAAATCCTTCATAAACTGTCAATATAAATTAGGCTGAAGAAAGAATAAAGAATTTTCAGGGATATGATATTACTTAGGGAGAGTAATTTTGATCTAACCAAAGGTGATTCGGGGACATTTTTTATGATCTAATGCGCCCTGAGCCTCATGATAATAGCCCTCTGGATACCCTTCAGGAATTTCCTGTTGGGTCACCCTGAAGGCTTCAACTTGAGCTTTCCTTAAGTTTATCTTATTCACCTATAAGAAAAATTTTTGTGTGCTCACCCCCTCTTTTGTGCTATAGTAATCTGTTTCATATTGTTATAATCTTTCAGGAGGCGGCATAAGATGTTTAAAAAGAAGGGTTTTTGTGGCGGTGGCTCTCCTTGCAATCCTCTCTGTGATAGGTCTCTTCCTACTTAGTGGCGAAGTAATAGCTGGAATGGAACAGAGTGGGGAGGCAGCATGACCTCTACAACTTCTGGGCATAAAAAATGTCTTGACAAATGGGATGCAGTAGAGGTATAAATTCTACACGGAATTTGAAAGATTAAGGTAAAAGGAGGTGAGACAATGGAAGGCATTAATCAGTGGCTTGTTGAGCTTAATAAGAACAGTCCCATATGGTTTGGAGTTGTCACAGTTTTGACCATGGCAGTATGCGGCGTGGCAATTGCAGTCTTAGCAGAGTTGCTCTTAAAGCTCTTTGGTGTAAAAGGAGAAAGAATAGAGATCCATCACTAAAGGGAGGATATTATGGAGCTCATTGTATCAAAACTGGTTTCAGTGATAGTTACCGGTGCTATACTACTTGTGGGCTTACTGCTTGCGCTGTGGATAGGTAACATATCAGGGAAGCTTTTAAGAAAAATTCTTGGCATAGGAGGCAATTAAAAATGGATATACCACTTTTAGGTCTAACATATCTGCCAATCTCCGGCGTGGAGATAATGGGATGGAAGCTCATTCTTTTAGGTTTTACAGTGGGTGTTATCGGCGGCTTCTTTGGAATTGGAGGCGCATTTATGGTCACGCCTGCGCTTAATGTCTTTGGCTTCCCGATGGCTTATGCCATTGGAACGGATATGGCTCACATAGCAGGAAAATCCATAGTTGCCACTGCAAAGCACAGGAAATTCGGCAATGTGGACATGAAACTTGGGATTATAATGATAATCGGAACTGCAATAGGCATTGAGCTCGGCGCTACCTTTATCATGTGGCTTGAGA
>CAMTWD010000098.1:0-22185 GCA_947085365.1 uncultured Nitrospirota bacterium | reverse complement strand
CATAAAGGGTGAAGAAAAGACCCTAAGACCTCCTGCTCCCAAGGCTGGGATCAAAGTTCCTGATAAAGGCCCTTCGGCTCTTAAAGAACCGCAGGGTATCTCTCCACCCACTGTTGGGGGTACACAGGGGGAAACACAGTTTCCCCCTGTGAGACCCCCCACTGTTACTTCGCCCCCCACTGTTACCTCGCCACCAATTAGTGGCGAAGTAACAAATAGGGGCCCTGAAGAGATGATCAGGCTACCCGAGGCTATAAAGCCCTCAAGGGGATCAGGTCCTGTGGCAAGATTATTTGACAGGGATATTATTAAAGAGCAGGCAGACAGGTGGCGAGATAAGAGTGAGGGGAAATCCCCAACTGTTACTTCGCCACCAATCAGCTTTGATACAAAGGAGTTCAGATACAGGAGTTATATGCTGAGATTGAAGGAAAAGATAGAATCCATTTGGCAGTATCCAAGATCAGCAGCAGAAAGGGGGATATACGGTGACCTCTTTATAAGGTTCACTATAAAAAAGGATGGAACCCTTGGAAGGGTGGAGCTCATCAGGACATCTGGCTACAAGGAGCTTGATGAGGCAGCCCTTCTTGCCTTAAGGGATGCTGCACCTTACTGGCCCCTTCCACCAGAATGGGGGCTTGAGGAATTTACGATAGAGGGACATTTTATCTATTCCCTTTATGGCTATTACATTAGATAGTTTTCCAATTGGTGGTGCCGAAGGCGGGATTCGAACCCGCACGGTCTTGCGACCACCAGACCCTGAATCTGGCGCGTCTGCCAGTTCCGCCACTTCGGCTGAGATTTATTTTAACATATCAGTTTGAATTTAGTGGTTAAGGTAACAGTCAAGGAGGTTCAGCCTTGATTGATCTTCATATCCATGGAGTTCAGTCAGTAGATACCAACGCAGAAGACCCTGAGTCTATAATTGAGATGGCCTCCTTCCTTGCGAAAGAGGGAATAAAGGCCTTCCTGCCCGCTGTTTATCCCTCCCCAATTGAAAGGATGAGAAAGGCCATGGGGGTTATAAAAAAGGCAATGGATATCCAGTGCCAGTGGCGAGGTAACAGTAAAAGCCCTCTAGGTGCCAGTGGCGAGGTAACAGTCTCACCCCACTCAGAGATCCTTGGCGTATATCTTGAGGGTCCTTTTCTCAATCCTGAATATGCTGGAGCCCTTGACAGGTCATCCTTTATACCTCCCTCAGGGGATGATCTTATGAGACTGATTGATGGGTATGAGGAGATTGTAAGGATCATCACGATTGCACCTGAACTCCCTGGTGCTACAGCAGTTATAGAGAGGGCAGTTCAAAATGGTATAAAGGTTCACATGGGACATTCAGGGGCAACCTATAAAGAAGCCATGGAAGGCAAGAAGGCAGGTGCAACGGGGATTACTCATCTCTTCAATGCCTTAAGACCAATACACCATCGTGAGCCGGGCATAGCCGGGCTCGGCCTCCTTGATGAAGAGCTTTATGTGGAACTTATATGTGATGGGATTCACATATGCCCTGAGATACTGAGGCTTGTATTTTTTGTCAAACCTGTTGATAGAATAATAGCTGTCTCTGATGGTATAATTGGGTCAGGTCTATCAGTGCTTAGTGGCGAGCCAGCAGTTGGTGCCGGATACACTACTGTTACCTCGCCACTAAAGGATGGTAGACCTTGTGGAAGCCTATATACCCTATCAAAGGCAAGGAAGGTCCTGAGAGACGCAGGGCTTCCCGATGTGGTGATTGAGATGGTTACAGAGGTGAATCCCAGTCAATATCTTCAATTAAGTGCAAAGTAACAAAGAAGTAGGTGGCGAGGTAACTGTTCGGGATGACCATTGATCTGAGGGGATTAAGTGGTAACGAGCCCTTTATCAGGGTAAGGGAATTACTCAGGGATTCCTGCCCTGAAGATGAAACCTTAGATCTCCTCATCGAAGAGGAAGGGCTTGCAAAGAGGCTTAAGGGTTTTATGAGCATGTCCGGTTGCCGTGTGGAGATACATCCTACACCTGATGGCTGGATTGTGAGGATGACCGGAAGGAGTTGCTCCTGTGGCTGAATTTAACAAGGTCTCCATAATCGGGGTTGGCCTTATAGGTGCCTCTTTTGGTCTTGCCATAAAAGAGAAAGGACTGGCAGGACTCATTTATGGTTTTGGCAGAAATGAAGAGAATCTCAAAAAGGCCAGAGAGAGGGGTATCATAGATCAATATAGCATGGAGATCAAAGAGGTCTGCTCCGGTGCAGATCTTATTGTGCTGGCCACACCGGTTGGTGTATTTGTAGAGATGGTAAAGAGGATTATCCCCTATCTGAAGGATGGTTCCATCTTAATAGATGTGGGAAGTGTCAAAGGAAGACTTGTCTATGAGATTGAGTCCATGATGCCTCAGGGAGTACACTATCTTGGTACTCATCCCATTGCTGGAAGTGATAAGTCAGGAATTGATAATGCCAGGGCTGAACTCTTTAAGGGTGCCAGATGCATAATCACACCAACTGAAAAGACACCTGAAGAGGTCTCAAAAAGGGTCTCCCATCTCTGGAGGGAACTGGGCTGTCAGATAGAATTTATGGATCCCTATAAGCATGATGAGATCTATGCTGCTGTAAGCCATTTCCCCCATGTTGTTGCCTACGAGATTATGAAGACCATTGGAGATATTGATTCTGAGTACATAAGATATGCTGGTCAGGGTTTCAGGGACACCACCAGGATAGCCCTGAGTTCCCCTGAGCTCTGGAGGGATATAGTGATTTACAATAAGGAGAATATCTTAAAATTACTGGACCTCTTCAGTAAGAATCTCGAAGATATAAAAAGAAGGCTCAGGGAGAATGATGCAGATGCAATAAAAGAAGAATTTGCAAGGGCTCAAGAGCTGAGGAAGAGGATATGAGGGGAACAGTCCGAATCTCCAAGGCCAACTCATTAAAAGGTGAGCTTACACCACCACCTGACAAGTCCATCACCCACAGGGCGATAATCTTTGCCTCCCTTGCCGAGGGTAGTAGCATTGTGAGAAATCCCCTTATGGCAGGAGATCCTATAAGCACAATAAATGCAATGAGACTTCTGGGGATAGAGATATCAATTGTTACCTCGCCACCAGGCACTGTTGGGGGTCTCACAGGGGGGAACATTCATTCCCCCCTGTGTACCTCTACTGTTACTTCGTCACCAAGTGAGGTAAGAGGTGAGTGTCACCTCGCCACCAAGGGATCAGGAATCAGTATCGTCATTCACGGAAAGGGACTTCATGGATTGAAAGAGCCCTTTGATGTTATTAATTGTGGAAACTCAGGCACAACAGCAAGGCTCCTTTCAGGTTTACTTTCAGGGAATCCCTTCTTCTCAGTCCTTACAGGTGATGAGTCCCTAAGGCAGAGGCCCATGGCAAGGGTAATTAACCCATTGAAGGAGATGGGTGCCACTATATCAGCAAGGAATGGTGACAGGTATCTTCCCATGGGTATAAGAGGGGGTAGATTGAGGGCAATAAGATATTCCATGCCAGTTGCCTCTGCTCAGGTAAAATCCTGTCTGATCCTTGCAGGTCTTTATGCCGATGGAATTACAGAGATAATAGAGCCACAGAAATCGAGAGACCACACCGAAAGAATCCTCAGGGCAATGGGAGCTGATATAGAGGTCCAGGAAAGGGAGATAAAGGTTAAGCCTTCAGCCTCTAAGCTCCAGGCCATTGATATAACAGTTCCCTCTGACTTTTCCTCAGCAGCATTCTTTATTGTAGCAGGCCTTGTAGTTCCTCATTCAGAGGTGATTATAAGGAATGTCTGCATAAATCCCACGAGGACTGGCCTCCTTGAGGTGATCAAGGAGATGGGTGGTGAGGTAAAACTTGAGGATATCCGTGATGTCTCTGGTGAGCCTGTATCTAATATATATATCAGGACAGCAGGATCGCTGAAAGGAGTAACGGTGGGTAAAGACCTCATCCCCTCCCTCATTGACGAATTCCCTGTGCTCTGTGTTCTTGCCACCCAGGCAGAAGGAGTTACCGAGATAAGGGGTGCTGAGGAGCTCCGTGTGAAGGAATCAGACAGGATAAAGGCAATGGCAACAGAACTCCGAAAGATGGGAGTGGAACTGGAGGAATTTCCTGATGGGATTGCCATAAGGGGAAGGGCATCCCTTAAGGGAGCAGTCCTTGAGAGTTACAGGGACCACAGGATTGCCATGGCCCTTGCCATTGCAGCCCTTCTTGCAGAGGGTGAGACGATAATAAATGAGCCAGATTGTGTGGATATATCCTTTCCTGAATTCTTCTCCGTCCTTAAAGGCCTCATTACTTAATGGCGAGGTAACAGCCAGTGGCGAGGTAACAGTTAGACTACGGATCCTCTAAAAGAAGTCTTCTATTGTCTTCAGCCTACTATTACCTCATCGCTACTGTTACTTCGCCACCAACTGTTGGGGGTACACAGGGGGAAACATTAATGGTTATTCTTCCCCCTCACCCTTTCCCTCTCCCCTTTGGGGAGAGGGCGAGGGTGAGGGGGGTGTTACTTCGCCACTAAAGGGAGGTTAATATATATTATGCCTGTAGTTATTGCTATAGATGGGCCTGCTGGTGCAGGCAAGAGCACAGTAGCGAGGATGCTTGCTGAAAGCCTCGGATTCCTCTATCTTGATACAGGTGCACTCTACCGGACCGTTGCCCTTTATCTGAAACTCACTCTTACCTCGCCACTACGAGACGGCCTTTCGCTATCTGATGATAAGATTGAGGAACTCCTGAGGGAATGCCATATCTCTTACAGTGATGAAGGAATATATCTTAATGGAAGACCCATTAAAGAGGAGATAAGGACACCTGAGATAAGCGAGCTCAGCTCCATCGTCTCTACAAATAAGGTTGTAAGGAGTTTCTTAACAGAACTTCAGAGGAGGATTGCAGAAGGTCGGGATGTGGTTGCAGAGGGAAGGGATAGTGGGACAGTAGTATTTCCTCATGCCATAAAATTCTTTCTTACAGCATCCCTTTCAGAGAGGGCAAGGAGGAGATGGATGGAATTAAAGAGAAAGGGGATTGAGCAGGATATAGAGGAGGTGAAGAGATCCATAATTGCAAGAGATGAGAGGGACTCCTCAAGGGATATTGCCCCTCTAAAACCAGCAGAGGATGCTATAATAATTGATACTTCCGGGCTGAGTCCTTCTGAGGTTGTAGAGATTATAAAAAACAGGCTGAAGGCTAAAGGCTGAAGTTAGGCTAAAGGCTTAAGGCTGAAGACTGAAGGAAAAAGAAAAAAGACAAAAATTATTTTTTAACTTCAGCCTACTGCCTTCAGCCTTAAGCCTATGCTTAGTGACGAGGTAAGAGTTTAGGTGCCTACATTGTTTGAAAAGATAGCACGATGTATGCTCTATCTTTTTTTTAAGGTCTTCTTCAGACTGGAGATAAGGAATGGTCATCTCGTCCCAAAAGAGGGAGGAGTTATAATTGCCTCAAATCATACGAGCTATCTTGATCCTCCTCTTATCGGGGTATCTATAAAGAGAAGGCCCACCTTCATAGCAAAATCAAGCCTCTTCAAGATTCCGATACTTGGTTCAATTATAAAGGCCTATTCAATTGGTGTGAAGAAGAATAGTCCAACCCCTTCAACAATAAAAAAGGCCTTAAAGGTCCTCAGTTCCGGTGGAGCCCTTGTAATCTTTCCAGAAGGTGGAAGGAGTCCTGATGGTAATCTCAGGGAGATAAAAAGGGGGATCGGACTTATCGGGGCACTCTCAAATGTCCCCATAGTCCCAGCCTATATCAGGGGAGCTCACAGGGCACTGCCTGTAGGTGCAAGGATTCCAAAGTTTGTAAAATTAAGCATCATCTTTGGTATGCCCATTACAAGGCATACTGGTGAGACGGATGAGGAATACGAAAGGAGATTAACAGAAGAGATATACTTGTCTCTGAAGAATTTAAGCCAAACTGTTAATTCTCCACCCCGGAGGTGAAGGTTGAAGATCAAGAAGGCAGAGATGGCTGGATTCTGTTTTGGTGTAAAGAGGGCACTGGAGATCACCCTGAAGGCTGCAAGGGAGGGTTCAGGGGTTTATACGATCGGACCTTTAATTCATAATCCCCAGGTGATAGATCGCCTGAGGTCTGAGGGAGTGAATACCATTGAAATCTCAACAGTTACTTCGCCACCAACTGTTACCTCGCCACCCGTAGATAAATCTTCAGAATTACCTAAGGACCTAAGGACAGTGATTATCAGGACTCATGGCATCCACAGGGAATTGAATGACTACCTCGTCTCCCTTGGGGTTAAGATTATAGATGCCACCTGTCCCTTTGTAAAAAAGGCCCAGCAATATGCTAAACTTTTGCATAAGGAGGGCTATCAGGTATTGATCCTCGGGGACGAGAGGCATCCTGAAGTGGTTGGTATAAAGAGCTATGCCGGACCTGACTCAATAGTGGTGGCTGAGCCCGAGGAGGTTCAGAGATTGAAGAGACGGGTTGGTGTGGTTGTCCAGACGACCCAACCTGTTGAAAAACTCCAGAGGCTCCTCTCAAGATGTGTTATACTCTGTAAGGAGCTTAAGGTTTATAATACAATCTGTAATTCCACACAGCAGAGATTGAAGGAGACCATGGAGCTTGCTCGGGAGGTGGAGCTTATGCTCGTAATTGGTGGTCGGAACAGTGCAAATACCACCCAGCTTGCGAAGCTCTGTGAATCGATGGGTGTAAAGACCTATCATATAGAGACTGCTGATGAATTAAGAGAGGAATGGTTCAGGGATGAAGGTGGCAAAGTAAGGGTGGAGACTGTGGGTATAACTGCTGGGGCATCAACACCTGACTGGATTATTGAGGATATAATAGATAAATTAAAAAAGATGGCGGACTGACTCCTAAGGAGGACAGCTTAAGGATATGGTAATGGAGCTTCCCAACATTGAAGATGATACCGGGGGTGCACAGGGAGAACCTGTGACCCGATCCTTTGGGGCATCAGAGACGATTGGACAGGCAGAAAGGGAGGAGATTGAGACATTCCTTGAGGGAGATTTCCATACCCTTCAGGAAGGAGAGATTACAAAAGGCAGGGTGCTTTTAAAGAGACCGGATGGAATTATCGTTGATGTTGGCTATAAATCCGAGGGATTTATCCCTCTTGAAGACCTGGGGGAGACAGAACTCAATAACCTAAAAGTTGGAGATGATATAGAGGTATTTATAGAGGACCTCCTTGATACAGACGGCATTGTCCTCCTGTCAAGGCAGAAGGCAAAAAGGATACTCACATGGAACATGATAGAGAATGCAGTGAGGAATGATGGATATGTGGAGGGGGCAATCCTTGAAAGGGTAAAAGGCGGATTTACCGTTGACCTCTGGTGGCGAGGTAACAGTAGCGGACTGAAGGCCTTTCTGCCTCTGTCACAGGTGGATCTATTCTTTCCAAAGAATCCCGAGGAATACATAGGTACCAGCTCAAGATTTAAGATAATCAATCTTAACAGGAAAAAGAATAATATAGTCCTTTCAAGAAGGGCGGTGCTTGAAGAAGAAAAGAAGAAGGCAAAGGAGGCCCTTAAGGAGAGATTAAGGCCAGGAGCCCTTATAAAAGGCATTGTAAAGAATATAACAGACTATGGTGTATTTATTGATTTAGGTGGTATTGATGGACTCCTTCATATATCGGATATATCCTGGAGCAGGATAAACCATCCTTCAGAATACTTTAAAGAGGGAGACAGGGTAGAGGTGATGGTTCTCAAGTTTGATCCTGAGACAGAAAAGGTAACACTGGGTTATAAGCAGAAGAGACCTGATCCGTGGATTGATATTGAACGGAGGTATTCTGTAGGGCAGAAGGTAAGGGCAAAGGTAATCAATATTACTGACTATGGCGCCTTTGTAAGGATAGAGGATGGTGTAGATGGCCTTATCCATATCTCAGAGATGGACTGGTCAAACAGACCAAAACATCCATCTAAGTATGTCTCACCAGGAGATATAATCGATGCTCTTATCTTAAACATCGATAAATCTCAGAGAAGGCTCTCCCTGAGCCTGAAAAGGACGAGACCGAATCCATGGGATATTATTGCAAAGAGGTATCAGGTTGGTCAGAAGATAGAGGGAAGGGTTGTGAGCATAACAGATTTCGGGGTCTTTGTGGAGATCCCAGAAGGAATAGATGGCCTCATCCATATCTCTGACCTTTCCTGGACAAGGCATCTTTCCCATCCATCAGAGATAGTGAAGAGGGGCCAGAAGATAGAGGCTGTGATATTAAATATCCAGCCCGAGAAAGAGAGACTCTCCCTTGGGTTAAAACAGCTCACAGAGGATCCCTGGTTGAAGGTTATTCCTGAGAAGTATAAGGTTGGAGATGAAGTGAATGCAAAGGTTATAAAGGTTACAGAACACGGGATATTCGTTGATATAGATGACCTCGTGGAGGGACTGATATTTGCATCGGAGATACCAAAGGATCTGGATAGGTCAAAGCTCAAACCTGGTGATATGCTTAATGCATGGATCATAAAGGTGGATACAAAGGAGAGAAAGATAGGCCTGAGCATGAGGGAAGGCAGAACTGTTACTTCGCCACCAACTATTACTTCGCCACCTGGAGAGAAGAAATGAAAAGGGTCTGTCTTGTCTTCTTTATAATCCTCAGTAGCCTTGTGGTGCTCAGTCTCATTATCACCCTCTTTCAGAAAGAGGTGCTCCTCAGGGAGCGAATAGGTCTCATAAGGATTGAGGGTCCTATATTCAGTTCAAAAGATACAATAGAGGAGTTAAAACAATACAGGGAAGACAGTACCATAAAGGCCATTGTCCTGAGGGTGGATAGCCCTGGCGGTGCTGTGGCTCATTCACAGGAGATATATGAGGAGATTAAAAAGACTGTAAAGAAAAAGCCTGTGGTGGTATCAATGGGTGTTGTTGCTGCCTCAGGAGGATATTACATATCAGCCCCAGCATCAAAGATAGTAGCCAATCCAGGCACACTTACCGGCTCTATAGGAGCAATAATGGAGATACCAAATATAAAGGGTCTCATGGATAAGATAGGCATAAAGACTGAGGTAATAAAGAGTGGAAGACATAAAGACATTGCCTCTGTGTTTAAGGAGATGGAACCTGAAGAGAGGAAGATCCTTCAATCCATTCTTGATGATGTCCACGAACAGTTTATAAAGGCAGTGGCAGAGGGAAGAGGGCTCCCCTTAGAGAATGTAAGGAAGATCGCTGATGGAAGGATCTTTACAGGTTCACAGGCCCTTCAGTTAGGACTGGTGGATCAGCTCGGAAATTTAGAGGATGCTATAGAGGTGGCATCAAGACTTGCAGGTATAAAAGGCAGACCAGAGATTGTTACGAAGAAAGAGACCATTACCTTAAGAAGACTCCTTGATGGTAAAATAGGTGAGCTCCTATTGCAGTCAAGAAACCTCGTGAATGAATACACCTCATTAAAAGTGAAATACTTGATGACACCATAAGTGGCGAAATAAATAGTAATAGTATAAGTGACTAAAAAAGGAGGTCTGTTATGACAAGGTCAGAATTAATAGAAAAGATTGCGGAGAGGTGCAGTGGTTTTACCAAAAGACAGGTGGAGATAATGTTTGATACCGTGATCGAGACTATCAAGGATGCCCTCAAGAAAGGTGAGAGGGTGGAGATAAGGGGATTCGGCAACTTTACTGTAAAGACAAGGGCACCAAGGATTGCAAGGAATCCAAAGACGGGAGAGCCCGTTGAGGTCTCAACAAAAAAGGCAGTTCACTTTAAGGTTGGAAAGGAACTCTTTAAAATGATGAACCCTGATAGTTAGGCCTATTCCTGAAGGATTGAGTTATCTCTATTGCCTTGGTGGGATAACCTTTACAGCCTTTCTTATCTCCTCACCTTTTTATGTCTCTTCAGAGATAGAGGCCTATAAAAGTTGTGTATGGCAGAGGGATTTACAGGCTATCTACTCCCATGGGATTGGGGGCGTGATTATACCTCTTATGGCAGTCATGATACTGTTGTTTATCCCTTGGATAGAGAGGATTGCTGGAAGGTCTTTTGCTGTAGGACTTATATTGCTTCTACTGGTATTTTTTGTGGCATCCCTCTTCCTTGCATGAAGACCAACAATGTAACTATTACTTCGCCATCAGTGGCGAGTTAACAGTTAGTGGCGAGGTAACAGTCTGGATATCTGTGTTATACTTAATCATAGATGGCGAGGTAGATGAGGCTGAAGGCTAAAGACGATAGGCTGAAGAGTTAAAGACAAAACAGGCTGAAGACTGAAGGCAGTAGGCTGAAGTTAAAAGACAAAAAAGAGGAAAGTTGTTTTCTTTTCTTCAGTCTTCAGCCTTAAGCCTTCAGCCTATCTTGGTGGCGAGGTAACAGTGGAACCACTCTCAAGGATTATCAGATCATTAAAAGTGGATGGAATTCTTATTACTGATCTGAAAAACCTCAGATACCTCACAGGATTTACAGGTTCATCAGGTCTTGGTCTCTTCACAAAGGAAAGGAGATTCTTTCTTACTGACTTCAGATACAAAGACCAGTCTGGAAGGGAGGTGAAGGGATGTGAGATTATAATTTACAAAAGGCGATTCCCTGAACTGAAAAGATTAATTGAGAGATTGTCCATAAAAAGGCTTGCCTTTGAACCAACCATTACCTTTGAGATGCTCGAGAGATTAAAAGGTTTCCCTGTCAGGCTTGTACCCTTAAAAAGACAGATCCTGAGGCTGAGGGAGATAAAGACCTCTGTGGAGATTGATAGAATCAAGGAGGCGATAAAAAGGGCTGAAGAGGCCTTCCTGAAGATTAAGGGCCTCTTAAGGCCTGGCATAGGTGAGATGGATATAGCAGTGGAGCTGGAGTATCAGATGAAGAGACTTGGATCAAGAAACCTACCCTTTGAGGTAATCGTTGCCTCTGGTATAAACTCAAGCCTTCCACACGCAAGATCCTCTACCAAAAGACTTCAGGAGGGAGAACTTCTCCTTATAGACTGGGGGGCTGAGGCTGATGGCTATTATTCAGATATGACAAGGACATTTATCATAGGTCCTCTTAAAAAGGTTCAAGATTCACGGTTTGAGGAGATAAAAAGGATTTATATGACTGTTTTGGAGGCACAGAAAAGGGCTATCTCTTCCATAAGGCCGGGTGTCAGGGCCTGTGATGTTGATAGAGGTGCAAGGGATTATATTAATAAAAAGGGTTATGGAAGATATTTCGGCCATTCCACAGGTCATGGAGTGGGTCTCGATATCCACGAATTTCCTCATATAAGCATGCATTCCAAGGAAGGTTTAAGGCCAGGGATGGTCTTTACAGTGGAGCCGGGGATATATATAAGTGGAGTTGGGGGTGTGAGAATTGAGGACATGGTGCTTCTGACTGAAAAGGGTTATGAGGTCCTGACAGGTCTTCCAAGGGATTTGGAGGTAATTTAGGGATGAAGACTGTTACCTCGCCACTAAGTACTGTTACCTCGCCCCCAGTAGAGTTTCAGCTACTTGAGAGGCTCAAATCCCTTCTTGATTCCATCATCCTCGGAAAGGAAGAGGTAATAAGGATGTCCTTAGTGTGTCTCTTAGGAAAAGGGCATCTCCTTATTGAGGACATCCCGGGCGTGGGGAAGACAACCCTTGCCTATGCCCTTGCCAGATCTACGAGCTGTACATTCCAGAGGATACAGTTCACAAGCGACTTACTGCCATCAGACATAATAGGTGTGAATATATACAATCCTGAGAAGAGGGATTTTGAATTCAAACCAGGCCCTATCTTTGCAAATATCGTCCTTGCCGACGAGATAAACAGGACAAATCCCAAAACCCAGTCTGCCCTTCTTGAGGCGATGAATGAAAGGCGTGTCTCTGTGGACAGGAAGACCTATGAATTACCAGAGCCATTCATGGTGATAGCAACACAGAATCCTGTGGAATACTACGGAACCTTTCCCCTTCCTGAAAGCCAGCTTGACAGGTTCATGATGCATCTGAGGATAGGTTATCCTGACCCGGATTCAGAAAAGAAGGTCCTTCTGAAAGGCACAAGCTTTGATGAGATTGAGAGGCTCTCGCCACAGGTGACACCAGAAGAGATTATTCGTATGCAGAGGAGGGTTCAGGATGTAAGGATTCACGATGACCTTCTGGATTATCTTCACAGGATCATCCTTGCCACAAGGAACCACGACTCCATAAGACTGGGGGTAAGTCCCAGAGGAGGCCAGTTCTGTGTTATGGCCTCTAAGGCCCATGCCTTTATCTCTGGAAGGGATTTTGTAACACCTGATGATATAAAGAAGGTTGCTCCCCTTGTCTTCGGCCACAGGATAATCCTGAAGGGCAAGACATATATAACAGATGCCAGAAGACTCATAGAGGAGATACTATCGAAGATCCCGGTACCTGTATAAAGAATTACTGTGACCTGTGCCAGTGGCGAGGTAACAGTTCACTAAGATGTTAAAGCCCTTCTTAATAGAGCTTTTCAAAAACCAGAGCCTTAACTTAGGCCTTGTAAGGATAACCCGTGAGG
The DNA here is from genome assembly GCA_947085365.1 of uncultured Nitrospirota bacterium. Classification (GTDB taxonomy): domain Bacteria; phylum Nitrospirota; class Thermodesulfovibrionia; order Thermodesulfovibrionales; family CALJEL01; genus CALJEL01. The sequence continues at coordinate 9,618 of CAMTWD010000098.1, read as the reverse complement.
GATTGAGACTGATACTTGCCACCCTCCTTGTAGGTCTTGCATCTCTTAATACAGGAAACAACCTCATGTATCTTATCCTCTCTGTTATGCTTTCAGTCCTATCTTTATCTCTCATCCTCACATTTGTTAATCTCAAGGGCATTGAGATATCTCTAAAACCGGAGGAGGAACTCTTCAAGAGGCGACCTGCAAAGATAAAGATTGTGATTACGAATAAAAAGAGGTTCCTTGCAAGCCACTCCATAGTTGTTACGAGTAGAAGAGAAAGTCCTTTCAGGCTATCATGCTATATAGATAGAATAAGTCCGGGTGATACCATAGAGGTGTATGAGGAGATCCTTCCATTAAGGAGGGGAATCGTTAACCTGAAAGAGGAACTCCTGCTCTGGACGGGATTCCCCTTTATCTTTACCGAGAGATCTGTTAAACCTCTTATTGAGAAGACCCTTCTTATCTATCCTGAGATCAAGGATCTGGAGCTTCCACTGCCCTTTTACGCTTCAGGAAGCAGGAGATCCACAAATGAAGGGGATTTCCAGAAGGTGAGACCCTATCAGTATGGAGATGACAGGAGGCTCGTGCACTGGAAGGCCACTGCAAAGACAGGTGAATTGATGATAAAGGAGCTGGGCAATGAAGAGATCAGAAAGGTGACCATATTCTTCGATAACTTCATACCAGCTGATATCTCGCCACTAAGTATGGATTCCTTTGAGGAGTCTGTCTCCTTAGCGGCATCCCTTTCAGAAAGGTTTATCTCTGCAGACTATTATCTAAGATTTGTGACATGCAACAAAACTATCCCCTTTGGCAGAGGCAGAGAGCATCTCCTGAAGATCCTTGACCATCTGGCCATTGTGAGTCCTGTTACTTCACCACTAAGTCAGAATCCCACTGTTACCTCGCCACCAATCTGTCTTGTTGATGAAACAGACCTTTCGGAACTTGGTGGCGAGGTAACAATTGGTGGCGAGGTAACAGTGCCTAGTGGCGAGGTAACAGTTGGGGCTTCGGTCCTGATACTCCAGTCAGGGCTTTCACCCTTTTCTAAATTCAGGGATAGGGCGGAGATGGTATTCTATGCCACAGCAATATAAACTCTTCACAGCACTCACTGCAATTGCTGGATCCTTTTCACTGGTAATAACTGGAGAGCTCAATCCCATCTATTATCCCTTCATCCTGATAATGCTCTATGGTTACTGGAGACTCCTGAAGGGTCTTCCCCAGGCATCAAGGTCAGTCATAGGGGCATCATCAATCATGGGGGTTTTAATATTCCTCTTTGATTCCTTCCTTATTACTGGAGATTATCTCACCTCAGTAGGTCATCTAAGTCTGATATTCCATGCCATAAAATCCTTTGACATAAAGGAGCCCTACGATCCATTGCAGGTCTATTTTATGGCCCTCTTACAGCTTGTTGTGGCCTCTGAATTCACAGTGGCCATGCTCTTTGGTGTGATAATTATCCTGTTTATCATACTCTTCATAATCGTGATGAATATGGCCCATTATGTGAAATATTCCTCCCCTGCTATTCAGCAGGGCTTAGGCCTCAGGACAGGATCTCTCACAATCCTTGTCCTTTTTACAATACTTATATCTGCCATCTTTTTTATAAGCCTTCCAAGATTGACAGCAGGACTCTGGGGCAAGAGTCACATAAAGGGGATACGAAATGCAGGCTTTTCAGAGAAGATGGATCTCAGTGGAGGGGAAATTAAGCTTGATAAAACTGTTGTGGCAAGGATAGAGTTAAGACCTTTCATAAAGGGACCTTATTACTGGAAGGGTATGGTTCTTGATTATTATGATGGAAGGCAATGGATAAATTCCCAGATGCAGAACCGGAGGATTTTGAGGAAGACTGCTACATCGCAAGATGGATTTATTATTGACGAATCTCCCGGGGGATATAGTTCCTTTGTAGAACAGGAGATACTTCTTGAGCCTATTGAGTCAGATATAATCTTTGCAATGGACAGAAGGATTTCCATCTTTACATCCTTTACGAGGGTTGAGAAGGATCCCCATAATTCCCTCTACCTTCCAGGAAGGGGTGCAAGGAGGATTCACTATACAGTGAGGAGCATTCCTGAAGAGGATCTGAAAAATACCCTGAATCCAAGGCTTAGGGACCTATATCTCAGGATACCTGATAGCATAAGGGATACCATAAAGGAGATTTCAGAGAAGATTATGAAAGAGGAGTTGAAAGGAGGTGCCTCGCCACCTGCCCTTGATAGGGCTATTGCTATAGAAAGGTATCTGAAGAAGAATTACAGATATTCCCTTGAGGTAAAACCTCCACCTTATGAGACTGACCCGGTCTTATATTTCCTTCTTGAGTCAAAGGCAGGATATTGTGAACACTATGCAAGTGCAATGGCGTTATTACTGAGGGCAGAGGGCATCCCTTCAAGGGTTGTTACAGGTTTTTATGGAGGAGAGGTGAATCCTGTGGGGAATTATATAATCCTGAGGCAGAAGGATGCCCACTCCTGGGTTGAGGCATTCATAGAAGACCGATGGCTGAGATTTGATCCAACGCCCGCAGTAATTCAGAAGGAGGAGAGACCTCCCCTCTTTATACTTTATATTGACTTTCTCAAGATGAAGTGGCAGAGGTATATTGTGAATTTCAGCAGGGAAGATCAGATAGGAATCCTTAGGAGTCTGAAATTCCACGGCCTGAAACTTGGTTCAGGGCTTTCCAGATTCCCCTTTAAAAGGGATCTCCCAGCCATCTTATTGACCGTTATTGTTATCTTCTCAGTTCTCATGATAATCCTCTTTTTCCTTCTTATTTCAGTTAGAAGGGCTGGTGGCGGAGAGATCAGCCTCTATTATATAAGGTTCTTAAAAGAGCTTCAGAGAAGGGGCCTTAAGATCCAGAGCTCCATTACACCCGGGGAGGTGATGAAGATGCTTCAATCCTCGCCTGGTGGCGAGGTAACAGTTGCCAGTGGCGAGGTAACAGTTGCCAGTGGCGAGGTAACAGTTCGAGGAGATTTAAGGATCATAGAAGAATTTATTAACATGTATCAGGAGGCGAGGTTTGGTGCAAGGGCAATTGATATGAATAGATATAGAGAGCTCTTCAAGCTCTCAAGGGAATCCTTAAGGTGAAGGTCGTCCCTTTCTCTGAGGTCTCAAAATATACATCTCCTCCATGGGCAGTAATTGCCTTATGGACTATGGAAAGTCCAAGGCCTGTTCCACCTTCCTTTGTTGTAAAGAAAGGGATAAAGACCTTCTCCCTAAGATCCTCTGGGATGCCTTTGCCAGTATCAGATACAGATAGAATATAGAAACCCTCATCCCTTTTCCCCTTTATTGTGAGGACCCCTCCATCAGGCATTGCCTCTATAGCATTCTGGAGGAGATTCTTAATCGCCTGTTTTAGAAGTGTCTCATCAGCCTTAATCAGGAAAGGTTCAATCTCTCTTGTAATCATGATATGGGAAAGATCCTTTTTATCTATAACCGATGAGAGTGTATCTTCTACAAGTCCCTCAATACTGATGCTGACGAGGTTTGGCTCATCGTATCTTGCAAAGGTAAGGAAGTCCCTGATGATACTGTCCATAAGATTGATCTCTTTCGTCATAGATTCAATAATAGGCCAGAGCGTTGGGTCTGCCTTTTTTCTGAGGATATCAGCATATCCCCTGAGAACCGCCATCGGATTTCTTAATTCGTGGGCAATACCAGCTGCCATCTCTCCCAGACCCTGAAGGGTCTCCCTCAGCTTCATTCTCTCTTGGAGCTCCTTAAATTCTGTTATATCTGTAAAGGTGACTATCTTTCCGATTACATTTTTATTTCTATCCTTTAACGGAGATATACTGAAACCGAGCCAGACCTTCCTCCCTGAAAACTCACAGAGGACCTCCTCTCTCTTCAGATATTCCCTATTCATAATATATTCAAGAAGAGGCCCTTCCATCACTTCTGAAATATGCCTTCCTGTTATGTCACTCCTGCCAAGGATATGTATTCCTGCCTCGTTAATCTTTGTTATTATTCCCTCCCTATTTATACTCATAACTCCGCTGGGAACGCTCTGCAGGATATTCTCATTGAATATATCAAGTTCAATATGTCTCTCCTTCATCTGTGAGACAAGCTCACGAAAGGTCTCCATCATAAATTCTTCTTCCCTTTTCTTTGAGGGGGGATGCCTTAAAGAAAGGATCAAGATAAAGATGACACCAATCCCTGAGATAAGGGCAGTGATAATTAATATAGGGTTAATAGATTCTGATAAGAGGAGTAATGAGGTAGTTGTGATAAATATTCCAATCAAGATGGCACCAATTAATACCCTCATTTTATCCTAAATAAAATCTCCATATCTCCTCTCCAAAGAGGATGCTTATCACGGCACCTCCTGCAAGGTATGGACCAAAGGGGATGATGGTATCAGAGCCCCTTCTCTTCAAGATAAGAATGATCCCTACAATGGAACCGAGGAGGCTTCCAAGAAAGGTTGTTAAGAAGACCCCTTTTATCCCGGTGAAGGCACCTATCATCGCCATGAGCTTTATATCCCCTCCACCCATTGCCTCTTTTTTGAAAACCCATCTTCCAAGGTGGGCTATTAAAAAAAAGAGAAGGAATCCGGTTCCTGCACCCGCAAGGGATATCTTTATACCGAGGGTTTTATATCTTAAAAATGGATCAATTATAAGAGGGCTCAAAACTATCCCTGCAATAGTTCCTGGTATTGTTATAATGTCAGGGATGATCATATGTTCCAGGTCTATAAATGTCACGATAATCATCGATGAAACAAAGAATAAAAAAGCCAGTGTTGATAGGGTAATATCATATTTAGTGACAACGGCGAGCCATAGAACTCCATTGAGGAGTTCCACGAGAGGATATCTCCAGTCTATCCTTGCCCCACAGGACCTGCACCTGCCCCTGAGAAGAAGGAAGCTCAAAAGTGGTATATTATCAACAGCTTTAATACTTGAACGACAATGAGGACAGATCGATCCAGGCCATATAAGGGATAGTCCCCGCGGTAACCTGTAGATACATACATTCATAAAAGAACCAACAATAAGACCAAGGATAAAGGTGAGGAGAAGGTCTTCTGGAGAATTCATGACTTCGTCTCTTCTCTCAATTCTGTAATTTCAGAGATCTGCTTAAGGAGGGACTCCTTCTCATTAGTAAGTGTCTGTATCTTGACAATGGCATTGTTTATATCTTCGTCTTTAAGGATATTCCTTTCATGTCTCTCCTTCAATTCCACGACCCTCTTCCCTATTATCTGATACAATGCCTCTATCCTTTCATCTATCCTCTTGACCCTCTGAAGAAGGCGAATCACCTCAAGCTCCACCCTCACCCGCTGGGAGATAAGTCCTGACCAGATCCTGATCTGTGTCCATGCCCTTTTGAGATTATCCTGAAGGGTATCAATCATCCCTCTTACCTCGCCACCTTAACCTGTTACAAATAATTCTATCTTACCCTGCCAGAATTCCTCAACTGATCTTTTCAAAAGAGGAAAACCCTTTAATTCAGGATCCTCTTTAATCAGCTCTACTGCTGCCTCTCTTGCAGGGAGAACCATATCAGCATCCCTCACTATATTGGCAATCCTCAGGTCAGGCATGCCGGATTGCCTTGTGCCAAAGAATTCTCCAGGGCCTCTTATAAGCAGGTCCTCTTCTGCTATGGAGAATCCATCGCTGAAGCGAACCATTGCATCAAGCCTTCTCCTTGCCTCTTCAGTAAGGGGTTCATAGGCAAGAAGGATGCAGTAAGACTGTTCTTTGCCCCTGCCGACCCTTCCTCTTAGCTGGTGAAGCTGGCTCAGACCAAATCTCTCTGCATGGACTATTATCATGACTGTTGCATTGGGGACATCAATCCCAACCTCTATAACCGTTGTGCTCACAAGTATATCAATCTCATGGTCCTTAAAGGCGGTCATGATCTCTTCCTTTTCAGAGGTCTTCATCCTTCCATGCAAAAGGCCAATCCTGAACTGCGGGAATAACCTCTGAAAGGCCTCTTTACCCTTAATTGCTGATTTCAGATTTAGTTCCTCTGATTCATCAATTACAGGATATACCACATATACCTGTCTTCCTCTGCTCACCTCAGTGGCTATGAGATTATAAAGTTCCCTCTTCTGGTGCTGGTTCATTACCTTTGTGATAACAGGAGACCTTCCTGGAGGAAGTTCATCTATAATGGAATAATCAAGGTCTCCATAGAGGGTGAGGGCAAGGGTTCTTGGAATGGGCGTTGCGGTCATTATGAGGACATCAGGATTTATACCCTTAGACCTCAGGGCAGACCTCTGCATAACACCAAATCTATGCTGTTCATCAATTACAACAAGCCCGAGCCTTTTAAATCTTACGGACTCCTGGATCAGTGCATGGGTTCCGATGACGATGGGAATCTCTCCTCTTTCGATCAGGTCGAGAGGTCTTTCATCAACTCCCCTCGTGAGAAGGGCGATCCTCAGCCCGAGTCTTTCGACTATCCTGTGTATATTGATATAATGCTGTTCTGCCAGTATCTCTGTGGGAGCCATGAGTGCTGCCTGATAGCCATCCTCTACTGCAACAAGCATCGCCATGAGGGCGATTACTGTCTTACCACAACCCACATCTCCCTGTATAAGCCTATTCATCTGATAGGGCGAGCTCATATCATTGATAATCTCCTTAAAAACCCTCTCTTGGGCAGCAGTCAGTTTAAAGGGTAAGATCTCCCTGAGTCTTTCGACCATCCTGCCTTTTGCACTGAAGGCTATCCCCCGAGAAAGGGTTTTATTCCTTCTTAGAAGGGAAAGACCTGTCTGGAAGAAGAATATCTCATCAAAGGCAAGTCTCCTCTGGAAGGGGGTCTTGAAGTTATTCAGGTCTTCTATATCCTGATCCTCTGACGGAAAGTGGACATTATAAAGGCTCTCCGAAAGGGTTGGAAGATTGAATCTCCTGAGTATCTCTTGTGGAAGGTGTTCTTTTATATGTCCTGCATAATCATTAACAAGAGAGAACATTATCCTCCTCATCTGTCTCTGTGTTATACCCTTGGTGAGACTGTATACAGGAACTATCCTTGAGGTGTGTATCAGCTCATCATCCCCTTCATAAAACTCATACTCGGGATTCTCCATCTCAAAACCGATACCCCAGAAGGTGTTCCTCTCAACCCTGCCGCTAAGGATCAATTCTTGACCGGGGTTGAATAATCTCTTCAGATAGGGTTGGTTAAACCACTTGGCCTTCAGAACCCCTGTCCCATCACTCATAGTGAGCTCAAGTATCTTAAGGCCTTTTCTCTCTATCAACTCTACAGAGACAACCCTTGCCTTTACCGTCTCTATCTCTCCATATCTGAGGCTGGCTATGGATCTGAGGAATCTCCTGTCTTCGTATCTCCTCGGAAGGTAATAGAGGGCATCTTTTACTGTAGTGATCCCCAGCTTCTGAAATATCTTTGACCTCTCCCTTCCTACCCCCCTGATATATTGAATGGACTGATCCATCATCCTTAATCCTGGAGATCACTGGACAATTATTAAATTTCCTTACTCTTATCTCATTAGTGGCGAGGTAACAGTGCCACCTATTGTTCAGCCCTTGCCCGTGAGTATTCGCTTTCACTCATTATATCTATTTCCCATCCAGTGAGTTTCATGGCCAGTCTTACATTGTGACCCTTTTTGCCAATGGCTATGGAGAGCTGGTCATCAGGGACTATCACCATTGCTGTCTTCTCCTCTTCATTTATCCCTATCCTGTCAACCTGCGCAGGACTGAGTGCCCTTGCAATAAGGATCCTCGGGTCTTCATTCCACGGGATTATATCAATACGCTCACCCCTTAATTCCCTCACTATGGACTGTACCCTTGTCCCCTTCATACCAACACAGGATCCAACCGGGTCTATTGCTGGGTTTGCCGAATATACCACTATCTTTGTCCTTTCTCCTGGCTCTCTCACTATATGTTTTATTATAACCGTTCCGTCGGCAATCTCCGGAACCTCCATCTTAAAGAGGGCTGCCACAAACTCTGGGACTGTCCTGGAGAGGGTAATAATGGGCCCTTTTGGTGTATTTTCCACTTGAGTAATATAGGCCTTGATTATCTCCCCTCTCTTGAGATTTTCGTTTGGAAGGGTCTCCTTTACGGGTAAGACTGCCTCAGCCCTGCCTACACTTACATAATAATTCCCCTTTTCCTTCCTTAGAACTGTCCCTGAAACTACTGTCCCTTTTTTATCCTTAAATTCGTTATAAATCACATCCTTTTCAGCTTCCCTTACCCTCTGTAGTATTACCTGTTTTGCTGTCTGGGCAGCTATCCTTCCAAATTCCTCAAGGTGTATAGGAAGCTCAATGGTATCACCAATATTCACATCTGGTTTTATCTTTCTTGCCTCTTCGAGGGATATCTCCTCACTGGGAAAAGAAAGACTCTCTACCACCCTCTTAACCTCTGTAACCGTGATTGCACATGTCTTAGGGTCAATCTGAAGATTTATATTCTTTCTGCCACCAAACCTCTTTCTCGCAGCAGACTGGAGGGCAGACTGGAGGGCCTTAAGCAATGCCTCTCGTGGTATTGCCTTCTCCCTGCTTATCTGGTCAATTATATAACAGAGTTCCTTTGTCATCTGATCTCCACCTCAAGATTAGCACGAGATATATTATCATACCTTAAAAAGACTGTGGTCTTCCCTGTATTAATAATAACCCCTTCCTCATCAGCCCCTTCAATCCTTCCTATGAAAAGGCTCTGATTCTCTACCTTCTGCTTTGTGATTATCCTTGCGAGCCTTCCCATATTTCTTATAAAATCATGCCTTCCTTTAAGGGGTCTATCGAGACCTGGAGAGGATACCTCAAGTATATAGGACTCCTTTATAGGATCCTCCACATCAAGTAATGCCTCCAGTGCCCTGCTCATCCTCTCACAATCCTCTATGGTTACTCCTCCTTCTTTATCAATAAAGACCCTCAGGATAACCTTCCTGCCACGGGAGACCTCTACATCCACAACCTCCAGGTCCTCTTGCTCAGCGACCTCCCTTGCAAGTCTCCATATCCTGTCCATGATCTCATTCATACCCAACTATTACCTCGCCATCAACTATTACTTCGCCATCAACTGTTACCTCGCCACCTTTTGTTACTTTGCCACTAATCAGATACCAACCCGTCTATTAAGGGGTGGCTCATCAAAAATAAAAAGTGGGAAAACCCCACTTTTTATTTAAGATAACAATTTTTTTAAGAAAAATCAAGATTTTTTTAAATAAACACGCTTTTTCGCACAGTTGGGGTACAGAGGTGGAATAAATATTCCCCCTGTGAGACCCCCACTGTTACCCCTTTAAAATCTCCCATTCCTTGGTAGAGAAATAACAGCTCAACCCAATTAATGCGGGGGCTTTAAAAAAGTCTGCTCAACCTGTTAAAATAAGACTTACTGAGTGCGAAGTAACCCGTGGGGCTCCTGCTGATTAGGGGCAAAGTAAAAGTAACAGTAAGAGAATAGAATCCCAATTAGTGGCGAGGTAACAGTGAGATCGAAGGATTCTTTGGGATCATAAGATTAAGGAGGCTAATGT
>CAMTWD010000097.1:0-2747 GCA_947085365.1 uncultured Nitrospirota bacterium | reverse complement strand
TGGATTACAGTGGTGGTATCCATATAATAACCCTTGGTTGTCCCAAGAATGAAGTGGACTCCCGGAGTCTCGCAAAGGGTCTACTGAGGGCAGGGCTCCTTCTGTCAGATTCACCTGAGGAGGCTGATTGCATTATTATTAATACCTGTGGATTTATCAATGATGCCAAAAGGGAGTCCATAGAGGAGATACTGAGGATCGGTTCCCTTAAGAGGGAGGATGCCCTCCTCATAGTAATGGGATGCCTTGTAAAGAGATATGAAGAGGAGCTGAGGAAGGCACTCCCTGAGGTTGACGCATTCTTCGGGATTAATGAAGAAGAGAAGATAACAGGATATCTAATTGATCACCTAAGATGGCAAAGTAACAGTTACCCCCGAGGTAACTGTGCCACTTTCAGATTACCATCTTACGGATACATTAAGATATCCGATGGATGTAATCGCCACTGTAGCTTCTGCGTGATACCATCAATAAAAGGGCCTTATAAAAGCATAGACCCAGAAGAGATAATCAAAGAGGCTGAAGAGCTTCTCCATCTCGGCACAAAAGAGCTCATACTTGTAGGTCAGGATATAACCTCCTATGGAATTGATAAAAAGGGGCTTCCTTCATTGAGGGAATTAGTAAGAGAGATTACATCCCTGAAAGGAGACTTCTGGTTGAGACTCCTTTATCTCCATCCAGAGGGCATCAGGGATGACCTTATTGAGGAGATTGCAGAGAATCCGAAGATCTGTAAGTATATGGATATACCCCTTCAGCACTCAGAAAAGAGGATACTCCAGTTAATGAGAAGACCTGGTTCAAAAGAGGATTACAGAAGGTTACTCAAAAGGATAAGAGAGGCCATTCCTGATGTAACTATAAGGACGACCTTTATAGTGGGTTTCCCTCAGGAAAGAGAGGAAGACTTTCTGGCCCTGAAGGATTTCGTTAAAGAAATGGAATTTGATAGACTGGGGGTATTTAAATACAGCAGGGAAGAGGGTTCTCCTGCCTACAGTCTCAAGGGTCAGATACCTGAGAAGACAAAAAGGAGGAGATTTAATGAACTCATGAAACTCCAGGCAGAGATATCCCTTAAGAAGAATCTTGCACTGGTGGGTAAGAGATTCAGGGTACTTATCGATGAGGTGGAGAGATCAATAGGTGGCGAGGTAAAAGTGGCCTTTGGAAGGCTCCAGTCCCAGGCACCGGAGATAGATGGGGTTGTAATAATACATACAAGGGATAAAATAGAACCTGGATTATTCAAAGAAGTGGTAATCACAAAGGCTTATGAGTACGACCTTGAGGCAAAGTTGGCGGAGTAACAGTTGGTGGCGAAGTAACAGTTGAGGTAATAGATTGGTACATATCATATTATTTCTCCTTACCGTCCTTACAACCCTTGGAGCAGGTGCCCTCTGGGAGGGGATTGATATATTCTCTGAACCACTGAGGATCATAGAGGGGTGGCCCTTTTCATTAACCCTTCTGAGCATACTACTCAGTCACGAATTCTCTCATTATCTTGCCTCGAGGATTCACAGGACAAAGGCAACACTCCCTTATTTTATTCCTGCCCCAACTGCCATAGGAACCTTTGGGGCTATTATAAAGATGAAATCTCCCATTGCCACAAGGAAGGCACTTATAGACATTGGCTCAGCTGGCCCTATAGCAGGTTTTGTTGTAAGCATAATAGCCACAGTGATAGGTCTTGAACTCTCCCAGGTTGTAAAATCTGATGACATAAAAGGTATTGGCTTTGGTTCATCCCTCATATACCTTCTTCTTTCAAAGATAGTGCTTGGTGACATCCCCGACGGTTATGCCGTGCTTCTTCACCCTGTAGCCTTTGCAGGATGGATAGGGTTTCTCGTCACCTCTCTGAATCTGATACCTGTGGGACAGCTTGATGGAGGGCATATAGTTTATGCCCTCTTTGGGAGATTTCATAAATACATATCCGGTGCCTTTATTGTGATCCTCCTGCTCCTTGGCCTTTTTGCCTGGTATGGCTGGTTGATCTGGGCATCCCTGCTCATCATCCTCGGGATAAACCATCCTCCTGTTATTTTATGGGAGGAGAGGCTCAGCACCTCAAGAAAGCTCACAGGGATAATATCCTTGTTGATATTTATCCTCTGCTTTATCCCTACACCTTTTCAGACAATATAAAAGGCCCTCTGGGGGTGGAGGGCCTTTTGCTGGGTGGTGGGGAACCCCCAGCACCTGCGAGAAATGGGAGGGTGCATCTCTACGCAGGCATATATAATTTTACAAAATCACTCTTTAAAATTCAACCCCACTTAGTGGCGAGGTGTTAAAAAGCAAAAGTCTGTTATTACTAAAGTCAAGTCACACATAATTCCTTTTTTGATCAGAATATCTTCTTCTTCTTTTAGGCGTTTATATTCTTCCTTTTTAGTTCCAAAAAGGTAAGCCTTTTAGAGTCATACAGTATCTCTATGCCTCCATCTATACATCTTGCAACCTCCACCCATTTACCTCCAAAGCTCTGTATTCCATTTGATGGTATTATCTGATAGATACTTCCTTCAAAGCTTTGATATGGTGAATGGTAAGGTAGACCTGAGGGTAGTGATTATTTATGATACAATGTGGCATAACACAGAGAAGATGACACTTTCAATAACACCTGGGATAAAGGATGAAGGTGTTGATTGTAAGTAATTAAACTCAGGGCAACACCAATGAGCATTGCCATTAAGGAGTTCTGGAAATCAAGGGGATGTCTT
>CAMTWD010000096.1:0-7627 GCA_947085365.1 uncultured Nitrospirota bacterium | reverse complement strand
TTGCCTATAACTATTATCTCAGTACAGCCAGGAGATTGATAATCGAGATGGAGGATTTTTCAGAGGAGGTCTTTGATCTCCTTATGAGAAAAGGTGATGAGGTAACCCTAAGGAGATGAGCCCTGATGCCTCAGATCTCAAGAAATAGAGACAGAGAGGTGATGTCTGAGATAAATGTAATACCCCTTGTGGATGTGATGCTCGTGCTTCTTGTAATATTTATGGTCACAGCACCCTTTATGCAGCAGGGCATAGATGTGAATCTTCCAAAGGCAAAGGGAAAGGAGCTCCCCCCAGAGGAGAGGCTTGTTGTAACTGTGAAGGGCAATGGCGAGACCTATCTGAATGATATGCCTGTAACACCTGAGGCATTAAAGGAAAAACTTACCCTACTGGCAAGAGAGAATCCTGAGGTCTTTCTCAGGGCAGACAGGTCTGTTCCTTATGGAGTGGTTGCCCGATTGATGGCAGAGATAAAGGATGCTGGGATAGAAAGACTCGGTCTTGTAACAGAACCATTAACTGTTACCTCGCCACCAATAACTTCTAACTCAGAGAAATGAGAACAGTGGAAGGAATGAGTCTTCTACTCTCCCTATTTCTGCACCTCTCTTTTGTAATGATACTTATAACATGGCAGATGCCCCCAAAAAGGATTAACCCTGGATTCATAACAGTGAACCTGATCGAGGAGGGTTCAGAAAGAGCACCGATAATAGTCAACGAGCCCCTCTCTCTGAAATCCCCCGAGGTTGCTCCTTCCTTAAGACCTGCTGAGAAGGAAAGGGTTGTGAAGCCCAAAGATAGAGAGATTGAAAGGGAGAAGGTCATTGAAGAGGCCCTTCATGCCATTGAGGCAAAAAAAAGGTTAGAGAAGTTAGCGAGGCTGAAGGCTGTAATCTCCTCAACTGTTACCTCGAAACCCCTTCATGAGGGGAGAGATATATCTCCTCCCTTACAGGGCCTTTCAAGCCAGAGGGGTACAACTGTTACTTCTTCACCAGAGGAGTATGCTGGTATTGTAAAGGGTATCATCCAGTCAAACTGGACATATCCAGAGGTTGTAAAGAAGGGACTTAAAAGCAGAATAGTTATCCTTGTCCAGAGGGATGGCTCTCTGAAGATTACAGAGTTTCATTCCTCTGGAGATAGATTGTTTGATTATTCTGTAAAGAATGCTATTCTTAAGTCTTCTCCCCTTCCTCCACCACCTGAGGAGGTAGAGATAGAATTGAGGTTTTCAAAATGAGGATCAGGGTATTCTGCATCCTCGCCATTATATTTCTCAATCTCATTTGGTGGCGAGGTAACAGTCTTTCCCATCAAAGGATTTATATTGATCTTACCTCGCCGAATCCAAGGCCACTTGCACTTGGACTTCAATTAGCAGGGGAAGGCCCTCCTCAAGCCCTTAATGAGCTCAGGGAGGTTATTAAAAACGACCTTAGCTACACAGGTCTATTTACATTTGTTGATGAAAGGCTTTATCTTGAGCCAGCCACATCAGCCTTTAAACCAGAAAACTGGAGGCCCCTTGGTGTAGATGCAGTGATAAAGCTGAATCTCAGACAATCTGAGAACAGAATCACTGTCCTCTCAACCCTCTATGATGTAAACGAAGGAGACCAGATCCTCAAAAAGGAATATTCTGCAGAGGTAGGGGTTCTCAGGACCCTTGCCCATGTGATTGCCAGGGATATATACAAGAGATTTACTGACAGAGATCCACCTTTTGAGGCAAAGATCCTTTTTGTTGGGATGCATGAAGGAAAAAGATCCCTCTATATAATGGACTGGGATGGGGCGAGACTCAGAAGGCTTGGGATTACAGCAGAGACGATTATATCTCCTCGCTGGTCAGGGAAGTCCAGGCTACTTGCTTACACCATGAGACAGGATCGTGAGTGGTTGTTGAAGATAATAGATTTCGATACCATGAAGCAGAAGACAGTATTCAGGAGTAAGGGCCTTACCATTGCAGGCGATATCCTTGAAAAAGACCTCATTCTCATAACCCATACTGAAATGGACAATCAGGATATCTATCTCTTAGATACCAAGAACTCAACACTTAAAAAACTCATCGGAGGATATGCCATTGAGATAGATCCAGTGATTTCACCCGATGGAAAACGCCTTCTTTTTGTCTCCGACAGAAGTGGCTCACCCCAGATTTACATGGCTGACATCACAGGTTATAATATAAAAAGGATGACCTTTAGAGGAGGCTATAATACATCTCCTGCGTGGTCACCAGAAGGGGATGCCTTTTTGTATGTGGGTAGTGTAAATGGTAAAAACCAGATATTCCTTCAGAGGCTTGACTCAACAGAGGCGATTCAACTTACAATGGTAGGTAATAATGAAGAACCATCCTTTTCTCCTGATGGAAGGTTCATCACCTTTACATCTGACAGGGATGGGAAATGGAAGATATATATCATGCGGAGAGATGGCTCTGGTCAGAAGGCACTGACCGCAGTGGCTGGATCCAGCCCTGTGTGGATAAAATAATAATTATGGAGGTGGAAAGATGAAGGGTCTTCCCAAAAATAGGCAGAATCTGGTTGGCAATTCTGGTTATCTTTTTATCCTTCTGGCTCTCATTACGGCAGGGACAGTTTTATTTTCCTGTGCACCAAGGAAGGTGGTGCAGGAGGAGAAGGCACCTGCCATTACACAGGAGCAAAGGTTGCCAGAACAGAAGGTAGCTCAACCAGAGAAGGTAACTCCAGAAAGGCCTGAGGTAATCTCTGAGAAACCTGTGACCGTTACAGAAAGGCCTCTTGAGGTAGCAAAGATATCACCGGAGGCTGCGAAACCAAAAAGGGTGGAATTCCCCGATATCTATTTTGATTTTGACAAATATGAGATAAGGGACGATGCAAAACCTATCCTTAATGACCTTGCCAGATGGCTTAAGAATAACCCAAAGGCTGGACTGATCATTGAGGGCCATTGCGATGAAAGGGGAACGAATCAATACAATCTTGCCCTTGGAGAGAGGAGGGCCTCTGCTGTAAAGAACTATCTTATGATCCTTGGTATATCCTCATCACGGATCGAGACTGTCTCCTATGGAGAGGAGAGACCCCTCTGCACGGAGCAGACAGAGGAATGCTGGCAGCTTAACAGGAGGGCTCACTTTGTTATTTATGAATAGGATAAACCTTGTGTTAAGGTTATCCCTGCTTTTTATCATCTTCGGTATTACTGCCTGCGTCACTGTTACGAGTGAGTTTGAGACGATGAAGTCTGATGTGAATATGCTCAAAAAGGATCTGTATGAGACGAAGATAGCTATAGAGGAATTGAAAAGAAGGATTGAAGATGTCTCCAAGACCCTGAAGGCAGCTGGCACAGAACAGGCAAAGGCCCTGACAGAATCTCAGGTGATGCTCTTTAATAAGATTAACTCCCTCACAGCAGAGCTTTCAGATATAAGGGCGAGATTTGAGGAACAGAGAAATACCATTGAGAAGGGCCTTTCTGAGTTAAAGGGTTCTGACGAGAGGTTTAAGGCAAGGGCTGAAGGCTTCGAATTGATGCTTCAGGATATTCAGAGGAGACTTGAGAGGGTTGAGGCCCAGATAAAGACCTTCAGTGCTCAACCACCTTCACCAAGTGTTGGGGGTACACAGGGGGAAACACAGTTTCCCCCTGTGAGACCCCCAACTGTTACTTCGCCACCAAGTAAGGAACCCCAGGCAGTGAGTCAGCCTTCCACACCATCTGGTGGTGAAAGGACCTCACCACCAACTGTTACTTCGCCACCAAGTGATGATCCAAAGGCCCTCTATGACAGGGCTCGGGAGTTATTTAAAGAGAAAAGATACAGAGAGGCAAGAGAACTCTTTGAGGAGTTCATAAAAAGATACCCTAATTACAGGCTGGCAGGAAATTGCAGATACTGGATTGCTGAGACATATTTCAATGAAAAGAATTATGAAGATGCCATCCTGAACTATGAGAAGGTGATAAAGGAATATCCCTCAAATGAAAAGGTCCCCTCTGCCCATCTCAAACAGGCCCTCTCCTTTATCGAACTTGGTGACAAAAAGACAGGAAAGGTAATCCTTGAAAGGCTCATAGAAAGATATCCTAACACTGAAGAGGCAAAAAGAGCAAAGGCCAAGTTGACAGAACTACAGAAGGCCACTAAGAAAAGGCCTTAGATTTAAGGCTGAAGGCTGAAGGCGATAGGCTGAAGAGAAAAAAACAATAATCCTGTCTTTGTCTCTTTTCTTCAGCCTTAAGCCTAAAGCCTTAAGCCTATCGTGGTGGTGAGGTAACAGTAGATGTTAACAGATCAGAGGGGAAGGGTGATTGATTATCTGAGGATATCTGTTACTGATCGATGTAACCTTCGATGTATCTATTGCATGCCCTCTGATGGTGTTAAGCCCATTGAGTTTAAGGAGATCCTCCGATACGAGGAGATTATAAGGATTGTAAGGGTTGCTTCAGGGCTTGGTGTAAAGAGGATAAGACTCACAGGAGGAGAGCCCTTAAGAAGAAGGGATATTACCTTTTTAATAAAAGGCATATCCTCCATTAAGGGAATTGAGGAGATAACCCTCACAACAAATGGCGTCCTCCTGAAAAGATATGCAGAGGAATTAAAGGGATCAGGCCTTACAAGGGTGAATGTGAGCCTCGACTCCCTTATACCTTTCCGTTACAGTGAGATCACAAGAGGTGGGGACCTGAAGATTGTAATAGAGGGGATAGAGGCTGCTGAGAAATGTGGCCTTACTCCAGTGAGTATAAATATGGTGCCTGTAAGAGGGATCAATGATGATGAGATAGAGTCCTTTGCAGCACTCACTATGGAAAAGCCCTACAGGATAAGATTTATAGAATTCATGCCAATTGGGGCAAGGGATTTCTGGGGAATTGAGAGATATGTGCCACAGGATGAGATAAGAAAGAGGGTTGAGGGCATGGGAAGTCTTGAACCTGTTATCTTGCACTCAGGTGGACCAGCAAGGTACTGGAGACTCCCTGGGGCAAAGGGTATCATCGGTTTTATAAGTGCCCTGAGTGACCACTTCTGTGGAGGATGTAACCGCATGAGGATCACCTCTGACGGGAAATTGAGACCATGCCTCTTTTCAGAGACAGAGATAGATCTGAAGCCTGTATTAAGGGGAGGGGGCGATGATAGAGAACTGGAAAGGCTGTTACTGCTTGCTGTAGAGTGCAAGCCCTCAGGCCACGGTATCTCTCCTTCAAAGATTAGTCCAACCCATAATATTCTGCGACCTATGTCAAAGATTGGAGGTTAAGGCATGACCTTCAGCCATTTAGATGAAAAAGGCAATGCCAGGATGGTTGATCTCTCTGAAAAGTCTGCCACCCAGAGAGAGGCAAGGGCCATGGCAAGGATAAGACTCAAGAGAGAGACCATTGATCTCCTCCTTGAGAAGGCCCTTCCAAAAGGGGATGTCCTTACTGTGGCAAAGATTGCTGGGATCATGGCTGCAAAGAGGACCTCCGAACTTATACCACTCTGCCATCCCCTGAATATAACCCATGCTGATATAACATTCAGGGTCCTGCCAACTGTTACCTCACCACCAAGTGAGGAGTCTCTTATTGAAATAGAGTCCTCTGTAAAGGTTGTGGGAATAACAGGTGTGGAGATGGAGGCACTTGTGGCAGTCTCTGTAGCAGCACTCACGATATACGACATGTGCAAGGCTGTGGACAAGGGCATGGTCATAACTGATATAATGCTTCTTGAAAAGAAGGGTGGAAGGAGCGGAGACTACAAAAAATCCTAACTGTTACCTCGCCACTAAACTGTTACCTCGCCACCAATTGTCCCAGAAGATGAAAGACAAACAAAGAAGATCTTAGAAAGAGCTCATCACTTCCCAAAAGGTAAACTATGTTTCCTGTTATGATGCTATACTGACCCCCATGAGGACTGGACGCATCAGAGGCAGCATGACCTTTGCAACTTCTGGGCATTAAAATCGTCTTGGCAAATGGGGGCAGTACAGTGGATCTGTAAATACAGCGTCAAAGTAGTCATCCTGATAAGGAAGTTTGGTTGCGGATGCTTGTAGCACAACAGGCATTTTCAGAGATTTCATCTATTCCCCTCCATTTCCAGAATTTGTCTCATTTTCTCCTTCAAATCAGGTAGTTCATCTGCAACTATGTTCCATACAATACGATAATCCACAACGAAATATCCATGAATTAAGCGATTTCTCAATCCAACAACTTGTGACCAAGGTATTTCTTTATATCTTTGCTGTATCTCCCTAGGAATCTGATTTGCAGCTTCTCCTATAACTTCAAGATTTCTCACAACAGCATCTTTTGTCTTCTCGTCCTTTATGAAATCTTCATAAGTGAGAACCTCAATGTAACCTTCAATTTTTCCAATGCATTCCAATATATCCTCAGCAAGTAATCTCCAATCCCTTTTAGACATGGATTAAATCCTCCTTTATACTTTCCCATAATCTTTGCTTCTGGTTAACTCCACTAAGTGTCAGTAAATCCACCTTGGTACCTAAGATTTTTTCAAGTTCATCCCAGAGTTCAAAGAATTTAAAACCTATAGGTCTTTCAAGTTCAACCAAGATATCTATATCACTTACTTCACTCTGAGTGCTCCGTGCACAGGAGCCAAAGATGCCAATAATTAAAACACCATACCTTTTTCTTATCTCCTCTTTCTGTTCTCCAAGTATCATTTTTATCTCATCAATGTTTTTCATCTTCCTCAACCTCCACAGTCAGAAAGTTTTAATTTTATTGTATCCCAGACAATTTCGTATTTTATCCCAAAGTAAAAATGAATGAGTTTATCACGGAAACCTACCATTTCTTTCCATGGTATTTCAGGATATCGCTCCCTTATCTCATTGGGGATGTTTCTTCTACTCATAGATGGACAGCCTCTTTAAAAATTCCTTCTTTAAGTTCATCCCTAACCGTATTATAAGGAACAACATCTACCTTAATCCCAAGTTTTTCCTCAAGAAATATAGCAAGACCAACAAATTCAAATTTCAGGATTTTTAGTATTTCCATTATATCATTTTTGAAAGGGTATATACTGACCCCCATGAGGACTTAGAGGTTAAGATCTCTGCATGGGTAGAGAGAATGAAGGATGTAGCAATACCTCTACAACTTCTGGGTATTAAAATCGTCTTGTCAAATGGGGGCAGTACAATCTTAACCAACGACCCCAATACCTTCTTAAAAACAGATCTCAATCTTATCCTGAATGAGTTATAGTCTTATTTTTCTGAAAAGACATTATAGGGGTCCAGCGTAGTTTCCACAATACTATTTTAAAACTGATTGATTTCTAAGAATTCATCAGGGGTATTAAATACAGTTAAGAATAAAGGAGTTCCAGCGAAAGATAATGGTGAAACAGGACCTACTGTCATAAACGCATATTGACGGGAAGAAATGTCAAAGGAGCTATGAGGGTCGCGAAATGATTGGTATAATTTAAGTGCGTTTGGATCTCCCCCAATAATTTCTCTTAGTGCTTGAAATTCTGTTCCTAAAGCCAATCCGAAACCGAAGAAGAAAATTCTAAGTTGACCTATAACCTCTTTATGGAGACTTGATAATGTTTGACTTATAAACA
>CAMTWD010000095.1:0-3632 GCA_947085365.1 uncultured Nitrospirota bacterium | reverse complement strand
TCTTCTATAAAGTCAATGAGCTGGGAGTCATCCTCCTCACCAATCGGTGTTTCAAGGGAGATAGGCTCTTTTGTAACCTTGAGGATATTCTTCAGCTTATGCACAGGGAGTTTTAGTTCTTCCGCAAGTTCTTCAACAGAGGGTTCCCTTCCATGATTCTGGACAAACTCTCTTGTTGTCTTTATTATCCTGTTGATGGTCTCAACCATGTGCACAGGAATCCTTATAGTCCTTGACTGGTCTGCCAGTGCCCTTGTTATTGCCTGTCTTATCCACCAGGTGGCATAGGTACTGAATTTATAACCCCTCTGATACTCAAATTTATCCACTGCCTTCATCAAACCTATGTTACCCTCCTGTATCAGGTCCGCAAAGCTGAGTCCTTTCCCTATGTACCTCTTTGCAATGCTTATTACAAGCCTGAGATTGGCCTCAATAAGTGCTGACTTCGAACAGAGGATCAGCTCCTCACCTTTCTTAATTGTTTTATAGGCCTCCTTCATCTCGTGAATCTTTATGCCAAGAAGCCTCTCCCTCCTTCTCAATTCCTTCTCTATATCAAGATATTCATTAAGGAGTTTCTGTATTACATCCTTACAGGAACTGGGTGTCTTTTTGGGAATACCACATTTAACAAGTGTCTTAAGGTCATATCCCCTGGCAGAGAGGGACCTCTTTATGGAGGTTATCCTCTTTAAAAACTCATGGAGCATCATATAATTCTTCTTAAACTCCTCAGAAAACATAAGTATGACCGAATCCCTCAGTCCGAGCTGTTTAACAAGACTAACTATCTCGTCTCTGTTTTTATCGAGAAGTTTCTGATGGTTCTTGGTCCTTTTATTGTTTGACCTCGAAAGAAGCTGCCTTCTCTTTTTTAAGAGCTCCCCTATCTTTACTGTGATCTTATAAAACCTCTCCTTCTCTTCAAGAATCTCTTCATCTATCTCATCGTCATAGCTTGAGAGGAGGTCTTTAAGAGGGGCCTCACCCTTTTCTACAAGTTCACCAAGTTCCACAAGTTTTTCGATAGCAAAAGGGATGGAGAAGATCACCTTCATAACCATATCCTTACCCTCTTCTATCTTCTTTGCTATCTCTATCTCCCCCTCTCTTGTAAGCAGTGGCACCTTACCCATCTCCCTGAGATACACCTTCAGGGGCTCACACTCTGTCTCCTCCTCGTACTCCACTGTTACTTCGCCACCTTCTGGTTCAAGAAGTTTTTCCAATGGCTCCTCTGTCTCTTCCCCCAAGAGATCAATCTCCTTTTCTTCAAATTCCTCAAAATAGTCCATGTAATTCATAGATTACCCTCCGACTTCAGCCTCAGAATTGTTACTTAGCCACCAGGCTGATGAGGACCTCTGAATCTTCATCCTCTCCTTTAAGAGGGAGTTCAGGAGGGATAGGTCATTCTTTGCCCTCGCCTCATTAATCAATCTGTCTATTGTCCTCAGCCTGAGGCTTCTGAGACAATCTGATATCAACCTGTCAAGGGCCTCCTCATCAATATGGGTATTGAAGGTCAGATGGCCTATTATCTGCTTGAGAGAAAAGTCCTCCTCAGAAAGGTTATTTATTATTTCATTAAAGATATCTCCTTCATCAAAGACCGAGGGATTTTCTAAATAGATGGATCTGGCAAGGGTGTATAACCGCCTGATCTCAGGGCTTTCTATATCCTCAGGTCTCAGGGTATTAAAGAGTATCCCCGATCTTTGAGGATACTGAAACAGAACAGCCATGAGAAGCCTTTCAGGACTAACTGAGCTTAACTTAGAAGGCTCTCTCTTCTTTGCTACTGTGGCTGAGATACGGGCTTCTGTATTTCTTAATCTCCTGACCTCCTCAATCAAAAACTCCTCCCTAAGGTGAGCAGTCTCGGCAAGGGACTTTATATATTCACCCCTGAGGAGTGGGTCTTCTATCTTTGCTATAGCTCCTGATATCTCTCTGACAGTCTCTGTCTTAAGGGAGCCTCCTGATATCTTCAGGTAGAATCCCATGAGGTCAAGGGGTCTCTCAAGAAGTGCCTTGAGATCTGAAGGAGGATTCCTTCTCAAGAAACTATCAGGGTCTTCTCCCTCAGGCAGTAGAACTATGAGAGGTTTTATTCCCTCCTGAAGGAGGAGAGGGATTGCCCTTTTTGCAGCTGTTATTCCTGCGGTGTCACCATCATAAAGGAGGATTATCCTTTCTGTCAGTCTCTTCAGTAGGGCTATCTGTCTCTGGGTAAGGGCCGTCCCAAGAGGTGCAACCACATTTGAGAACCCCTGCTGGTGACACATTATGACATCAAGATATCCCTCTGTAATGACAACAGATCCCCTTACCTTTATCTCCTCCTTTGCCTGATAGAGACCGAAGAGGTTTTCGGCCTTCTTAAAAAGAACTGTCTCAGGAGAGTTAATATACTTTGGAAGGGAGTCATCCATTACCCTTCCGCCAAAGGCGATTATCTCGCCTCTTAGATTATGTAGGGGAAATATTATGCGATTCCTGAAGAGATCATAGCTTCCCTTTTCAGAATAACTCACTATCCCTGCGTCCTTCATATCCCTTTCTATATATCCCTTTGCCCTGAGATAGGAGATGAGGGAATCCCAGGCAGCAGGGGCATATCCAATGGAAAACCTCTCAATGCTCTCCTCATTGAGGGCCCTAACCCTCAGGAGGTAATCGAGGGCAGATGGATTCTCTCTGAGACTCCTTCTGTAGAATTCAGCAGAATCGTTCAATATCTTCAAAAGTGTAGATTGCTTATTAAACCCAACTCCTCCAGAGGGTTTGTAATCTATGCCAGCCCTTCTTGCAAGCCTTTCGATGGCTTCCTGGAAGGTAAGGTTCTCTATCTTTTTTATGAAGGTTATCAGGTCTCCACCTTCACCGCATCCAAAACAGTAATAAAACTGTTTTGAAGGGCTTACTGTAAAGGATGGTGTCTTTTCAGAATGGAATGGACAGAGTCCTTTGAAATTGGAGCCTGATTTTTTGAGGGGAACATATTCTGAGATAACATCCACAATATCGAGACGCATCTTGATCTCATTCAATATATCTCCCCTTGGCATGCGTCTCTCCTTTTAAATTTGAGGACTCTATCTTCTCTTTATCCTTTTAAATCCAGAACATTCCAGGACCTCTATATCGGGATCAAGTATCTCATCCAGCAGGAGGTTCATACCAAGATTATCACTGGATATGTGACCTGCTATAATGACATTCAGATGATACTTCTCAGCCTCCTTCCTGTGGTCTTCGCTAAGATGCATGGCAACAATTGTATTTATCCCTGAGTTAACGAGATTCTGGAATATATCCTTTGAACCCTCTGTACCTCCTGTCATATCAACGAATATCTTTCCTGCCTTTCTCTGTTTGGAGCCAAGGAGTATCTTTGGGCCTGAGCTATTTTTTTCTGCCTCTCTGTATTCCGGTATCTCCCTCAGGATCTCAATTACATCTCCCAGTGTAATAGGTGCCCTTTCATTAAAGAGCCTCTGGAGATAGGTTGTCACCATGTTGTCTGATGGGGTATGAAGACAGGCAAAGGGTATTCCCAAAAGCCTTGCTGCATCCACAGCCCTTGTATGATTTACAGGCATGAGTCTCCTTTCCACCTCTTTAAT
>CAMTWD010000094.1:0-9597 GCA_947085365.1 uncultured Nitrospirota bacterium | reverse complement strand
ATCGTGGAAATTCATCTGACAGCCACGGGTCTCTATGTAGAAGAACTTGCTGGACATATAATATTATAATATTTCTTTCGAGGGTATTTCTAATGATGCTCAAAAAGGATTGTGATAAGTCAAGACCCTCTTAGGGTATAATAAATCTTATGAAACCAGAGGAAAAGGTCAGAGAGATTTTAAAAAGGCTTAAAAGGCTCTATCCTGAACCAAAGACTGCCCTCCACTTTTCCACCCCATTTGAACTCCTTGTAGCCACGATACTCTCTGCACAAACCACTGATAATCATGTTAATAAGGTTACAGAGAGGCTCTTCCAAAAATATCGCTCTATTGAGGATTATGCAAAGGCACCACTCAGTTCCCTACAGAAGGAGATAAGCTCCATAAATTTCTATAAGAATAAGGCAAAATACATAAAGGAGGCTGCCAAGATGATCGTGGAGAAATTTAACGGTGAGGTACCCAGGACCATGGATGAACTGATGAGACTACCTGGAGTGGCAAGAAAGACAGCAAACATAATACTCTCAAATGCCTTCGGGATAAAAGAGGGTATTGCCGTGGATACCCATGTAAAACGCCTTTCCCTGAGGCTCGGTCTTACAAGAAATGAAGATCCTGTAAAGATAGAGAGAGACCTCATGGATATAACTCCTAAGGAGGAATGGTCTAACCTATCACATCTTCTGATATTGCATGGGAGAAAGGTCTGTCAGGCAAAGAGGCCGGATCATAAAAATTGTATACTCTATGATTTATGTCCATCAAGGGATATCTGAATTTATTCAAGGAACTCCACTGAAAAGAGATTTTCCCTTTTTTCCTGTTCAACAGTTGTCTCAGGACCATGCCCTGGTAGTATCTTCGTCCTCGGTGGAAGTGAGAGGACCTTCTGAAAGGAGCTTTTAAGGTCATCTATGCTTCCACCATAAAAATCTGTTCTTCCTACTGAACCTGCAAAGACCGTGTCACCAGTAAATATCACTCCATTACCATAAAGGCAGACTCCTCCAGGGCTGTGCCCAGGTGTATGAAGTATCCTGAACTCAATGGAGCCTATCTTTAAAAGGTCATTATCTTTAAGATAGATATCTGGGTCAGGCAACCTTTCAATATCGTAACCAAAGAAGGCTGCCATATCCCTGGCACCTTCATAGATCTCCCTCTCTGCCAGATGAATGGCTATTGGTGCCCCTGTCTGTTTTTTTAATTCTGGAAGGGCCCCCACATGGTCAAAGTGGGCATGGGTGCATAATAGATATTTTACATGTAACCCCTTCTCTTCCAAGAAATGGATAATCCTATCAGGTTCATCTCCTGGGTCAATCACTATTGCCTCCTTAGAGACCTCATCCCAGACAATAAAACAGTTTGCCTGAAGTGGGCCAACAGATATTACCTCAATCTTCATCTCCCCCTCCATCTTTTTAAGATCATATCCCTTAAGAAATAAAACTCCTCGCTCTTCAGTAGATATGTAATTGTAATATAAAAGGCAATAGCACTTGCAATAGCGAGAAATAGCGAGAGCACCTTAGAATTCAGTATAATAAAAGATATCTCATAAGATACCTTCGCCAGAATTGCCATAAAAATAGAGGCAACAAAGGTCTTAAAGATGGAAAGAAGCAAAAGGGATGTCCTCAGGCTTCCAAATCTCCTTCTTAAAAAGGTGTAAAGAAGTAGAAGATTTATCCATGAGGCAATGGAATTTGCGAAGGCAAGGCCGGCATGTTCAAGGAATCTCATAAGTATGAGGCTTGCAATGATATTTGTGATTATCCCTGCTGTCGCAATCTTCACAGGTGTCTTTGTATCCTGCACTGAATAGAACATGGCAGTCATAATCCTTACTCCCACTATGGACCATATCCCAAGGCTGTAAAATAGAAGGGCCTTTGCAGTCTGCACCGTGTCATAATGGGTAAACCTCCCCCTTTCAAAAAGGACCTCTATGATCTCTATTCTCAGGGCTATCAACCCAAGCATGGCTGGTACGGTGATAAAAAAGAGGAATCTGAGGGCAAAGGAAAAGTCCCTCTTGAGAAGTTCTATATCTCCCCTTGAGGCATGCTCGGAAAACAATGGCAAAACTGCCATACTCATTGCCACACCAAATATGCCTATGGGAAATTGTATAAGTCTCATGGAATAATAGAGATAGGTGATGCTGCCCTCTTTCAGAAAGGATGCCAGGATGGTACTCACGAAGATATTTATCTGGCTTACTGCCATGCCTGCTATGGCAGGCAGAAGAAGGAGGGCGATTCTTTTAAGGGCCTCATGTCTGAAATTGGTATCAATTCTCAGGTCATAACCACTCTTAAAAAACGAAGGGACCTGAAAAAGAAACTGCAGAAACCCTCCAACGGTCACACCTACTGCAACAGAAATAATAGGTGCATCCATATTTCTTCCAAGGAAGATTACAAAGAATATAATCGAGAGGTTCAACATCACCGGTGCAAGGGCTGGTATAAAAAAGACCTTCTTTACATTCAATGCCCCCATCAAAAGACTTGCAAGGCTTATAAATAAGAGAAAAGGAAACATTATCCTTGTAAGAAGCACTGTCAGATTGAATTTCTCAGGCACAGGAATAAATCCAGGGGCAATAACCTTCACTATAAATGGAGAAGATAGAATTCCTATCAATGTTATGGCACCAACAACAAAGAGTATGAATGTGAAGACAATCCTCACAATCCTTTTTGCCTCATCATCACCTCTTTTTGTCCTGTATTCTGTAAGAACAGGTATAAAGGCTGAGGAGATAGAGCCCTCTGCAAAGAGCTCTCTTAAGAGATTCGGTATCCTGAAGGCAACAAAAAAGGTATCCGAGAGAAGACCTGCACCAAAATATCTTGCAAGGACCATATCCTTTATATAGCCTGAGATCCTGCTCAGAAATGTGGCAAAGGAGATGAGAAAGGCGGCTACGGTTATCCTCTTTTTCGAGTCAGTCACTTCTAACCCTCAGTATAAGAAACCTCTTTGTCCTGTCAGTAATCTTGTATCTCTCATCCATCCTGTATCCTGCTATCCAGACGATATTGCCACTCTCTTCAATTATTGGTATGGCATATCTCTCATCTCTGGGAATCTTTGAGTCCACAAAAAAGTCCTGGAGCTTTTTTCTTTTCCCAAATCCAGAGGGATAAAAATAGTCACCATGCCTCCAGGCCCTCACAAGGAGACTTTCAGAGGAGATCTTATCAAGGTCAATGAAGGCAACATCCTTCCCGGTCTCTAATTTATCTGGAGGTTCATGGGTTATCTCTGCAGAGATGGAGATACCTTTCTCCTCTATCCTTACTGTTCCAGGAATAGTGAGTATGTATTCCTTCAGCCTTAAGGGAGGTTCAGAGGTTATCTTTATGGTGGAATATCCCTTTATTGCCCTTATATCACCTTTAAGATATACCCTGTCTCCTGGTTTGTGGCCCTTTATAAGATCCAGTATCTGCTCCAGTTGAAGAAGACTAAGCTCCCTTAATCGGAAGACCTCCTGGACCGCCCTTCTGAGGAGTCTTCTGAGAATCCTTATATCCATTGCCTCAAGGGGTTTTAAAAAGAGTTCTATCATTGAATCCGTCTTCCTCGAGATACACCTCATAAGTGCCTTTGTCACCTCTATATCGTAGAGCCTTTCCTCCTCAGAGAATATAAAGGCCATCCTTCCCAGGGTCTCGATAATTGAGGGATTCTTCTCTTTCAAGAGAGGGATGATCTTGAGCCTTACCCAGTTTCTCAGATAATCTCTTTTCAGATTTGATGAATCAATGAGATAATGCAGACCTTCCTTAGCAAGATATTCTTCTATCTCCTCTCTCTCTATCTCTATAAGGGGTCTAATAATATTTCCCCTTACTGGCGGAATTCCCTGGAGACCCTGAGGCCCGGTGCCCCTGATGAGTCTCATAATAATTGTCTCAGCCTGATCATCAGCATTATGACCCACGGCAATTGCCTGTGCCTTCTTTTCCATAAGTACCTCATTGAGGCTCTCGTACCGCAATTCCCTTGCCGCTGACTGTTTATTCTCTCCTGTATTCTTCACATAACCCTCTACATCTATCTCCTTAACAATAAGTTCATAACCCAGCTCCTCAAGAAAGGTTCTGCAGAAGTCAATCTCTGAAGGTATCTCATGGGGTCTCAATCCATGATTCACATATACTGGTATGAGCTCAATCTTCAGGGAATCCTTTAATCTGTGCAATATATGGGTAAGACAGACAGAATCAGGGCCTCCAGAAAGACCTATCACTATCCTGTCAGCAGGCCTTATCATCTGGAATCTTCTTATCGTCCTTAGAACCTTCTCTATGGTCTTCACGGTTCTTCACTTATGGAAGATTCTCTTCTTCAATAGGGATGTAGGCCCTTGGATTGAGCCTTAGGTCAGAAAGCCTTCCAGAGATATAACGGAGATAACCTGCAGCGGCTATCATAGCTGCATTGTCTGTGCACAACTTTGGTGGTGGTATATGAAGGGTTATCTGGAGTCTTTCAGCAAGGGCATGGAATCTCCTTCTTAATTCACTGTTTGCAGCCACCCCTCCTGAGATAACGACCCTCTTAAGACCCTCTCTCCTTAGTGCCCATTCAACCTTTTTTTCGAGGACATCCATTACAGTTGCCTGAAAGGATGCACAGATGTCAGGGATCATCTCTCTGAGTCTTTCCTCTGGAAGGGATTTTACAAGGTTAAGAACAGCTGTCTTTAGGCCACTGAAGCTGAAATCCAGGCCTTCTGGAAGATAGGGCCTTGTAAAAGGAATGGCATCAGCCCTACCCTGCCCTGCAAGTCTATCAATAATGGGTCCTCCCGGATAACCAAGACCTAAGAGCTTTGCCACCTTATCATAGGCCTCTCCTACAGCATCATCCCTTGTCTTGCCAATCTCACGGTATCTGAGGGGTCCGTCAACCCTTACAAGGGATGTATGGCCACCTGAGACAATAAGGCCCAAAAATGGAAAATCTAAGTTCTCCACCGGCAGGACAGAGAAGAGATGACCTTCCAGATGATTCACACCGATCAGTCTGATATTCCTTACAAAGGATATAGCCTTTGCAAAAGAACAACCCACTATCAGTGAACCGATAAGCCCGGGACCGTGGCAGACAGAGATGAGATCTATGTGATCAAGGCTAATACCTGCCCTCAGGAGTGCCTCATCCACTACAGGCCATATAAGCTCTATATGTCTCCTTGCAGCAAGTTCTGGCACAATCCCTCCATATCTTTTATGGATCTCTGCCTGGCTGGAGACGATGTTAGAGAGGATCTTTATACCATCCTCCACCCTTATAACAGAGGCTGAGGTATCGTCACAGGATGTCTCTATCCCGAGGATCAGCATATCAGTAAAGACCCTCTATAATCTGCACATCCTTTGGAGGAGAAAATCTAAAGAGGTCTTCTGAAAGTCCTGAGTTTATTCTTACATCTTCAAGAAATATCTCGATGGTATTGTCTACCTTATCCCTGATCTTTAAAGATCTTACAGGAAACTCCCCGTCATCAGGATAGACCTCTATGGTCTTGATATTTCCCATCCTGCCCTTTGGAGTGAGGATCAGCCGGGATTTTTCCTCTTGGATATTAAAATTCCTGCTCAGATCACCCAATCCTCCAAGCAATGCGATGGGAGCCTCTCCGTATCTTGAAGGGTCAAATACACCTTTTATAGCCTGTTTCTCTTTTTTCTGATAAATAATGATTGTCTTCCCGGATATTATAACCTCCTGATGGTGCGGGGCCTTATAAGACCATCTGAAATTGTGAGGGATCTTGATAAAAAACTCACCACTGTAGGTCTCCTTCTTTTGAAGGTCTTTAATAAAACTCTTCTGCCTGAATCTCCCCTTTATGTCAGAGATATCCTTGTAGGCGGATTCAATCCTCTGCAGGATAGTAGATTCTTCAGCCTTCAGGGGAATTACAAGAGAGAATATACAGATCAATATCGCTATTATCTTCATCTCTTCCTCCTGATAAAATCCCTGGGTTTACCAGCACCCTTGGGTGGACCAACATACCCATCCCTTTCGAGGAGTTCCATAAGCCTTGCTGCACGATTAAAACCTATCTTGAACCTCCTCTGTATAAGTGAGATGGATATCTCGCCAAGGGTCTCGCCCAGTTCTATCACCTTCTCGTAGAGTTCATCAGAGAGGGATTCCTCGTCAACTCCTGGCTCCTCTGAATCCTGGGGGATCTCTATAGATTCCATAAGGCTATAATCAGGTTCGGCCTGTGCCTTAATAAACTCCACTACTGACCTTATCTCTTCCTCTGAGACATAGGAACCGTGAATCCTCTTTGGTCTCATCCCTGGCATCATACAGAGCATATCACCCTGACCAAGGAGCTGTTCAGCCCCATGGGTATCGAGTATTGTCCTTGAGTCTATTCTGGAACTCACCTGGAAGGCTATCCTTGCGGGGAAGTTTGCCTTTATTATACCTGTTATAACATCCACAGAAGGCCTCTGGGTGGCTATTATTAAATGAATACCTGAAGCCCTTGCCATATGGGCGAGCCTCGTAATGGCATCTTCTACCTCCCCAGCACCTGTGAGCATGAGGTCAGCAAGTTCATCAATAATGACCACTATATAGGGAAGTCTCTCCTCCTCA
Source organism: uncultured Nitrospirota bacterium (assembly GCA_947085365.1). Lineage (GTDB taxonomy): Bacteria > Nitrospirota > Thermodesulfovibrionia > Thermodesulfovibrionales > CALJEL01 > CALJEL01. The sequence goes on along the minus strand of CAMTWD010000094.1, from coordinate 2,946 downwards.
GGAACATGAGAATTATACCCCTCAATATTTCTTGTGCCCCTTTCAGCAATTATCCTGTATCTTCTTTCCATCTCAAAGACTATCTTCTTGAGGGCCTCCTTTGCCTCCTTGGGTGATGTTACTACAGGACTTAGAAGATGAGGTATCTCATTATAAGGAGAGAGTTCAAGGAATTTTGGATCAATCATGAGCATCTTTACCTCTCTGGGAGTTGCCTTATAAAGAATACTGATTATCATACTGTTTAATGAAACACTCTTTCCCGAACCAGTAGCTCCAGCGACAAGGAGGTGAGGGGTTTTTGCAAGGTCTATAACAAAGGGATTACCGTATATATCCTTACCAAGGGCAAGGCTCAATTTTGAAGGAGATCTTTGAAAGACCTCTGAGGCAATAATCTCCTTAAGGGATACTATCTCCCTCTGCCTGTTTGGAACCTCGATACCGATAGTGGATTTGCCTGCAATTGCATAGATTCTCACACCCTGGGCCTTCAGGGCAAGGGAGAGATCATCAGCAAGTGAGACAATCTTATTTATCTTTATCCCCGGAGCAGGTTCAAACTCAAAAAGGGTTATCACAGGACCCGGGTGAACCTGGGTTACCTTTCCCACCACATCAAAATCTGCGAGCTTCTTCTCAATATTTTCAGAAAGGGTGAGTATCTCCTCTTTTGTAGGTTTCTGGACTGCCTGTTCATGGATGACAAGGAGATCAAGGGGTGGAAATTCATATTCTCCTACCCTTCTCCTCTGAATATCCTGAGGCCCCTTGAGGCTCTCCTGTGTAATAATGGCGGGTGGTATCTCCAGGGCAGGCTCCACCTTCTCTATTATCTCTTCTTCTGTCTCGCCGTGGCCCTGGCCTACTCCTTTATGTCCTGATCTTATCCCCACTGAAAATACTGCAATAGGGCTCATCATTATAATGGAGGATACAAGGAGGGATATGGAGAAGAGATAGGACCCAAAGGTGGAAAGCATCCCCTGTAGTGCCCTTGCTCCCAAGGTCCCTATTACCCCCCCAAAGGACCTCTCAAGGACAAGACCCGTTGTCCCTTCAATCAGCCCGAGCATGAGTGAGGAGGAAAGGAGAAATAATACAGAGCCACATACATAAATGGCATGCCCCTCTTTATTAAGGAGCCTTCTCAATCCCCACCCTATGAGAAAAAGGGGGATGACTATAGCACTATAGCCAAAAAAGGAGAAGAAGAGATCCGAAAGGTTTGCTCCCAGAAGACCGGTATAATTCTTCACAGGTCTTTCAGAGTATGTAAAAAGGGATGGATCCTGTGGAGAATGGGTCAGGAGTGAGACCATGCAGAAGAGACCCAACAGTATTGAAAAGACACCCTTGAGTTCATTCTTGACTCTGGTGAGTTCCATATCAGATATATTTTAGCTCATTGCAGGGTTACATGTGCAGATAAAGGACTATCGCAATGGCAAGTCCTATACGATACCAGACAAAGAGGTCAATCCTGTGGGTCTGGAGATATCTCAGAAGGAATCTGATAGCCAAGAGGCCTGATATAAAAGAGCTGAGCATCCCTGCAGAAAATATATCTACCGGTAGGTCAGGCTGAGAAATCAATCTCCTTACACCAATAAGTGTTGCTCCTGCAATAACAGGAGTGGATAGAAGAAAGGAGAACCTTGCAGAGTCGGATCTGCTAAGCCCCCTCAGAAATCCTGCACTCATGGTAATACCTGATCGTGAAACACCTGGAATAAGGGCAATTGCCTGGAAGACCCCTATAAAAAGTGTATCCAGAAGGGTGAGGTCCTTTATCTCCCTTGAGCCTGCCCTCCTGTCAGCATAGAGCATAAATAATCCTATGGATGCACAACTGAAAGATATTATATAGGGGTCTCTCAGGGCAGATTCCACAATCTCTTCAAGGAGTAGACCAGCTACACAAGCAGGCACTGTACCAATAATAAGTAATAAAAGCAGTCTCCTCTCACTGGTAATTATTCTCCACCAGTCTTTATAAAAATATATAAGAACAGCAAGCAATGTCCCTGCGTGCAGGCTTATGTCAAAGGTGAGGCTATTCACAATCCCATTCCAGCCAAATATCTCAGGGATGAGTATGAGATGAGCAGTGCTACTTATGGGGAGGAATTCTGTTACACCCTGTATTACTCCAAGGATTATTGCCTCAAGCATGGGTGTTATTATAGCACAGAAGGGATATGATTTGGATCATGTTATAAACAAGATGGTTTAGGTTATAATAAATCATGAAAGAGAGCTGTCCTGGAAGTAGAGAGATAAGGAATCCCTATCCTGAGCCACTCATCTGTCCCTTCTGCTACAGGGAGAATGAGATATGGTCTGACGAGGTGGAGATTGAATGCAGGGGTTGTGGAAAGACCCTTTCAAGGGATATGAAACCTAACTGCCTTCTGTGGTGTCCTGCTGCCAAACAGTGCGTAGGTGCTGAAAAATACGAAAAACTGATTAAGACTATGAAATAATTAAACCCGGATTACGCAAGGCTTGAATTTTAAACCGGAAGTTGTAAGCTATTTTATATCCTTGTCAACTACCGAAAAAAGTTTTTGGCTACAGAGATTGTTACCACCCCTTTAATGATTTATTTAACAATTTTCAAGATTATTTTAGCTTTCTTAAAAAGGGTGGTATACCGGCCATAAAGATTTTACAAAAAGATGTGGGAAATAGACAGGGAGAAGGTAATAGAAACCTATCTTAATTTTTATCCAGCCTTCTGGAGCTATGAGGTAAAGAAACCTTTTACCTTGGCACAGGTGGATACAAAGGATATATACACATACCAGAGTTTCTCAAAATGGCAGGTGCATGGATATATCTCTGCCTTTCCACCAATAATCCTGGATAAGGTATTATACTGACCCCCATGAAGACTGGACACACCAAAGGTGTAGAGGTTAAACTCTCTGCATAAGCAGGGAT
>CAMTWD010000093.1:0-18626 GCA_947085365.1 uncultured Nitrospirota bacterium | reverse complement strand
CTCATTAATGTTGTTCTTGAATTTAAAAAGCTACTTGATTCAAAATTTGCCAGTATGAACTGTACCTTGAAATCACCTCCTTTTTTGAGCGGATTATTACCGTCGCCACCTTCTGCTAACGTTGTTGGCGGAAAAGAAGCCCTCAAGGTTTGGACATTAGTCTTTTCCGCCATCTTAGCCGTCCGTTGTAGGCATTTTAAAAATAAAAACCATCCCCTTTCCTTCTCACGCTTAAAAGGGGGTTACCCCTTAAAAAGGATTATATCACAATAAGTGGTATTAGTCAAGAAAAATGTATCAGTCTCTCTTTAATGTTTACGAACAGTTGTATTACGGCGTCTATTCATAGTTCTTTGTTCTTTCATTTTTCGGTCCATCCTGCATCTGCCTGCATCTATTTTTTCTCCTCTCCCACCGTGACCTTGTCTTTAAGTTGTTCAAATTTCTTCTTCCCGATTCCCTTAACATTCATCAGTTCTTCTATGGTTTTAAATCCATTTTTTGCCTCCCTGTATTCTATTATCCTTTTTGCAATGACCGGACCTATTCCCGGAAGTGTCATTAATTCCTCTTCTCCTGCTGTGTTGATATTTATTTTTTCTGCGCTGAATGCCGCCCCAAAAAACAGCAAAATAAATATCAACGACGCTCCGATTAATCTTGTCATAAATTTCATAGATCCTCTTTTTTCTATTAGTTTTAGCAGGATGCCAAAATTATAGCGCTTTACGCCTCATTCATCAACCCCGTTAGAAAATTGGGCGGAGCTTGCCCCCTGTGAAGCTCTGCTTCTATTGTGGTCAAGGACAATTATGTTTCTGCTTTCAAAGAATAAACTATCATTCTTAATGGAAGCAATAAATATGCCAGATTTTAACTCATTGAAAATAAAGAATTCTATATATTGAAAATCTGTAGGACTGTGTCTATTCTGCAACAGGGCTGTGTCTATTCCGCAACATGGTGTTCACCTCCCACCAGGTCGTAGGTTGAAACAAGGTATCCACCTTCCCTTCGGTTTCATTGTCTGTCTGAAGGGTTATCTCATGTGTTATTCCAAGCATCCTGAGAAAGTAGATTATACTCATCATAAAGACCAGCCCGTCTGTAAGACATAAACCTTAGCCTTGTCTTCACATCTATGGCTCTCGATTGATAAAGGGGGACTTTAATCCTCAAAATGCTGAATCTGAGCTGAGAGGGTGTTAGGGTGTGATACTCCTCCTTATCCATGGTTTATTAATATTAAGATGGATACTATGTCCTAAGGAGGATGAGGCTTACTCTCAAGCCATGTAAAGAGTATATTCTCTGGAGGATTATAACCTCTTCATCACCTCAAAGGCTGAATCCACGGTCCTTTCTATGTCCTTTTCACTATGGGCTATAGATAGAAATCCTGCCTCAAACTGGGATGGGGCAAGATATATCCCCTTCTCAAGCATCCCCCTGAAGAATCGGGCAAATCTTTCTGTATCTGAGGTCTTTGCAGTCTCGTAATCCACCACATCCCTCTCTGTAAAATATGTGCAGAACATCGTCCCTGCCCTGTAAAATCTTGTGGGAATCCCAGCCCTCTTTGAGGCATCCTTGAGGCCTTCTTCAAGGACAGAGGCCCTCTCTTCAAGGACTTTATATGTGGACCTTTTTGAGAGTATCTTCAATGTTACAATCCCTGCTGTCATGGCAAGGGGATTTCCTGAAAGGGTTCCTGCCTGATAAACAGGACCCTCGGGAGCCACCATCGACATAATCTCCCTCCTTCCTCCATAGGCACCAACAGGTAGGCCTCCGCCTATTACCTTTCCAAGGCAGGTGAGATCAGGTTTTATACCGTAATAGGCCTGGGCACCACCAAAGGATACCCTGAAACCTGTCATCACCTCATCAAAGATAAGGACAATACCATATCTTTCAGTGAGTTCCCTCAGTCCTTCAAGAAATCCAGCCCGGGGAAGGACACATCCTATATTGCCCACCACAGGCTCAAGGATGATACAGGCAATATCCCTCCACTCCCGCTCCACTACCTCCCTTACTGCAGAAAGGTTATTAAAGGGAAGTGTAATAGTATTTCTTGCATAATCCTCAGGCACACCAGGGCTATCAGGCAGACCAAAGGTGGTGGCACCTGAACCAGCCTTAACGAGGAGACCATCGGCATGACCGTGATAACAGCCTTCAAATTTTATTATCTTATTCCTCTTCGTGAAGGCCCTGGCAACCCTTATGGCAGACATGGTTGCCTCTGTCCCTGAATTCACCATCCTCACCTTTTCTATTGATGGATAGGCCTTTTTGATCAACTGGGCAAGCTCAATCTCCAGTGCGGTAGGGGCACCATAGCTCGTTCCATTCTCTATTGCCTTTTTCAGTGCCCTCACAACCTCTGGATGGCTGTGGCCGAGGATCATAGGACCCCAAGAAAGGACATAGTCTATGAATTCATTTCCATCCACATCGTAGATCTTGGAGCCCTTCGCCCTTGCAATGAAAAGGGGATTTCCACCAACAGCCTTGAAGGCCCTCACAGGACTGTTCACACCACCTGGCATGAGCTCAACGGCCTTTTTGTAAAGTCTGAGCGATTTTGATATTCTCATCTTTCCTCTCCTCCCGGTACTGTTATTTCGCCACTAAATTGAAGCCTTATACATTCTCAAATCTCTACGCATATCTTCCTTAAAAAGTCCTTTATAATTATATCACTAACCGGTGTAGCAACAAAGTGAACGGTCTCACTAAAATCTATATCTTCAAAACAACAGAGTCGCTCCCTAAGGAGCCTCTCATTAAAACCACCCCCAAATATCTCCTTTGCCTTTGTGGAGATCTCGTGAATAGAAAAATAATCCCGCAGAATAAAATACATATCCACATAATCCTTCCATTTGCTTCTTCTGCCAGGCGAATATGCCTTCATAGCAGCAAGGGTCAAAAGGTTAGGCATTGTAATAATATCATTAAATCTTACTTCATGCTCTATCTCAAAGGGATATTCAAGAAAGGTAAGTTTCACACCATCCACCACTATTGTCAACTCTTCTGGCGACTCCTCCATGGTTGCCTCTATCATATGTCCTGCATCCTTTATAATCCTGATAATCCTTAGGGTATTAAAAGGTCTCTCAGCAAACAGATCAAAATCTATAGAGCGCCTATGGCCTATCTGTAAGGCTATTGCTGTGCCTCCTGCCATATAAAAATCATCCCTGAATCGTTGGATAAGACCGAGCAATCTGAGTTGACCGTCACTTAAAATCTCTCTATGCATCCCTTAAATGCCTTTCAAAAAAAAGCCTGAAGTAGTTTTCTGTCTTTTTGCTGTAATTCCTTCTTGGCTGAGAGATCTGCTTGTAAAAGATCTCCGCCACCCTCTTTATACCCAATGTATCTATTAATCTCAGAAAATCATCAAAGTCTCCCCTCGTAAGTATTGCCTCCACAATACCTTCCTCTGAAAGGGTCTCGATATCCTTTATATCCCAGAAGAGGTAGGGTCTTGCCTTTATCAGTTCTAAGAGCTCAGCCCTCTTCATCAGGAACACCTCCTCAATCTCTTTATCAACTCCTCATAGGGAAGGCAGTTCAGGACATCGGACCGCTCCAGCCATCCCCTCCTTGCAATGGAGACCCCGTATCTCATGTAGTCAAGGTGGTGTTCTAAATGGGTATCGGTACTTATCACCACTGGGATTCCATATTGCTTTGCCATCTTTGAATAATAATCATTAAGGTCAAGCCTGAGGGGATAGGCATTTATCTCAAAGGCAACGCCGTATCTCTTTGCCTCTTTAAAGATTGCCTCCATATCAAGCTCATAGGCATCCCTCTCCCCGATAAGCCTTCCTGTGGGATGGGCAATAATACTGACACAGGGATTCCTTATGGCAGAGAGTATCCTCCTTGTGAGCTGTTCTCTTGACTGTTTAAATCCCGAATGGATTGAGGCAACGACGAGATCAAGCCTCTTCAGGACATCCTCACTCAGGTCGAGTCTTCCATCGCTCCTTATATCTATCTCCACACCCTTGAGGAGTCTGAAGTCCTTTAATCGAGAATTTATCTCATCAATCTCCCTTATCTGCTCAAGGAGCCTCTCCTCATCAAGTCCCCTTGCCACACCAAGGCCCTTGGAATGATCCGTTATGGCAATGTATTTATAATTCCTCTGCCTTGCTGCCCTGATGAGGGTATCAAGGTCATGACCTCCGTCTGACCACTTTGTATGGACATGGAGGTCACCCATTATATCCTCCAAGGAGATCAAATCAGGCAACCTTCCCTCAAGGGCTGCTTCTATCTCACCCGTATCCTCCCTCAATTCCGGTGGTATCCACGGAAGTCCCAGTATCCTGTATATCTCCTCCTCTGTCCTTCCACCTATCTTTTTATTGTCTGATTCCCTGAAGACACCATATTCATTTATCTTGAGCCCCCTCTTTGATGCCATCTCCCTGAGTTTTATATTGTGGGCCTTACTGCCGGTAAAATATTGGAGGGCAGCACCAAAGGAATCCTCTTCCACAACCCTGAGGTCAACCTGAATGCCCTCTGTCGTGACTACTGAGGACTTTGTCGATCCCTTTGCAAGGACATCCCTCACCTCAGGAAGATGCACAAAGGCATTCATCACCTCAAGAGGCCTTCGGGATGTAACGAGTATATCTATATCCTTTATGGTATCCTTCCACCTCCTGAGGCTCCCTGCTATGGCAATCTCCTCAATATCTGCCCTCTGCTTAAGATTATTTACAATCTCCATAGCAAGGGGGAGGACCCTTCCAAGGGGCCTTCTCTCAGAACCCCTTCTCAGGAATTCTATCCCTTTGAGGATATTCTCCTCCGTCTTCTCCCTTATTCCTGGTAAGGTCCTCAGTCTGCCCTCCCTTGCAGCACCTTCGAGCTCATCTATGCTCTTTATATTTAGCCTTTCATAAAGGAGTTTTGCCGTCTTTGGACCCAGTCCAGGGATCTGAAGGAGTGTCAGGAATGTCTCGGGAAACTCCTTTCTCAGGTCTTCGTGAAGCCCTATCTTACCATCTCTGAGGTATTCCCTGATCTTTCCTGCAAGGTCCTGCCCTATTCCTGGTAACCTCGTGAGCTCCTCCTCTTTAAGCTGGGAGACATCCTTGGGAAGTCCCTCTATCTGCATTGCAGCCCTCCTGTATGCCCTTATCCTGAAGGGATTCTCTCCCTTCAGTTCCAGGAGGTCTGCTATCTCATTAAATATCCTTGCAATCTCCTGATTCTTCAATAAAGGACTACCTCTTCTTTTTTATATCCTTCAGTCCTGATCTCTTTACCTTAAGAAGTGAGAGGAGCTCAAGGGCATTCAGTGGAGCATATCCGTTGGCATCGTTATTAAAATATATATAGACATCCTTCTTCTGCTTTAAGAAGGTATTTATCAGTCTTGCATCATCCTTCAGCTCCTCAGTACTGTAAGAGGATGAGTATGTGCCGTGGCCATGTCTTCTCATATAGACGAAATCAGCTGTTACTGGAAGGTCCTTCAGGAATTCAGGCCAGTCAGCCATGCATATAGCACAACCCTCTTTCTCGAGTATCTGGAAGACCTCCTTCTTTATCCATGAACTGTTGCGGAATTCAAAGACATTCTTTGCATTATATCTCTTGATTCCCTCAAGAAAGGCCTTGAACCTCTCCCTGTTATAAGAAAGATTTGGGGGAAGCTGCCAGAGGATCGGACCGAGTTTCTCCTTTAAGAGAGAGGCCCTCGAGAAGAAGACCTCAAGGGGTTCTTCAAAGGATTTCAGTTTTTTTATATGGGTGATAAACCTGCTTCCCTTAAGACTGAAGATAAAGCCCTCAGGTGTATCAGAATACCACTTCACAAAGGCCTCCCTCTCAGGGAGTCTGTAGAAGGTGACATTCAGTTCAACGGTATTAAATCTCTTTGAATAGTAATCAAGATAAGCCCTCTCGTCAAGATACTCCGGATAAAAGGGGCCTCTCCAGTGTTCATAATGATAACCACTGCAGCCCACCCTTAAATCTGCCATTGATTTATTGTATCATATCTCTATGGCCTTCAAGCTGGAGGACTTCACAAGAGAACCAAAGATAGCCTACTTCTCCATGGAGATAGGGCTGAGAAATGATATCCCCACCTACAGTGGTGGCCTTGGAATACTGGCTGGAGATACCGTGAGGTCTGCAGCTGACCTGAGTCTTCCCCTTGTGGCTGTAACCCTCATAAGCAGACGGGGTTATTTCAGACAGAGGCTTGATGAAAGAGGTCACCAGATTGAGGAACCCTGTGGATGGGAACCCTCAGAGATCCTTACAGAATTGCCCCACAGGGTCTCTGTATGGATAGAGGGAAGGGAGGTAAAGATAAGGGCCTGGGTTTATGTGGTGGAGAGCATAACAGGTGGAAAGGTGCCTGTCTTCTTTCTTGATACAGACCTCAAAGAGAATGCACCTGAGGACAGGGAGATAACCCATTATCTCTATGGAGGTGATGCCCCCTATAGATTAAAGCAAGAGGCTGTCCTTGGTATAGGGGGTGTGAGGATCCTTGATGAGATGGGCTTTGAGATAAAGAAATATCACTTGAATGAAGGCCACTCCTCACTACTTACAGTAGAACTTCTCAGGAGATTCAAAAGGGACATAGAGGAGGTATGGGATGAAAGGCTTGTATGGGATGAGGAGAGGGTGAAATCCCTCTGCATATTCACAACCCATACGCCTGTTGAGGCTGGTCATGATAAGTTTTCCTATGAGCTCGTAAAGAGGATACTCGAACCTGTTGTGCCACTGAAGGTGTTGCAGAGGTTTGGTGGAGAGGACCTCCTCAACATGACAAGGCTTGGTTTTAATCTTAGTAGGTATATAAATGGCGTTGCAAAAAAACATGGTGAAGTCTCAAAACAACTCTTTCCTGGATATGAGATACATGCCATTACAAATGGTGTCCACTCCTTTACCTGGACATCAGAGCCATTTAAGAGGCTCTTTGACAGATATATCCCTGGATGGGCCAATGAACCTGAGCTCCTCGTAAGGGCTGGGAGGATCCCTCCTGAAGAGCTCTGGAATGCCCATATGGAGGCGAAGACCATCCTATTGAATTACATAAAGGAGACCACAGGAGAGGAACTGAGCCCTGAGATCCTTACCATAGGTTTTGCAAGGAGGGCAACAGCCTACAAAAGGCCCTACCTCCTCTTTTCAGACCTCGATAGATTAAAGAGGATAGGGAGTGGAAAACTCCAGATAGTAATGGCTGGAAAGGCCCATCCTAAGGATGAACCTGGCAAGAAGATAATAGAAAGGATATTTGAAATAAAGGAACAGCTTAGGGAGAGCATCAAGATCGTCTTTCTTGAAAACTACAATATGGATATTGCCCTCAAGATAGTCTCTGGTGTTGATCTCTGGCTCAACACACCTCTGAGACCCCTTGAGGCCTCTGGAACGAGTGGAATGAAGGCAGCCCATAATGGAGTAATAAACTTCTCCGTCCTTGATGGATGGTGGATAGAGGGGCATATAGAAGGATATACAGGCTGGTCAATAGGGCCTATGCCCACATCAAATCATCCAGAACCTGATGCAGATAGAAGGGATGCAGAAGACCTTTACAACAAACTTGAAAGGATAATCATCCCCCTTTATTATGAAAATAGGCCTACCTGGATAAAGATCATGGAGAACTCTATCAGCAAGATAGCCTATTATTTCAACAGCCACAGGATGATGAGAAGGTATGTAACTGAGGCGTATATTAAATAGTTACTCAGCCACGAGATCTGGAAGGTGTATCCTTATGTAATATTTCCTTTTCAATGCCTCGAGCTGTTCTTTCAAAAGGTCATTTGTCTTCTGTTCAATAAGGAGCCTCTCGATCTCCTCTGCAACATCCTGATAGGACCTGCCTTTGAATTCTTCACTGTGTCTGTCAAAATAGGCCTGCACCTCCTCCTCAGAAACCCTTACAGAAGGCCTTATCCTCAGGTCTATGTAGTCTTCAATTATCCTGTCCTCATCAGGTAATGGAGAGAGTCCCCTCCCTGCTGATATCCTGAGGAGCCTTGCCTCCTTCAGGAGCAAAAGCCTGTTTATCATTGAATCAAGGACCTCATTAATGGTAATCTCGGGAAAGGTCTTTCTCATCTCCTCATATCTCCTCTGGAGCTCCCTGCAGGTTATTGCCTCATCATCCACAACAGCAATAACACCATCTATCAGGGAAGATCCCTTTGGTGGCGAAGTACCAGTTGGGGCAACCTCACAGTGAGGAAAGACCAGATCAGGAATTGAGATTAAGATACCAAGCAGTATCAGGGATATCAAAGGGTGGCGAGCACCACCCCTCTTACTTTGCCACCAGTTTAGTGGCGAATTTAGACTTATATTAGAATGCATGGCCTATGCTGAAGTGGAATTCTCCCGCTGACTCCCCGGGCATCCTCTCAAGCTTTCTGCCGTAATCAAGCCTTACAGGTCCAGCGGGTGTATTATATCTTATCCCGATTCCTGCAGAATAACGGAGGTCTCCCATAGAGATTGCCTCATCTCTCAACCAGACATTCCCACCATCTATGAAGGTAACGAATGAGAGGGACCTTCCGGGATACCACCGGAGCTCCATATTTGTCTGGATAAAGTAGTTGCCCCCTACGGGTGTATCATCTATCTTTGGGCCAAGGCTGTCTTGAGAAAATCCCCTCACAGAGGACCTCCCACCGAGAAAGAACCTCTCCACAATGGGTATCTCCTCTGTCTTTCCAAAGGGCCATACAGCTCCACCTTTCACCCCGAGGGCAAGGACAAATCTCCTTGACAGTGAGAGATAGGTGCTCATATCAGCAGCGACCTTGAGAAATTCCACCTGAGAGCCCAATCCATTGGGGGCGAACTTTACCCTCCCTCCCAAGAGAAGACCACTTCTTGGATCAAAGGGATTATCCCTTGTATCATAAATTACACCTGGGATGAGACTGCTTATGGCAAGGGTTCCTGTATCCTCCCTCGGAAGTATCACCTCTGGCTTGAGGTCATAGGTCTTGACAAGGGAAAATTCATGGTAAAGATCAACCCTTAGATGCCTGCTGAATGGTATCTCAAGACCGATCTTGTTAGAATACCTTCTGAGCCTGTAGAGTATCTCTCCTGTGTCTATATTCTTTTGCTGTCTTTCCTCATAAAGGGGAATTATCCTTAAAGAGATCCTTGTGTCAAAGACCCTGGGATCATAATAATTGAATAGATATCTCTCTTCAAGGGAGCTCAACTCCGTCCTGAAGGATAACTGCCTGTTCATACCCCAGAGGTTTCTGTAGCTTATACCAAGAAAGCCCCTGTATCTCTCATACTCTCCATAACCCACTCCGAATTCCGCAGCACCTGCAGGCGCCTCCCTCACTGTTATAAGTATATCCTCTTTCCCATCTGCCTTCACAGGCTCTACCTGAACATCACTGAAGAGGCCCAGTCTGTAGAGCCTCTGTCCTGTCTCAAGGAGGGCCCCCTGTCTGAAGTTATCTCCCTCCTTATAGGGAAGCTCCCTCTCTATCACCCTTGAAGAGGTCCTGAGATTTCCCCTGATGATGGTCTTGCCAAAAAGGGACCTCTCACCCTCTGTGATATTAAAGATTATTATGGCCCTATCATCCAGGAATTCCAGATCTACATCACAATCAGCTCCTGAATATCCCCGTTCACTGTAAAACTCTATTATCCTCAGCCTTGCATCATTTATATCCGTCTCATTAAAGGGATCCCCCTCCTTAATCCCTGCTATATTTCTCAATATAGTCTCATCTACTGCCCTGAAACCCCTGATGATAAGTCTATCAATCAATATCTTCCTGCCCTCTTTGATCTTTATTAATATATTGACACCCTTGGCCTCCTTATCAAAATCGATGACAGGATCATCAATCTCGATATCCCTGTATCCTAAGGATTTATAAATTGCCTTCAATCTCTCAATGCCTGCCTTAATCTTCCCCTCTATGTAATAATCTCCCCTTTCTATCCCCATAATCTCTAAGAGCCTCTCCCTTGGTATGGTGTTACCTGCAAAGTGGACTTTTTCTATACTGTAACGATCTCCCTCATCTATATTAAATCTCAGATAAATACAGTCCTCTGTTGTTACCTCATCAGGACAACCCCTTCTCTCATCTACATTAACGACGGTAAAGGGATAACCCTCCTTCTTATAAGCTAAGAGTATCCTCGACATTGCCTCCTCAATGAGATCCTTTGATACCTCCTCTGCCTCATAAAAGGGCATTATCTTAAGAAGCTCCTTCTTAGAGATATGTCTGTTACCTGAAAAATCAATCACTACCTTCAGACCTCTCTCAATCCTGAATCTGAGGATACCCTCTTTAAATTCAGCTGTAACCTCAGGTCTTATAAAACCCTCAGACTTAAGATATTGCCTGATGTAGTCCTTATCCCTTTCAAGAAGAAAGAGGTCAAAGGGTCCTCCAACGGAAAGCCTTATGAAGGGTGTCACCTCTTCAGGACCTTCTATCTTTTTTACAATAACAGGTTCCCCTTCCTTTACCTGAAGGATCAGCCCTATCCTCTGGCCTTTCCTCTTTACTGAAACCTTAATCTCAGCCTCAGGGAATCCCCTTTTTGCAAGATAATCCTTAAGGCCAGAAACTGCCTCCCCTAAGAGCTCATACCTCATGGCTTCTCCTTCCTTTAACAAAAAGGCATTAATGATGTCATTATCAGGGATATAGAGATTACCCCTCACCTTTATCCTTTCGATAATCTCCCTTTCCTTAACATATATCTCCAGATGGCCCTCTTCCTGACTGATCTTTATGTCATCAAAGAGGCCTGTAAGTATAAGCCTCTTTATGCCCCTGGTCAGTTCTTCGGCCTCAGGGAGTTTATCCTTTATACCGAGAAGCCTGAGAAATCTCTCCTTTTCCATCACGGAAAGCCCTTTAATGATTACCTTACCATCAATAGAATTGGAACTTGCCCTTACAGGAGAATAAAGGATGAAGATGCTAAGGATTATTACAATTATCTGAACTGGAATCGGAATCTTATATCACCTCCTATGCTTCCCCTCTCATCCTTTTCACCCACGAGGGATATTTGTCTGCTCAGCTCGTACTCCACCTTTATCACATCTGACTCCTCTGAACCAACCTGAGTGGAATAAAGTATAGATAATCTCTCCCCTATCTTCTTACCCACCGTTACCCTCGGGCCTATCTCACCTGTCTTTGAGACATAGGGGCTAAACTCTATCCTGTCAATACCTGTATAGAGCCTTGCCCTCTGCTGGAGTGTATCCTGAAGTTGACCTGTGATAAAGGCGCTTGCCTCAGCAGCTCCAATACCTCCTCCGTATCCTTTGAGGGCTGTCCCTGTCTTGCCAACGGCAAGAAGGGCTATTATATCCACTTCATCAAGGGGTGGGTCAGAGGCAAGGGAGAGATTGAATCTTTTTAAATATCCCTCAAGAAGGAGTGTTATCCTGTAACCACCTGTTGATGTCTCTGCCCTGATCCTGAGATAGGGATCAATCCTCTCAGGGGTCGTGAAATCAGCAGTGGCACTTATGAGCCTGAGCTCATTATTTCTGAAGTAGACCACACCCCCGGTGGACTCAACCCTTCCAAGTAGGACAGGCCTCCTGAGGGTCCCTTTAAGAAGAAGGTCTAACTTGAGGGTGGCATTTGCGATATTATTGTCAATCATTATTATTGATGATGGTTCTGATAAAGGGCCACTTATCTTTACATTAAGTCTTGCATCCAGATAGGAGGGAACCTCACCCTGATTTAGTGGCGAGGTAACAGTTCCTAGTGGCGAGGTAACAGTTAATGCTGGTGTCTCATTTTTAAACTTCAAGATCCAGGTCCTCCATTCAATATACCTCCTGTAAAAGGCCTTCCTGACCATGACTTCACCTGTTATGAGATTGAGATACCTCTCCCCCTTGAGATAGAGCCTTCCATCAAGATTCATGGTAAAGTCCTCTGAGACTGTAGCAGAGATTTTATCCATTGCTACCTCAATATTGAATCTTCCGAGCCTGAAGCCCCTCAGATAGGCAACGCCCCTTGCACTGATTGTGCCACCTGCTGCCTTTGCCTTGAGAGATTCTATCTCAATCCTGTTGTCACGGAACCTTACAACACAGTCCACATCCGTGAGATGATAGGGTATATCCTGAATCGCCATTGTTCCGTCCTTAAGGAAGAGGACACCCTTCAGGCGAGGAGAGTCCCAGGAACCTCCTATATTTATTTCAAAATCTGTCTTCCCATCTATCCTCGTGATGGACCTTGAGACCCTCTTAAAAGGCCAGAGATAGGTCCTCCCGCTGAGGCTTACATCATACCATTGACCAATCATCAATCTTCCTGAGGCAGTGACTCCCCCACCCCTGTTTATCATCCTGAGAGATCTTATGGAGATGAGATTCCTCTCCATGCCGAGCTCTACAGGTCCATCATTCTTCAGTTCATGGCCGTATCCCTTTAAGATGAATTTCTCAAAGGTTAAATCTCCAGAGAGATGGGACCCCTCACCAGTTATCCTCATGATCCCCCGTGCAGAGAGATCAAGATCCTCAGGTGGATCCTTTACAAAGGCCTGAAGGAGTCTTTTATAACTCCCCTCCATAAATTTGAGTTCTAAGGAATAGTTCTTTAAGCCCTTTAAAAGGGCCTCACCTCTCAAGTTTATAAGGCCATCAAATACAGCGCCTGCCACAGAAATCCTGTCGTCCTCTAAGACACCATCAAGACTTATTCCTCCCACAGGTCTACCATAGAGCTTAACCATATCTGAACGAAGATGGATTATCCCCTTAAGGACAGGAAACCTGCCTTCCCCCCTTGCATCAAATCTCAATGAGGTTTGAAGGACCTCAGGTGAGACTATCTGAAGCTCCTCAGGGATGAAACTGGAGTGGAGTCTGTAGGAATATTCCTTCCACCTTTTAAGAAGCACATCTCCCTCGAGATAGGACCTTCCGTTCCTTAATTTAAGGAGGATCTTCTGATTCTCTTCATCTCCTTTAAGGCTCACCTCTCCATCAAACCTCGGGTCACTGTTACTTCGCCACTGACTGTCAGGGAAGAACCTTGAAGGTCTATAGGAAATAAGAGACCGGAGCCTCATCCCCTTTATCCCTGCCTTTATATCCATTTCTGGTCTTGAAAAATCAAAGATTTCACGGGATCCAGGAAATCTTATCCTTCCAGTTATCCTGTGGTCCTCCTGAGGCCCAAGACCTTCAAGTGTAAAATTTAATAATTCAGGGGAATAGGAGATCACTCCTTTCAGTGTCTGAAGTTGATAGGCCTTTATAGATGGTGAATCAATCCTTATCCTTGCCTTAAGGACAGGTCCTGGAAGTATCCCCTTCACCTCACCTGTTAACTCCCCTGTCTTGAAGTTAAAGAGGGAATGACCTACTGATGGATCAAGTCCTGCAGAAAAGGTCCCGTCTATGAATCTATCACTCACCCTATAGGTAAAGCCTCCCGAGAGCCTTCCATGAGCTGAAGAGATCTCTAAGGACTCCATCTTAAATATCCCCTCTTCCCCATCATATAAAAATCTGCCACTCACCTCTTTGATGGATGAGAGGGGATGGGAAAGGGAAGGCACAACCTCGCCACTAAAGGCCTGATGGGCTTTATAGAGAAACCATCCTGAAGGGGAGAATATCCTTCCTGAATGGACCAGTTCACCCCTGAGAAGACCATCAGGCATCTGAAGGTCTACTCCGATAAGCCTCAGGACAGGCTTATCCCTCACATCCTCGGCCTTCACATAGAGTCTGAAATCAGAAACAGGGATGGGCATCTCTAAGGAGGCAAATGCCCTTCCACTGTAGAGTTCTGCCACGGCATCATAAAATCTGAGCCTGCTATCTTTATAATCCAGAGCGGTTTTAAGGAGATCCACCTCCACACCAAAGAGCCTGCCCTTTCTTAAAACACCTTTACCCTTGAGCTCGGGCCTGAGGAAAGACCCGCTCAGGCTTGCATTGAAGAGGAGGTCTCCTGAAAGGTCTTCACCTTGCGACCCACGAAATATCCCCATGAGATTTTCAAGCCTCATCTCTCCACTAAGTTCCAGCCTAAGAACAAGAGAGGCCAGTAATGTCTGAGTGTCAACTGTTACCTCGCCACTATGCCCCCTGAATGGTTTCATATAGATCACACCTTTTGCCTTTATTCTTCCCCTGTCCTGTGGTGAAGGCAATTGGAGTAGGTCTATCGCATCCTTCATGGAGATATAAGCCTTCATATCGAACTTAGATTCCTCCTCTGGATGAAGCCTTCCCGAAAGTTGAATCTCCGAGTCACCTGAAGAAAGGGAGATGTCCTTAATATCTATTTCAGATCTGCCCGTCAGCCTTGCTCTGAAACTGAAAGGGGCCCTGAAAAGGGAGGATATCACCTCTTTACCTGAGACCCTCAGATCTATCTCATCTCTTATCCTGAGATGAAGGGAGAGTTGATTGATATAGAGGTTATATTCAGGAGACTGCCAGAGAAGGTCTCCCTCAGAGACCTCAATGGTATCCACTATAAGATGAACCTTCTTCGGACCCCTTAAATAGGACTCAAGATTCCCTCTTATAAATCTAAACCTCTCCTCAGTCATATTTAAAGAGGGCTTTTTAATGGATATCCTCTTCAGGACAGGCCTTCCTACGAGAAGAGAGGATACCTCAGGATAGACCTTTATCTGTTCAATCATTAAGACCTTTTCACCCTCCTCATCCATAATCCGGAGATCCTTTATCCCTGCATAAAAGGGAAATAGGTGGAGATAGATCTTTTCTGCTATAACAGGATAACCTATGGCTGACTGGATCTCCGGCAGCAGGAGCCTCTTGAGATAATTTGATAGATAGGGATTCTGGGGAATGAATAAAAAGGCAAGAAAAAGGAGGATCAGGACAATACCCGGCAGGATATAACGGTATATATATCTAATGCTCTTTGCCATTTCAGGAAATTATAACATTTTACTCTTGACATATATACCTGGAATGTTTACTCTTTATTATGGATTTTGAGGTTACTGACTTTCTTGTAATAGGCAGTGGTGTAGCGGGCCTGAGGGCTGCTATTGAGCTTGCTGAATTTGGTGAGGTAACAGTCATCACAAAGGATCATCCTACTGAATCCTCCACTGAATACGCCCAGGGTGGGATTGCCGTTGCCCTGAGTGATGAGGATGAGGTGGGGATCCATTACGAAGATACACTGAGGGCTGGAGATGGACTCTGCTATGAAGAGGCGGTGAGAATCCTTGTTGAGGAAGGACCGTTAAGGATAATGGAACTTATAGAATGGGGGGCTGAATTTGACAAAGATGGCACAAGGCTCGCCTTCACCCGTGAAGGAGCCCATTCCAAAAGGAGGATACTCCATGCCCACGGTGATTCCACTGGAAGGGAACTCGAGAGGGTCCTCCTCAATAAGGCCATGGGTTTTAAAAATATAAAAAAATATCCCCATGCCTTTGTTATTGATGTGATAGTGGAAGAGGGTGAATGCCTTGGTGCAGTGGTGAGTAAACTTAGAGAGGGGAAGCTATCTATAATACTTTCTAAGGCAGTGGTCCTTGCCACAGGGGGTGCCGGCCAGATATATGAGAGGACAACAAATCCAGAGGTTGCCACAGGTGATGGCATGGCAATTGCACTGAGGGCTGGTGCAATACTCAGGGATATGGAGTTTGTCCAGTTTCATCCCACTGCCCTTTATCTCAGAGATGCCCCGAATTTCCTCCTTTCAGAGGCAATGCGTGGTGAAGGTGCGATACTCAGGAACATCCATGGAGAACCCTTTATGAAGGCCTATCATCCCATGGCTGAACTTGCGCCAAGAGACATCGTCTCAAGGGCAATAGTCTCTGAGATGGTGAGGACCCACTCAGAGCATGTCTATCTTGACCTGAGACATCTCGATCCTGCATTCATCAAAAGGAGATTCCCCCGGATATACTCCACCTGTCTCAGATATGGAATAGATATCACCTCTCAGCCCATACCTGTAAGCCCTGCAGCCCATTATATTATGGGTGGCGTAAAGACAGATATCAACGGAGAGACGAATATAAGAGGTCTCTTTGCAGCTGGAGAGGTTGCCTGCACAGGCGTGCACGGTGCAAACAGGCTTGCCAGTAACAGCCTCCTTGAAGGCCTTGTCTATGGGGCCAGGACAGGCAGACAGGCGGGCCTGTATGGAGAAAGGAGGAAAATAAGCCGACCTGCTGGGATCACCATCCAGAGGATATCAGAAATCCCTCTCAAGAGATTAACAGAGGTTAAAAGGGCATTAAAGAGGCTCATGTGGCAGAAGGTGGGTATAATAAGGTGCGGCAAATCCCTGAAGGAGGCCCTCGAGCACTTAAAGGAGTGGCGGGATATAATGAAAGGGAATTATATCACGAGACAGGAGGCAGAGTTGAAGAATATGCTCTTAGTCTCAGAGGCTATAATCCTCTCAGCCCTCAAGAGAGAGGGAAGCATAGGAGCCCATTACAGGACAGATTTTAAGGAGAGGGGCGAAGACTGGCACAGACATATAGAGGTAAGACTCACAGAAGAGGGGATCGAGGCCATAAAGGCTGATTAAAATAAAGGGGTTTCAGTGGCGAAGTAACAGGGGGTCTCACAGGGGGGAACGAATGTTCCCCCCTGTGTACCCCAACAGTTTGGTGGAGAGGTAACAGTGAAAAGGGCTACAAAGATAATATGCACGATAGGACCTTCCTCATCCAGTGAAGGTATCTTGAGGAAGCTCATTGCTGAGGGCATGGATGTGGCAAGGCTCAACTTCTCCCATGGAGACCACAGATTCCACGGCGAGATCATAAAAAAGATAAGAAGGATCTCCAAGGAGCTGGGAAGGCCTGTGGGAATACTTCAGGATCTTCAGGGGATCAAGCTCAGGATTGGAGAGATAGAAGGAGGCTCTGTAGAATTAAAAAAGGGCTCAAAGGTTCTCCTTTTGCCAGGCTCGGATAAGGGAAATGAGAAGAGGCTCTACATCTCCTACAGGAGACTACTTGATGACCTCAGACCAGGTGACAGGGTCCTTATTGATGATGGGCTCATTGAACTCAGGGTAAAGGAAAAGACCAGAGGTGCACTCCTCGCTGAGGTGATTGAAGGAGGGATACTGAAAGGCAGAAAAGGGGTGAATTTCCCTCACAGTAATCTTACAGAGGATGCCTTCACATTGAAGGACAAAGAGGACCTTGAGTTCGGCCTTAGAGAAGGTATCGATATGGTTGCCCTCTCCTTTGTGAGGAATGCCAGTGATATAAAGAAGGCAAGAGAGTGGCTCAGAAAGAGGAAGAGGGACCTTCCCCTGATTGCAAAGATAGAAAAGCCAGAGGCAGTAAGGAATATCAGAGAGATCCTTGATGAGGTGGATGGTATAATGATTGCCCGGGGAGACCTGGGAGTGGAGATGGCTCCAGAGGAGGTTCCGATAATACAGAAGGAGCTCCTGAGGATAGCGAATGAAAAGGCAAGGATAACCATTACGGCAACCCAGATGCTTGAATCTATGACCCAGCACTCCAGACCCACAAGGGCTGAGGCAACGGATGTGGCAAATGCCATACTTGACGGCTCTGATGCACTTATGCTCTCAGGAGAGACAGCAGTAGGAAGGTATCCTGTGGAGGCCCTCAAGATGATGAAGAGGATTATAATAGAGACAGAGAACTCCTCCATAGAGCCTCAGAGGATTCTGCCTGCCTATGAATATGGATTTCCTGAGGCTATAGCCCATGCAGCCTCCTCTGTTGCAAGGGTTATAGATATAAGGTTCATTGTTGTATTCACAAAGACAGGCTTTACAGCAAGGCTCATATCAAAGTTCAGGCCACCTGTACCTGTGATAGCCTTCACACCTTCTGAGGAGATCCTGAGGAGGCTATCCATCTATCACAACATAACACCACTTCTCATGAAGAGACTCCATTCCACTGACAGGCTGATAAAGGAAGTGGAGATGGCCCTCCTCAAAAATGGGCTTGTGAGGAAAGGAGATACTATAGTTATCACAGGAAGCCTCCCTCTCACCTTTAAAGAGGGAAGAACAAACTTCCTCAAGATCCACACTATATCTTGATATAGTATATTGATACCCCTCCATCCATTCTATTATTATCTCAGAATAAACTGAACCCGGCTTTGATAAAAACTATCCCATTTTGACATCTCTTTTCTGGGTGTGGTAAACTTTAGAAAAGCTAAGGAGGAAGGAATGCCTTTAACACTGCCTGTAGAAGTTTACGAAGACCTTGAATCTGTCCTTGGCAAAGAGGCTGCCAGAAGGATGATAAATGCATTGGATACTTCTATCTCCCACATTACAGAATACAGATGGGCTATTTCAAAACAGGAAATCATCGATGCAATGAGAAAGGAGATTGGTGTTCTGAGAGAAGAAGTGAATAGACTGGAAAAGAGGATTGATGCCCTGGAAAATAGGATTAGTGGGCTGGAAAAGAGGTTTGATGCCCTGGAAAATAGGATTAGTGGGCTGGAAGGTAAGATTGATGGGCTGGAAGGTAGAATTGATGGGTTGGAAAAAAGGTTTGATGCCCTGGAAAATAGGATT
>CAMTWD010000092.1:0-5990 GCA_947085365.1 uncultured Nitrospirota bacterium | reverse complement strand
GATAAAAGGAAGGTGGGGGGAAATCCCTTTATGATGGACTGTTTCCCCCGATTATTCCTGAAAGGAATTCTGTCCTCTTTATAGCACCGAGGAGGTAGTCCTTAAATTTCTCTGGAAAGAGCCAGCGAATACCAAGCTTCTCAGCCCATTTTATAAGGCCCTGATCTGCCGTAACGAGAAGGGCATCAAGTTCCATGGCAAGCAACAGGAGATCCACATCCTCCTTGCTATCAATTATTCCATCTCGTAAAGCCTCCCGGTATCTTCTCCTTAACTCCTGAATTACCTCATCAGGACTCTTTTTCTGGACATCCCTGACGGCCTTTTCAGCAATCCTGAGGCCTTTATTCACCCTCTCGCGAATCTCCTCTATCAACTCATAAAGGAGAAAGGCAGGACACTTGAGATCGTGCATCCTTGGAGGTTTCTGATGAAGCACCACAAGGAGATCCCCCGGGATCTTACTCCTCTCTACAAAGTGCATAAGCTCTGAAAATATAGAAGGAGGCATGTAAAACTCCAGTATATGTATCTGGGCAGCAAGAAAGAGAAATGTCTCAAAGGCTTCTGTGGGACTCTCTCCAAAGGCTGTTCTCACATCAGGGTTCACAAATAGACTTGTATCAAGCACAACCTTCTGTGGCACAAAGGATATGCCTCCTGATGAAGTCTTCTCTTTCTCCATGGTCATATCGTAAATTAATGATACAGGATAAAGGAAAGATCTTGCAAGGTTATGAGGGTTTTTTAATCTGGAGCCTCTCAGAAGGGAGACCCTCCCTGACAGGTCCCAGGGCCCTGATCTCATAGGTGGCTACACCATTTATAAGCTCATCAACGAAAAGGGGATAATTAACCTCACCCCTGAACTCAGGGGCATCAGAGAGAATCCTGTAAATCCTGTAACCCCTTACCCATCTCTCCCTGTTTTCTTTCCATGTTATAACAACCCTGTTATCTATAATGGCATACCTTAACCCCTCTGGCCTTGATGGGACATAGTCCTCTGGTGAGACCCTCACCTCTGAAAAGAAACCCTCTGTATTTCCCTTCCTGCACCTCAATCTATAAAAGACTGTTCTCCCAGGATCTGGTGAATCAAGGATATAGGCCTTCTGAAGGGGTTCACTATTAAGGAGCTCTTCCTTTCCATCAATATATCTTCGATAGATATTATAAAGACATCCCTCTTCATATCTCCAGGAGAGGTTCACACCCTCTTCGTCTATCCTGTAGTGAAATTCGGCTGGTGAGGGAGGTAAAGGTTCAACTTTTATAAATACACGCGTCTGCCTCTTGAGTCCATCCCGAAATGCCGAGACTATTGAGTATTCAAGATAATCCCTTTGAGGAACAGCCTTATCTATAAAGGTTAATTCAGTAGTCTCTCCTATCTTGATGAATCCCTTATCCTCGTATCTCCATATCTCAAAATAAAGACCTGACCTCTCTGGATAGGGATACTGCCACCTGAGTATAAGGCCCTCTGGTCTTAGAAGATACTCTATCTTAATTACAGCCTGAGGGATCAGGAATCTCTTATAAGAAGGATCCCCCCTTTTGCCACAACCATTCAGAAGCATCAGTGCTATGAGAGAGGATGTTAAGGAATATCTCAAGATAAGACTCATGGCTTAATCTTTTTCAGAACTCCCTTCAACATCCTGATCTGCCTTTTGACCTCATCAGGGGATGTCCCGCCCTGCGATACCTTTGCCCTCACAGAACCCTCAGGACTCAGAAGGGATTTGATATCAGACCCGATAAGGGGAGAGAATCTCCTGAGCTCCTTTATCTCCATCTCTTCAATGGATTTATTATTATCAATGCAGTATCTAACCATCCTCCCTGTAATCTCATGGGCCTTTCTGAAGGGTACACCCTTTTTTACTAAGTATTCAGCCACATCTGTGGCAAGGCTGAAGCCCTTTGCCGCCTCATACATCCTCTCTTTATGGAACTTTATCAATGGAAGCATCTCAGCCATAATAGAGAGAGAGGACTTGACGGTATCGATACTATCAAAGAGGGGCTCTTTATCTTCCTGCATATCCCTGTTATATGTAAGGGGCAGGGCCTTCATTGTGGTAAGAAGACTCACGAGGTTTCCATAGGCCCTTCCGGTCTTTCCCCTTATCAGTTCCGGGATGTCAGGATTCTTCTTCTGGGGCATTATGCTTGAGCCTGTTGTATAGGCATCAGGTAATTCTATAAAATTAAACTCCGAGCTTGACCAGAGTATCAACTCCTCAGATATCCTTGAAAGGTGCATCATCACAAGGGCTGAATTAAATAAGACCTCAAGGGCAAAATCCCTGTCAGAAACAGCATCCATACTGTTAGGGGCGACCTTTTTGAATTTTAAATATTTCCTTAAAAATTCCCTGTCCGTTGGAAGAGATGTGCCTGCAAGGGCACAGGCCCCGAGGGGCATTATGTTTATCCTCTTTAAGGTCTCCTGAAATCTCTCCAGATCCCTCAAAAGGCTCCACGCATGGGCAAGTAGGGCATGGCTCAAAAGCACAGGCTGGGCCCTCTGCAGATGGGTATATCCAGGCATTATGATGGAGAGGTTCTTCTCAGCAAGCCTTACAAATACCTGAATCAGCCTCTTTAAAAGCCCTATAATCTCCCGTGACTCATCCCTCAGATATAACCTGAGATCAGTTACAACCTGATCATTCCTTGAGCGTGCTGTATGAAGCCTTGCCCCAGCCTCACCGACAATCCTGGTAAGACGATATTCCACATTCATATGGATGTCCTCGAGCCCTTTCTGAAATTTAAATCTCCCTGATTCTATCTCTTCAAGAATCTGCCTCAAGCCCGAGATTATCCTCTGCCCATCCCTTTTCGAGATAATCCCCTTGTTCATGAGCATCTCTGCATGGGCAATGCTTCCCAGGATATCGTATCTTGCAAGCCTTTTATCAAAGGAGATGGATTCTGTAAATTCCTCTACTGAACCTGCTGTCCTTTCTTTAAACCTTCCCTGCCATGGCTTCTTCACCTTAACCTCCTTCTGAAGACCCTCAAGGTGAGAGGACCTCTTTAAGTATCTCCCTTGCCCTCTCTTCATCCTCTCTTTTCACCATCAACCTTGCTGGGTGGACTGGTTCTATAAGGCTACTGTATTCTCCTTTGAAATAGTAGTCTATACCCTCTCCTTCAAGAAGGGACTTCACAAAACTCATCAGGAATGGATCAAAGGTGGAGAGGATCTCTACAAAATCAGAATCTCTGTAGTGCATGAAGTATATTATAACACCCCGAGCTTTAAAGTATAATATAGCTGATGCTAAAGGAGATCCTCATCAAGAGGATCCTTCAAGAAGGGCCTATCACCTTTGAGACCTTCATGGAGATGGCACTCTATCATCCCCAATACGGTTATTACAGGAGGACCGATACAGTGATAGGCAGGGAGGGAGACTTCTATACTGCACCCCATCTGAGCAGGGTCTTTGGAGCCACCATCATGAGACAGATAGAGGAGATCTGGGAATATATGAGGAGGCCTGATGATTTTATAATCCTCGAGATGGGAGCTGGTATGGGTTATCTTGCAAGGGATATGCTTGATTATGCAGTATCAAAAGATATTTATAACCACCTTCAGTACTACATCATCGAGATAAACCCCAGCCTCAGGGAAAGGCAGTCGGAGATATTGAAGGGGCATAAGGAGAAGATAAGGTGGTACAATTCACTAAAGGAGATTCAACCCTTCAGGGGATGTATCCTCAGTAATGAATTACTCGATTCCTTCCCCGTGCATATCATAGTTGTGAAGGATGGTCTTAAAGAGGTGTATATAAATACTGATGGAGAAGGTCTCTTTGAGGAGTACAGACCATGCCCAGAAGAGATCCTCCAGTATATAGATGAATTTTCTATAACCCTTCCTGAGGGATTCAGGACAGAGGTAAATCTCAGGATAAAGGAGTGGCTGAGGGAGATATCAGGAATCCTTAAGGAGGGGTTTATAATTACCATAGACTACGGTTACCCAGCCTGGCAGTATTACAGTGAGGACTATCCTCAAGGAACACTCCAGTGCTACTACAGGCATCAGAAATCTGATAATCCCTATATCAAGATAGGATTGCAGGATATAACCTGCCATGTAAATTTCACATCCCTCAAGAAATGGGCAGAAGAGATGGGATTCAGGACAATCGGTTATACCGGGCAGGGCAGATTTATCGTATCAATGGGGATAGAGGAGATCATCAAAGAGATTATAACTCCTGATGAATATCCCTTTGAGGTCGCAAGGATAAAATCCCTTCTACTGCCATCAGGTATGGGAGAGGGTCACAAGGTTATGGTCCATTACAGGGGCAGTGGAGAACCCCTTCTCAGGGGATTCAGGCTGAGGAACGAAGTCTCGAGGCTCTGAATTCCTCAAGCCACCTCAAACTTTCAAAGAAGTCCTCCGGTCTGTGTGCCTCTATAGTATAGATACAGGGTCTCTCTCCTATAGCATCAAGGAGATAGGCCATATCAAAGGTGCCTTTCCCAAGAGGTGCGTGCTGGTCAGAGGTCTTATCGTTATTATGAAGATGAAGCTCCCTGATATAGGGAAGTGTCTCACTGAGCCAGGCCTTTAGTGATACCTTTGAAAAGAGATTGAAATGGCCTGAATCAAAACAGAGTCCCATATTGGAGGAATTCATCTCCTCCATGAGCATCCTCAGATTTGAGGGCTCATCCTCAAAGATATTCTCGATGCAGATCAGCATATCCCTTTCAAGATAACCAAGGAGCTCCCTCCATGTCTTGAGGCTCTCCTCAAGCCATATGTCAACTCTTAAACCGTATTTCCATTTTTCATATCCTGAGTGAAATACCACGGCCTTTGCCTCAAGACCAAGGGCTACATCAATAGTGGTCTTAAATCTCTCGATTGTGACAGCCCTCACCCTTGAATCTACTGCACCTGGAGAAAGGTCCATAAAGGGGGCATGAACGGTTATCTCAGGTGTATATCTCAGAAGGTTCCTGACGGAGATGATCTCTGATGGGCTGAGTTGATCAAGGACCTTAGAGTTTATATAGATCTCAAGATTTATCCTGTTAGCATTCAGGATATCCTGAAGTTCCCAGATCTTCTCATAGGGGATGTGGGCATGAGGCCTCATATAAGACCTCATGCCTTATCTGTAGAGGTGGTCTCTTTCTTTTCACCTCCCTGAGGTGAAGAGCCATTACCACCACTGCCTGAATTGCCTTTTCTTGCATAATCCGTGAGATACCATCCACTCCCCTTAAGGATAAAGGATGAATTAGATATGAGCCTCTTGAGCTCACCACCGCAGCTCGGACATACCTTTAAAGGTTCATCACTGAATCTCTGGAGATATTCCCTCCTCTCAGAACAGACAGTGCACTCGTACTCGTATATCGGCATCTTTCAGCACCTGGTTAACTAAACTGTGCAGAACTGCACAGTTTAGGTGTGGGTATTTGTGATCCGCCACTTTCAGGATACTCCTGTCCCACACAGGCGGAATTCAGAGTATCCATAGTCCCTGCACCAGGTGCAGGAACTGACCTGAGCCTGAGACCAAGCCTCAAGGCTCCTGCCAGCCTCCTCCATTCCCCTGATATCAATACCCTCTTCAGAGGAGCATAGTCCCTTACAAAGAGACTGCCCAGAAGAGGCACGACAGTGGCTACACTGACAACTCGCCAAGGCAATGGTGAGGATCCCTCACCCCTCACAGGCTTGTTCCATCCAGAGGCCTGATCTTGGTGCTCTGACTCACTGCCAGTGCTCTGTATCTCGTTTATTCTCTTCTTTACTTGCTTCAGGTTCTGTTTCAGGTTCTTCAGTTCTGCCTTTATCGCATTCTTCTTCCACTCATTGCTCTCTCTGCTGAGCCTTTCCTTCGCTTCTGCTATCTCTGTTTCGTACCTCAGAGTAGCGTAGGTGAGATACTCTATGTCGTTCAGGAGTTTCTCGTAGTTTGCTGGCATTCTTTCCT
>CAMTWD010000091.1:0-5753 GCA_947085365.1 uncultured Nitrospirota bacterium | reverse complement strand
TTAACAAGCTCCCTTATCTTTGCTATATTGAAGAAATCAGGAAGTTCAAAGACTTGAGAAAAACCATATATAAATAACATATCCTCTGCAAGAAGGGCCTCCCTCAAAAGCCTTATTGTCCTTGAGATAAGGGCATCACAGATAACCTTATCCTTTGTCAGCTCAAGGAATATCTGTTCTCTCATCTCCTTTATAGAGTATCCCGATAATCTTGAATTTATATATCTTGCAGCCTCGTTAAGTTCAGCCTGAGAGAATGAACCCGCTACATCGAGTATCCTCCGTTTCAGATTTCCTTCGGAGGTTTCAAAGGTGAAAAGTATCTGTGAACTGTTTAATCGCTTTATCTCGATTCTTTTTATAATAGTGTCAGCTCCCAAGGGATGGGAGGCTAAGCTCACATAATGGGTAAGGTTCGCCAGTGACTTGGCTGTTCTCTCAAGTAAGAGGTCCATGCTATCCTTTATCTCCTGAAGCCTTCTGGTAATCTCCTTTATGAAAGAGGTATTTACCTGCAATTCCTCATTGAGGATTTGATTCACATAGAATCTATAGCCTTTATCAGTGGGTATCCTTCCTGCTGAGGTATGGGGTTGAAGTAGATAACCCAGTTCTTCAAGATCTGCCATCACATTTCTTATAGTTGCAGATGAGAGGTCAAATCCATACTTCTTCGCTATATGCCTTGAACCCACAGGGTCAAGTCTCTGGATGTAACTCTCCACCACAGCCATTAGTATCTTCTTTGCCCTCTCGTCAAGCATCCTCAAACCCCTTTAGCACTCTCAATGGGAGAGTGCTAAAATTAATATAACAGGCCTTTCGACCTTATGTCAAGTAAAGGAGGATCTCCCTTATAAGTCTGGCTGCAAGGATAGAGGTTATACCTGATGGATCAAAGGGAGGAGATACCTCTACTATATCAGCCCCTGATAATCTTATCCCTTTCAATCTTTTTAAAAAGGATATTACCTCCTTGGGCCCCCACCCACAGGGTTCGGGTGTACCTGTACCGGGTGCAAAGGCTGGATCAAGGACATCGATATCAATGGAGAGATAGACATCCTTTCCCCTGAGGGTTTCAAAAAAATCATCCTCCGGGAAGTCCAAGGAGTAAAATATACCTGTGGTCTTGTAATATTCTGCCTCTTCCTTAGAGGCTGATCTTATCCCAAACTGGAATATCCTCTTGGGAGAGATAATCTCACTTATTCTTCTGGCTGTGGTGGCATGGGATAATTTAAGGCCATTATATTCATCCATCATATCTGCATGGGCATCAAGGATGATGACATGGAGGTCCTCTATATTCCTTCTCATTACATCTATAACAGGAAATGTCAGAAGATGTTCGCCCCCCAGAATTATGGGCCTCTGCCCCTTTTTTAACAGGTATTCTATCGCCTCTCTTATCTGAGAGGTTGCCTTCTCAGGAGAACCAGAAATGACAAGGTCACCTGAGTCAGAAAACCTTATCTCTCTCAGATCCCTTCCTCCAAGGATATCGTATTCCTCCAGTCCATAAGAGGCCTCCCTAATGGCTGATGGTCCAAATCTTGTTCCAGGTCTGTAAGAGGTGGTAATATCAAGGGGAACACCGACAATGGTGAAAGGACCATCCTCTGAGCTTGCCATAAATGGTCTTGTCTTTTCAAATTCCGGCATTTTTTAGAAATTCAGGAAGGATAAAGGATGCCCTGTGGATCTCGGGATTATAATATCTTGTGGGAAAATCCGGGATTCTCAAAGGTTCAGAGGGATCGTATCTCTTTGAAGCCACCGTGAAACTCCACCAGCCTGATGGATAGGTTGGAACAGGTACTGTATAAACCATACAACAGGGGAAGATTCCTTGAAGGATCTTTTTGATCTCCTTTATTAGGGAAATATGAAGAAAGGGTGACTCTGATTGCGTAACAATCATGCCACCCTCTTTGAGTGCCCCGTGGCAATCTCTATAAAATGATTCTGTAAACAGCCCGGTAGCAGGACCAATGGGATCAGTAGAGTCTATGATGATGATATCAAACCTCTCTCTCTTGTCCTTCACATAATTTATGCCATCGGCAATCTCGATCCTGAACCTTGGGTCACTCTCGAAGGAGCTGTAAAAGGGCAGAAACCTCTTCGAAACCTCTATCACATCAGGATCGATCTCCACAAGTATGGCCTCTTTTACAGTCTTATGCTTCAGGATCTCTCTAAGGGTACCCCCATCGCCCCCACCAATGACGAGGATATCCTCTGGTTGTGGATGACTGAAAAGGCAGACATGGGTTATCATCTCATGGTAGAAGAACTCATCCTTTTCAGTGGTCTGATATGTTCCATCCAGAAAGAGCACCCTGCCAAATTGATAGGACTCTGCAACGAGTATCTCCTGATAGGGAGAGGTCTTTCTGTAGAGTGTTTCCTTTATCCTTATACTCAGGGAGAGGTCAGGTGTCTGTCTCTCTGTAAGCCACAACTCTGTTTCAGGCATATTCTGCCCTATCCCTTAATACCAGAGTGGAACACCTGCAAAGACGCAGCCAATATCCTTGACCACATGTTCCACCGCCTTCACATATATCTGATTAAGGGACAGACCCCTTACCTCAAAGGCCTCCTTCAACATCTCCACTATCCTCTCCTCAGCCTCGACCTTTGAAGAATAACCCGAAAATTCCATTATCACGCCATAATTGTCGCTCCTCGATATTCCAACCCCGACAGCAGCAGAAATAAGTCTTCCCCTCTCAGCGGATACCAAGGAGCTATAGGCGATGGGAAGGAGGATCCCCGGCGGAATATCTACCCTTTCGTGATAAACAGCACCAGGTGGAAGGATACTGCTTACCTTAAGAAGGTTTACATTTCCCACACCAGCAAGCAGGAGTGCCCTGTCAAAGGCAGTGAGCTCAGTTCTGCCTTCTGAGGCAGCACCAACAAGAGAGAATTTTGTGGGCATTGGTAGCCCTGGAATAAGAAAGTCTTTTGTTGCGGACCTTTCCTCTGTGGCTATCAACTCTCCTCTCTCCTTTCCTGGAGTTTTCCTCCATTTATACTTTTAGCTGAGTATTATATACCAAATCAAAAAGAGTTTCAATAAAATTTTTATCTCGGCCTTCTCTCCTCAAGTAGCCTCTTTGCAGCTGTCCTCACAGCCATAGAGACATTCTTGTTCTTTTCAAGGAGCTCCAGATCCCTTCTCTTCAGGTTTGAGACAAATCCCACTGCCAGACCAGGGGGTGTCTTCGGATTTGTAACAAGGGCATAGACTATGGAATAATTCTTCATCCACTCTCTGTTGTTTGCAATCCTTCTCAGGACCTCCTCGGGTATGGACCTCTGCCTTGCTATCATCTCCACCTCTGATTCTGTTATCTTGGGATTCTCTATGACGCTCAAGACTACATCTTTATTTGGATCCTTAATAAGGATTGATCTGATCTCCCTCCCTCCCCTCAGGGCAAGGAGTATCCTTTTTGGTACCGGAAGCCCCTGGATCTTTACAAGGAGGCTTTCCCTTCTCTGGCCTTCCTCTTCTGGTGTAACCACCTCTTTTGATGGTACCGAGGTAGGGCTTTTAACAGGAAGTCTCAGAATAGATGCTGCCTCTGCCTTTATATCAGGGGGAGTGGATGGGTGGTTATAGAGAAGCCTTATTATCTCTGGCCTCTGTTTATTCGCATGAAGGATCTCATAGAATATGTTGGGGTCAGAGGCATCTTCAAGAAGGATCTCTATGACATCAGGAGAAGTTAATGAAAGGTCAAGACCTATTGCCCTCTGTTCTTCCATTCAATCCCCTCTTTAAATATAAGAAGTATTCCACATTTCCCTTCTGGCCTGCAATAGGTGACATGAAGCTTCCGAGCACCTGGTAACCCATCTCCATGGCCTTCTCACTCACGGTTTGAAGGGCCTTAAGCCTCTTTGTCTCATCCCTTACAATGCCACCTTTACCAACCTCTGCTTTGCCAACCTCAAACTGTGGTTTAACAAGGGCCAGGACCTCCCCATCCTCTTTCAGAAATTCCTTCACCTTTGGAAGGACCTTGATAAGAGAGATAAAGGATACATCCACAGTGGCAATATCAATAGATTCCGGAATGGCCTCCCTTGGAAGGTATCGGATATTTGTCCTCTCAAGGAGTATAACCCTGGGATCTATTCTGAGGCTCCAGGCAAGCTGACCGTAGCCCACATCTATGCAATATACCTTGAGGGCACCATGTTTTAAGAGGCAATCTGTAAAACCACCTGTGGAAGCTCCCACATCCATGGCAATCTTATCTTTTACATCAACCCTGAAGTATGCTATAGCAGTCTCCAGTTTGAGACCACCGCGGCTTACATAGGGAAGGTCCTCTCCTTTGAGTTCTATAAGGCTACTGGGATTTACGGAGGTTCCGGGTTTTGTGCAGGGTTTACCATCAACAAAAACCTTTCCCTCCATTATCAATGCCTTTGCCCTTTCACGGCTCTTTACAAGACCTCTCTCAATAAGAAGCTTGTCGAGCCTCTCCTTTGTCATCTCACCTCTTCGTAGGCATCAGTTCTCTGCATAAGGGAAAGGGCTGTATTCATTATACCTGTCCTGTCAAGGCCATATCTTGACCTCAATTCTGATTGGGGGCCATGTTCTATAAATCTGTCAGGTATGCCGATAGATCTTATAACTATATCATCAAGACCGGACCTCTGAAGGAATTCCATAATGGCACTCCCAAATCCTCCAAGGATGACATTCTCTTCAACAGTGATAATCCTTTTAATCCTCTTTGCCAGCGAATATATGAGTGATTCATCAAGGGGTTTAACAAACCTTGCATTTACAACCGTGGCATTTATTCCCAGTCTTTTCAGGTCCTCTGCAGCCTCAAGGCTTGGAGCAACCATGCTTCCTATAGCCAGGATGAGGATGTCGTCGCCACTCAGGAGTATCTCTGCCTCTCCCACATCAAAGTTATTGCTGCCTGATTGGATGATTATAGCATTACCCCTGGGATATCTTATTGCTGAAGGACCATCCAGCTTAAGGCTCAGCTCCAGCATAGCCCTCAGCTCAGGACCGTCCTTTGGTGCCATAACAACTATATTCGGGATAATCCTTAAATAAGAGAGATCAAACTGACCCTGATGGGTTGGGCCATCCTCTCCAACTATCCCGGCCCTGTCAATACAGAATGCCACAGGAAGTCTCTGGATACAGACATCATGGATTATCTGGTCGTAGGCCCTCTGAAGGAATGTAGAATATATTGCCACATAAGGCCTCAATCCCTCACGGGCAAGCCCTGCTGCAAAGGTGACTGCGTGCTGTTCTGCAATTCCTACATCATAAAGCCTGTGAGGGTATCTTTCGTAAAAAGAATTCAGACCTGTGCCATCCTTCATCGCAGCTGTGATCGCCACAATCCTCCAGTCACGGGAGGCAAGATCGGTAAGAGATTCTCCGAAGAGTTCACTGTAAGACTTCTGAGTAGATTTTACAGGGCTTCCGGTTTCAGGGCTGAATGGTCCAATACCATGATATCCGCAGGGATCTTCTTCAGAATATTTATATCCTTTACCCTTTTTCGTAATTACATGAAGAAGAACGGGTCCCTTTATCTCCTTTATCCTTTTAAGTGTTGTTATAAGAAGCTCTATATTATGACCATCAATGGGTCCGAGGTATTCAAAACCGAGTTCCTCAAAGAATAATCCAGGTGGAAGGAATATACCCTTCAGGGTCTCCTCAGCCTTTCAGCAATCCTTGAGAAGGG
>CAMTWD010000090.1:0-4039 GCA_947085365.1 uncultured Nitrospirota bacterium | reverse complement strand
TTGTATAAAACAGCAATCATTTCAACAGGTGCTATGACATAAGGAGCGGTTGCTGATAACCATGAGCCCCATGCAGTGCGTCTTGAGATATTTTGTTCATTCCATACAATTGTGGAGTGATATTTAAACCCGATTTTCTTTGCGATAGTAATAATATCTGCATAGACGCTTTGTTGACCGCCTTTGTTTTTATCTAAGGGGATATTTAAACAAAAACGGCCATCGTCTTTTAGTATCCTATATGCCTTTTTAAGCCATTTTTCAGTAAATTCAAGATAAATCTCATAAGGAATTTTATCATCATAAGAGTTATATCTAATATCCACATTATAAGGAGGGGATGTAACAATTAAGTCTATGGAATTTTCTTTGACGCTTTCTGTTTTTAAAATATCAGCGTTGTATATCCATATTGAATCAGTATGAAAAAACAATTCATCACTTTGAGGGGTAATTGGCTTTGCAACATAAGTTGCCTCAGCCTCTTTTATCATGAAGTCAGTTTTTTTGAATCTGCTCGGATTCTGAGGAGCTTCAAAATATTGGCTTTCCTTTAAATATTTTTCGATACTTTCTTTACTAAAGCGTCTTTGCCCGCCAGGTGTTTTTATTGAAGAGATTAGACCTTGCTTCTCCATACGATAAATCGTTGAAGTGCTTATACCAAGGTATTTAGCCGCTTCTTTAGTTGTATAAACGGTTTTTTCTTCCATGATGACACCCCGGCACAGTGATAAAATACTTTACCAAGATATTACAACATTAGTCATCATTTGTCAATCTTACTTCTCTTTCGGGTTAGGACGCCGTCTCAGGGTAAAGATAAGCCATGGAATAAAAGATTTACAAAACCTAACTGTTACCTCGCCACCCACTGTTACCTCGCCACTAATGGAATCTATATCCTATGGATAATGAAATTATCCACTGTTCCGAATCTATCTTGTCAGAAACATAGGAATCACATCCTCCTGTGGGACATTCCTGAGTGGCTCTGTAAAAATACTGATGCTGAGTCCCTCTGGTCTTGAATCTGAGATGCTGCCCACTTGCCTTAAGGTAGAGGTCTTTAAAGGGATTGTAAACGGTGTTGAGAGTAAAGAATGCACCAAGTCCATCCGCCTCTGCCTCAGCAAGTTTATACCTTAGAAGGTGGTCATCCCTGTCTCTTGCAAAGACATACCCAAGACCTCCCTTCAATCCGAAGATTATATTAGCTCTGCTGAATTCAGAATCAAGTCCTCCGTAGATAAACTCATATCTTATCCTGTAATGAAGGGCCTCTCCAGGAATAAAGATGGTGTAATCACGATCATAAGGACCATAACCCACCTGATTAACATCCCCTGCCTTAAATCTGAAATCCTCATGCCAGAAACCTCCCACAGGTCCAAGGTTGAAATCCTTACTGGCAAGGATATTGTAAGTAAAACTTACATTATACATGAGGGCATTGAGGTCTATGGCTAATTCAGAATAGATATCCTTTCCAGGATGGGCTATGCCGTAGAGGTATGTATCAATATCGTCGCTGAGCCAGTCAGAATTCTTGAGCCTTCCAGAGCCATTGTCAATATTTTTAAAGACCCCAAATTTAAAGATCCACTTCTTGCCTTCCGGATATATCCTTCCTTCAAGACCCAGAAGATATGTCTTTAATGGAAATTCCAGCTCACTCTCCACACCTGATCTTCCCTGATAATAACTTATATGATAGGTATGAATGCCAGAAAGATAAGCTGAGCTTACACCAAGCTCAGTGACCATCTTGATATCGCCACCTACTGTTACTTCGCCGCCAAAACTGTTACTTCCCCACCAAAGGTTTTGGAAAAGCAGAAGGAATATAAAAGTCAGGACCTTCATGCATCCAAGTATAGCACAACTATGTTAAAATTAAAGATGAAGATTGCCATTACAGGAAAAGGTGGTGTTGGAAAGACAACCCTGAGTGCGGTCCTGAGTTATCTCTTTCGAGATGAAGGCAAAAGGGTTATAGCTGTGGACGCCGATCCTGATGCAAATCTCGCCTCTGCCCTCGGGATCCCGAGAGAGGCTATATCAAGCATAAAGCCGATTACAGAACTCACTGAACTTATTGCTGAAAGAACAGGGGCAATCCCGGGTCAGATGGGTGGTGTATTCAGGCTCAATCCAAAGGTGGATGACATTCCTGAAACCATCGGTTACAGGATTGACGGAATAATCCTTCTTACAATTGGAAAGTCAAAGTCTGCAGCCTCAGGATGTTACTGCCCCGAGAATGTCTTCCTCAGAAGGCTCCTGAAGCATCTTGTGGTGGAAAGAGACGAGGTCGTAATTGTCGATATGGAGGCAGGTATAGAGCATCTTACAAGGGGGACCGCAGAGGGAGTTGATGCCTTTATAGTGGTCGTTGAACCTGGTTCAAGGAGTATTCAGACGGCCCTCACTGTTAAAGAGATGGCAAGAGACCTTGGAGTGAAAAGGGTCTTCGTCGTTGGCAATAAGATCAGAAACGAAGAAGATAAGGAGTTTATCATTAAAAGTGTAGGGGATCTGGAGATTCTGGGATTCATAGAATTCAATCATGAGATTATGGAGGCTGACATAAAGGGTGTATCACCCTACGACCTTTCAAAAAAGGCTGTGGAGGAAATAAGGACTATAAAAGAGAGGCTTAAAAAGGTGGCGAAGTGAGAGTTGCTGAGACTGTTAATGGATAAATCCTTATTGAGAAGAATTGCCTTAAAGAGAAGGGAGTCTCTGAGCCTTACTGAAAGAGAGGAGAAGAACCAGCTTATATTTCAGAGATTAATATCCCTCAGGGAATTTCAAACTGCAGGGGTTGTCCTCTGTTATGCCTCCTTCAGGTCAGAGGTTGATACCTTCAGGCTTATAGAATATCTCCTCAATACTGGACGCAGAACCCTTCTTCCAAGGGTAAATCCTTCCATCAGGGAGCTCGAGATAAGAGAGATTAGATCCCTTCAGGAGCTTCAAAAAGGATATATGGGGATACCTGAGCCAGCTCCTACAGCACCATTAAGAGATTTAAACCTTTCAGATATTATAATAATACCCGGGATTGCCTTTGACAGAAGGGGTGGAAGGATTGGCTACGGTGCAGGCTATTATGATAAACTCCTATCAGGCCTGAGAAGGCCTATCCCTCTGGTAGGACTTGCCTATGATGAACAGCTCCTGAAGGAGATACCAATAGAGGCTCACGACAGAAGGGTTGATATAATCGTAACGGAGAAGGAGGTAATATACTGTGGATCGGGAAAAGATCAAAGAGGGTGTAAGACTCATTCTTGAAGGAATTGGAGAGGATCCCTCAAGACCTGGCCTCAGGGATACACCTGAAAGGGTGGCAAAGATGTATGAAGAGCTCTTTGAAGGCCTGAAGGCCTCTGCAGAAGAAATCCTCAAACCCATTGAGGGTGAAAGCCACGACGAGATGGTGCTCCTGAAGGATATACCTTTTTATTCCATATGTGAACACCACCTCCTTCCCTTTATCGGGATTGCCCACATCGCCTATATCCCAGCAGGAAGGATAGTGGGTCTCAGTGAACTGGCAAAGGCCCTTGAGATTCTTGCTAAGAGACCACAGGTTCAGGAAAGGCTGACAAGCCAGCTTGCAGACCTCCTCATGGAGAGGCTGAAACCAAAAGGTGCCATGGTTGTTATTGATGCAGAGCACCTCTGCCTTAGCATGAGGGGTATTAAAAAACCTGGGGCAAGGACCGTAACCTCTGCGGTTCGGGGGCTCTTCAGGACAAGACAATCTACCCGTGAAGAGATGCTTGAGCTTATAAAGAAGAGGGGATAATACCGAAAAATAGAGATAGAAATTCCCCAATAGTCCCCTCTCCCTTGATGGGAGAGGGAAAGGGTGAGGGTGAAGAATAACCATTAAGGTTATCCTTCCAACTTGCTCCTTCACCCTCACTATCCCCCTCACCCTCGCCCTCTCCCCAAAGGGGAGAGGGAATAAGAAAATAGGGACTCTCTCCCCAAAGGGGAGAGGGAATAGAAAACAGGGACTCTCTCG
>CAMTWD010000089.1:0-9196 GCA_947085365.1 uncultured Nitrospirota bacterium | reverse complement strand
TCTCGCCACTAAACTGTTACCTCGCCACCAATTGTCCCAGAAGATGAAAAACAGGCAAAGGAGATCTTAAGAAGAATTCTTCACTTAAAGTGGCGAAGTAGCAGTGGTGGGCTCCCCCCTTTAGAATATATGTTGCATCTACTAAACAAGAAAGGAGGAAGCCCATGAACCTTAATATACAGAACTAAGAAAGGCTAATCCATGCTTTGCAAGAAAAACTGTGGGATAAACCTGCACCTCCGAGGTGCAAGAATCTCATAGTGATTCTGGCTTTAGAGCCTTTTGTTGCTGCGGTTGGATTAATAATCCCAAAAGACCACTTTGAGGCAGTGGTTGAGGCCTTAATAAAGGCAATGTCTTGATTTCACCCTGTGGAGCAAGAAGGGCGGTTTTAATGCCAAGGTCCTGAGAAAGCTTCCCTGAGACGACATTAAAGGTGGGAGCATAATCTGGGGGTTGCACTTTCACGATGGTTGGTGGTGCACAGGCACCCAAAAGTAACAGAAAGAATGATCCCAGCAAAAAGAATCTTAATCCTTTCATCTCCGTCCACCTCCAAATTATTTTTATGCCCCAAAAGGCATAAAAAATATCAAAAATCATTGTCAAGATTAGGATTAATTGCATGGTTGCGAAATTTATTGATAAATGTTATTATAATAAACCAGCCTTGCTGGAAGGGATTAAGTTCGATCAGGAGGTAATTTATGAAAAAAAGGAAGATGGCAATAGTTCTCGGAAGCGGAACCCTTGATAAGGCCTATGCAGCCTTGGTAATTGCCTCAACTGCTGCTACCCTTGACACCGAGGTAAGGATATTCTTTGCCTTCGGAGGTTTAAATGTCCTTCATAAGGAGCATAACAAAAATATAGCACCACCTCAGGGTATGGAGATCCTTCCAGAACTCATAAAAAGTATCAAATGGGCAACTCTTCCAGAGATGCTCCAGATGGCAAAGGATGCAGGGGTGAAGCTCGTGGCCTGCTCAGCTACAATGCAGATGCTTGGCTATAAAAAGGAAGACCTTATAGATGGCGTGGAGGTGGCAGATGCTGATAAATTTGTAGAGTTTGCCCTCGAGGCTAATACCAGCCTCTTCATATAATCCTCCCCCCTCTTTCGGGCAGGCGCCCCCCTGCCTGCCCGCTTTTTTTAAAAATATCACCCCTCCTGTTACCTCACCACTAAACTTGGTGGCGAAGTAGCAGTTTAGTGAAGGTCCGGCCAGATAAGTTTTAATATATACTATGCATTATGTGATAATCCTCCTTGGACCTACCTGTGTTGGAAAGACAGAGGTCTCCATACTCCTTGCAAAGGAACTGAAGACAGAGATCATAAGTGCTGATTCCATGCAGATTTACAGGGGTATGGATATTGGCACAGCAAAACCCTCTCAGCAATTAAGAAGAATCGTAAAACACCACATGATAGACATATGTGATCCATCAGAGGAATTCAGTACTGGCAGATATATCGAGGAGGTAAAAAGGATTATAGATTCCCTTCACGGTGAGGGTAAAATCCCCTTAGTGGTGGGCGGGACAGGTCTTTACATCAGGGCAATGACAAAGGGTCTCTGTAAGGCTGTTTCGGCAGACTGGGGTTTACGGGAAGGATTAAATAGAAGGGAGGATGAAACCCCTGGCTATCTTTATCAGTATTTGAGGGACCTTGACCCTGAAGCTGCCTCAAGGATTATGCCATCAGACAGGAGGAGGCTTATAAGGGCAATCGAGGTATGTCTCAGGATGGGACATCCCATATCAGAGATCCAGAAGAGGTCCACAGAGCCACTGCCCTATAATTTTATAAAGATCGGTTTATCAAGAGATAGATCAGAACTCTACAGACTTATAGAGGAGAGGGTTGATAGGATGATAGACGAGGGGTTGATAGAGGAGGTGAGGGGACTTTTACAGAAGAATCCTTCAAGGACGGTCCTCCAGGCTATTGGTTATAAGGAGCTCATCGGATATATTAAGGGCGAGATGGTGCTTGGGGAGGCCGTGAGATTAATAAAGAAGAGGACAAAACTCTACGCAAAGAGGCAGTTCACATGGTTTAAGAAAGAACCTGATATAAGATGGCTTGATATAACAGGGATAAGAGAACCAGAAGTAATAAAGAATATGGTCCTCCATGAAATAGAGAAATCATTGTTACTTCGCCACTGAACTGTTCCTTCGCCACTAAGACGGTGGCAGAAGTCTCAGGGCTGTCTTTATTGCCTCTGCCATACTTGAGGGATCTGCTACGCCCTTCCAGGCTATATCATAGGCAGTGCCGTGGTCAGGGGATGTCCTGATTATGGGCAGTCCTACAGTGATATTCACGGCATTTTTGAAGGCAAGGAGCTTTAAAGGTGCAAGACCCTGGTCATGATACATACTTACCACTATATCAAATTCTCCGTGCACTGCCTTATAAAATATCACATCCGGAGGAAAAGGGCCTGTTGCCTTTATCCCTGCAAGCTGGGCCCTTTTAATAGCTGGCGATATGGCCCTTTGTTCTTCATCGCCAAAGAGCCCCTCTTCAGAGGCATGGGGATTTAGACCGCTAACACCAATCCTCGGATCCTCAATACCAAACATGAGGGCTCCCCTTTTTGCAAAGAGGATTGTCTTGAAAACCCTCTCTTCTGTTATAAGTTGGGGTACTT
The DNA here is from genome assembly GCA_947085365.1 of uncultured Nitrospirota bacterium. GTDB lineage: Bacteria > Nitrospirota > Thermodesulfovibrionia > Thermodesulfovibrionales > CALJEL01 > CALJEL01. The sequence goes on along the minus strand of CAMTWD010000089.1, from coordinate 6,530 downwards.
CCCTTAAAGGGACATGGATTGTGGTGAGGATCAATTTGAGGTCAGTATTAAATGGCTTGACTGAAGATGCAAAAAACATCATGGCTACATCCTCGGCACCCGTGAGGTCTTTGAGCATCTCTGTATGCCCAGGCCATCTGTATCCCGCTAAATTTAATGACCTCTTGGAGATGGGCGCAGTCACAATGGCATGAACCTTTTTAGCCATGGCAAGCTCTGTGGCAATCTTTATATAATGCACAGAGGCGTGACCACCCTCCTCTGTTGCCATCCCCTTTTTGAATCCCTTAAGGATCTCTGGATCCAGACAGTAGATACCCTCTTCCTCAACTGTTACCTCGCCACTAAGTAAGGAATCCTCAAGACTGTTACTTCGCCACCTCAGGTCTTTCAGATTTATAAATCTTAGCGATTCTTCTATGAACCCTTTACAGTACTTAGTGGCGAGGTAACAGTTGGATTTAAGGAGCCTCAGGACAGAGTCAATAACAATCCTATCTCCAATGAGAAGGGGTATAAATCCTGCCCCCCTTACATCACCACCCTTTTTAAGCTCAAGGATTGCCTTCAGGGATACCTCTGGCCCTATCCCGCCAGGATCACCTATGGTTATGGCAAGAATCCTTGAAGGGTCCCGAACCATTTATTTTATAATACCCTATGCTATCACCAGAAAGACAGCTTGAGATCATTAAAAGGGGTGCGGTGGAGATCATCCAGCCTCAGGAACTACTTCAGAAACTTGAGAGGGCTTACAAGACAGGGGTCCCCCTAACCATAAAGGCTGGTTTTGATCCCACGGCACCAGACATACACCTTGGTCATACAGTGCTACTTGAAAAGATGAGACAGTTCCAGGAGCTGGGGCACAGGGTAGTCTTTTTGATCGGGGATTTTACTGGCATGATTGGTGACCCTTCCGGTAAGAGCGAGACAAGAAGGCCCCTTACAAAGGAAGAGGTTATGGAAAATGCAAAGACCTACAGGGAGCAGATATTTAAGATACTCGATCCAGAAAAGACTGTTGTGGAGTTCAATTCCCGGTGGTTTTCAAGGATGACAGCCGAGGATATCATAAGGCTCGCCTCTCATTACACAGTAGCAAGGATGCTCGAGAGGGATGACTTCAAGACAAGATTTCTCGCTCAGTCACCCATAAGTATCCATGAATTTATATATCCCCTTATACAGGGTTATGACTCGGTGGTCCTTAAGGCAGATGTGGAGCTCGGAGGAACAGATCAGAAGTTTAATCTTGTTGTGGGAAGGGAACTCCAAAAGGAATATGGTCAGGAGCCGCAGGTTCTCATCACTATGCCACTTCTTGAGGGAACTGATGGGGTAAAAAAGATGTCCAAGAGCCTTGGTAATTATATTGGAATAAATGAACCTCCTGAGGATATGTTCGGGAAGTTGATGTCCATAAGTGACGAATTAATGATACGCTATTATGAGCTTCTCAGTCATATATCCAATGAAGAACTTGAGGATCTAAAGAGGGGAATAAAGGATGGAAGGGTCCATCCCATGGAGGCAAAGGAGAGGCTCGCCTTTGAGATCGTGGAGCGATATCACGGGAAGGCCCTTGCTGAAAGGGCAAAGGAACATTTTGAGAAGGTCTTCAGGGAAAAGGGTCTTCCCGAGGATATTCCTGTTTACTCTATTTCTACGGATGGGGAGATTTATGTCCCAAAGATTATGAAGGAGGCAGGTCTTGTAAAGAGCACCTCAGAGGCAAGGCGTCTCATAACTCAGGGAGCTGTGGAGATAGACGGTCAGGTCATCAAAGACCCTGACTTAAGATTGGCTCCAGGGGAATATATCTTCAGGGTTGGTAAGAGGAGATTTCTACGGTTACTTCGCCACTAAGAGACTCCATATGTTAAAATAAATAGAATAGCTAAATCCTCTTTAATCATCCTTTTTAATGAAAGAACCTGAGATAACAGAAGAGCTTATACGGGAGCATGGACTTACCGAGGAGGAGTATCAGAAGATACTGGAGATCCTCGGCAGACCCCCAACATTCACTGAACTGGGAATATTTTCTGTAATGTGGTCTGAACATTGCTCCTACAAGAGTTCAAGGCTCCACTTCAGACATTTCCCCACAGAGGCTCCATGGGTGATTCAGGGCCCTGGCGAGAATGCAGGTGTGATAGACATAGGTGATGGCCTGGCTGCGGTCTTCAAGATGGAGTCCCACAATCATCCCTCCTATATTGAACCCTATCAGGGAGCTGCTACAGGGGTGGGAGGAATCCTCAGGGATATCTTCACCATGGGTGCAAGACCGATTGCAAGTCTCAACTCTTTGAGATTTGGCGATCCCTCAGACCCCTATCAGAAGCACCTCTTTCATGGAGTCGTCTCTGGGATTGCTGGATATGGGAATTGTATTGGAGTGCCCACTGTTGGGGGTGAGATATACTTTCACCCCTGTTACAATGGGAACATCCTTGTAAATGTCTTCAACCTTGGAATTGCAAAGAAGTCAAAGATCTTCAGGGGAAGGGCAGAGGGAGTTGGCAATCCCGTTATTTATGTAGGTTCAAAGACGGGCAGGGATGGCATTCACGGTGTGACAATGGCCTCTGAGGAATTTACAGATGATGCCCAGCAGAAAAAACCGAATGTCCAGGTAGGGGATCCCTTTACAGAGAAGCTTCTTCTGGAGGCCTGTCTTGAGGCAATGTCAAAGGATCTTATAGCAGGGATTCAGGATATGGGTGGTGCTGGACTGACCTCTTCTTCCTCTGAAATGGCGGGAAGGGCTGGCACAGGAATTGAGCTGGAGCTCGAAAAGGTTCCTTTAAGGGAAGAAGGGATGACCCCCTATGAGATTATGCTCAGTGAGAGTCAGGAAAGGATGCTGATTGTGGCAAAGGCGGGTAGGGAGAAGGAGCTTCTGGAGATCTTCAGGAAGTGGGGGCTTGATGCCGTTGTTATTGGAAGGGTAACTGATGATGGCATGCTCAGGGTTAAATGGCATGGAGAGGTGGTGGCTGAGATACCTGCAAAGAAGATATCCCAAGAGGCCCCCCGTTATGATAGGCCCCAGAGAAGACCCGCTGAACAGGAGGAATTAAACAGGCTTGAGTTGAGAGAGATCCCAATACCTTCTGATTTTAATGAGGTCCTCTTAAAACTCCTCTCCTCACCAAATATTGCCTCCAAGGAGCTGGTCTGGGAACAGTATGACTATATGGTGAGGACGAATACTGTTGTGAGGCCTGGCGGAGATGCAGCCCTTATAAGAATAAAGGGGACAAAAAAGGCTATTGCTATATCTACTGATTGTAATTCCCGCTATTGCTATCTTGACCCTTACAGAGGGGCCATGCTTGCAGTGGCTGAGGCAGCCCGTAATGTGGCATCCGTTGGTGCAAGACCAATGGCTGTTACCGATAATCTGAATTTTGGAAATCCTGAAAAACCAGAGGTGATGTGGCAATTTGTTCAGGCAATAAAGGGTATCTCTGAGGCCTGCAGGGTTTTAGAGACCCCGGTTGTATCGGGTAATGTAAGTTTTTACAATGAAACAAAGGGTAAGGCTATATACCCTACCCCTACAATAGCAATGGTAGGACTTCTTGAGGACCTGTCCCTGAGAAAGGAATTAGGTTTTAAAGAGGGTCTTAGGATCCTGATTCTGGGGGATACACAGGATGACCTGGGAGGTACAGAATATCTGAGCCTCCTTCACGGCCTTGAAAGGGGATTGCCACCATCCATTGATATCTACAAAGAAAAGAGGGTTATTCAGCTCATCCTTGAGCTTATAAAGAGGGGATTGATCGAGTCCTGTCATGACTGCTCCGAAGGTGGTCTTTCTGTTTGCCTTGCAGAGTGTTGTATATACGGCAATATCGGTGCCGAGATATCCTTTGAAGACCCTGATTTTTATCGTATCAGACCTGACAGCCTTCTCTTTGGAGAGACTTCGGGAAGATTTGTGGTAACTGCCCAGGATGTAAAGATTGCTCAGATTATGGATCTGGCCTCTTCCTCAGGGATATCCTGTTATCCTGTTGGATATGTGAGGGGTGATAGATTGAAGATTAAATACAGGGATAGATTCCTTATAGACCTCAATCTTTCAGAGCTCACAAAGGTATATAAGAATTCTTTAAAGGAACTCTTGGGATAATGGTGAGAAAGAGATTCTCTTTAGCAAGAAGGCTCGCACCTCATGAGGAGTGCGGGATCTTTGGTATATACGGACATCCCGAGGCATCAAACCTCACATATCTCGGACTTTATGCATTACAGCACAGGGGGCAGGAGGGTGCGGGGATATGTTCCTCTGATGGGAAACAGATCTATTATGAGAAGGCCCTTGGCCTTGTAGCAGATATATTCACTGAGAAGAGGCTGAAGAAACTTCCTGGACACATTGCTATAGGTCATAATAGATACTCCACAGCAGGTGGAAGTTTTCTCAAGAATGTTCAACCCATTGTAGCAACTTTCTCCCTTGGCACCATAGCCCTTGCCCATAACGGGAATCTCGTTAATGCCTATGAATTGAGAAAGCAACTTGAAAGGGATGGGGCTATATTTCAGTCAACCTCTGATAGCGAGGTAATAATCCATCTTATAGCCCATTCAAGGGATGGCTCCCTTCACGAAAGGATTATCTCTGCTACCCAGAAGATATCAGGGGCCTTCAGCCTCCTCCTTATGACAGAAAAGGAACTCATTGCCATAAGAGATCCTTATGGGGTGAGGCCATTAAGCCTTGGTATATTTGACGGAGCTTATGTGGTAGCCTCTGAGACCTGTGCCTTTGACCTTATAGGTGCAAGATATGTGAGGGATATAGAACCTGGTGAGATGCTTGTTATAAATGAAGAGGGGCTCAGCTCCAGTAAGATCCTTTATGCCCCGAGACGGTCTTTTTGTATCTTCGAATTTATATATTTCTCAAGACCTGATAGCCGGATATTTGGAGGTCAGGGGGTTGATAGCGTAAGAAAGGCCCTCGGCAGACAGCTTGCAAAGGAATCCTTCACTGAGGCTGATGTAGTTATTCCAGTGCCTGATTCTGGAGTGCCAGCAGCCCTGGGATTTGCAGAGGCCAGCGGGATACCCTTTAATTTTGGACTGGTAAGGAATCATTATGTTGGAAGGACCTTCATAGAACCAAAACAATCAATAAGGCATTTTGGAGTGAAGATAAAACTCAATCCCATTAGGGATGTCCTTGAAGGCAGGAGGGTGATTGTTGTTGATGATTCCATCGTGAGGGGGACAACAAGCAAAAAGATAGTGAAGATGCTTTTTGAAGGTGGAGGTGCGAAGGAGGTCCATCTGAAGATAAGTTCTCCCCCAACTATTGGGCCATGTTTTTATGGAATAGATACCCCCACAAGACAGGAGCTTATTGCCTCAACCCACCTTGTGGAGGAGATAAAGAAATATATAACAGCCACAAGCCTTCAGTATCTTAGCCTTGAAGGACTTCTCTCAACAGTTAAGAATCCTCAGGATTTCTGCACCGCCTGCTTTGACTGCAAATATCCCATAGAATTTCCACGGGAGGAGACAGAACAGCTTGAGATTATATTCACATCATAAGCCAGTGGCGATGTAACCTTTCATCAAAGGTGGCAAGCTGGAAGGATAACATCCACTTTATCCTTGTAGAACCAAAGGAGCCAGGTAATATCGGCGCCTCTGCAAGGGCCATAAAGAATATGGGATTCAATAACCTCCATCTGGTAAATCCCCAACTGTTGGGGGTACACACGGGGAAACAAAGTTTCCCCCTGTGCGACCCCCAGATGTTACCTCGTCACCAAGTGGGGATGGATATCTTTGACAGAGAAAGGATCAGAGGATTTCTTGAAGATTCTGAGGCAAGGTGGCTGGCAGCAGGAGCCATTGATGTCCTGAAACGGGCTGGCATATCCAAGACCCTTAGGGAGGCTATTTCTGATAAGGCCCTTGTGGTGGGTACCACTACAAGAACAGGTAAGAGGAGAGGTGTTATCCTTCCTGTTGAGGAGGGTGTAAAGAGGATCAAGGAGGTGGCTTCAGGTAACAGGGTTGCTATATTATTTGGAAGAGAGGATAAAGGCCTTCTTAATGAAGAGGTGAGGGCCTGTGGTTTTCTCATGACGATTAAGACCTCAAAGATTGCGCCTTCACTGAACCTCAGTCAGGCAGTACTTCTCGTTGCCTATGAGCTGTCAAGAACAGATGAGGATGATAAAATCGAGCTCCCCTCTTTAAGGCTTGTCAGTTACGAAGATATTGACATCCTGTTAAAGAGGATAGAAGAGGCACTTTTAAAACTGGGATATATACCGAGGGGTGATAGGGACCTCCAGAGGAAGATCATGCAGAATATGAGTTTCCTTCTTAAGAGGTCAGGCCTTACTGATTGGGAATTAAATATGCTTCACGGTATATGCACAAGGATTATTGAAGGATATAGAAACTCAGTTTAGTGGCGACACTGAAGATAGGCTTAAGGCTTTAGGCTGAAGGCTGAAGAAAGAATAAAGAATTATTTCTTTTTTGTC
>CAMTWD010000088.1:0-8319 GCA_947085365.1 uncultured Nitrospirota bacterium | reverse complement strand
TCCAGGCAAAGGATGCATCCCAAGAGGCAGCAACGGCTACTACTGTTACTTCGCCATAATCGAAACTAAAAGGAGAGTAACTGTTTTAATGTATAACAGGATTATCCTTATAGGCAATCTCACAAAGGACCCGGAGCTCCGATATACACCTTCTGGAGTTGCAGTGGCAACACTAAGACTGGCAGTGAATTCACGATTTAAGATAGGCAATGATTTAAGGGAAGAGACCCTTTTTATAGATACTGTGGTCTTCGGAAAGCAGGCAGAGACCTGCAATCAATATCTTAACAAGGGCAGGAAGATCCTTGTAGAGGGAAGGCTCCAGGAGAGGAAATGGGAGTCAAATGGCCAGCAGAGGTCAAAGTTTGAGGTTGTGGCGAGTTCTATAAAATTTCTGGGAGGTCCAAAGGCTGACACCCAGGCGGAGGAGGATATTGCACCTCCTGATGAGGTGACGGATATAGAACCATTTTGAAATTAGGATGAAGTAAAAGCTGGAGGTAAATAAGGTGCAGAAGAGATTTCAGCAGAAAAAGAAGTTTTGCAGGTTTTGTGCAGAAAAGGTGCCCTTTATTGATTACAAGGATGTAAAGACCCTTAAGAATTATACCACTGAAAGGGGGAAGATCCTGCCAAGGAGGATGACGGGCACCTGTGCCAAGCATCAGAGAGAGCTTACAACAGCTATTAAAAGGGCAAGGAATATAGCACTCCTTGCCTTTGTGGAAAAATGAGGATACCAAAGTCCTGGATACGGCCAATTGCCAGAAGGATTATAAAGAATCTGCTTTTGAAGGAGTTGGTGGAGCCCCTTGCACCTGAGGAGACACTCCTTGAGGTAACAGAGAAGATTATACTTGAAGAGCTGATGGTGGAGGACAGGTTGAACGAAGAGGTAAGGGAGATATTAAAAAAATACGAGTCTGAAATTGAGAAAGGAAGACTTGATTACAGGAAACTCTTTGAACTCACAAAACAGAAGCTTGTAAAAGAGAGAAACATTATCCTATAAGGTGGCGAAGAAAGAGTGAGTCTCTCAGATGAGAAGATTATTCATATAAGCAATCTCGTCCTTAACGGACTCCTTCAAAAGAATCTAATAAGGTTAAAAGAAGATGATGGTATAGTAAGGAAGGAGATCAGGAGGTCTATTGTAGAAGAGTTGAAGGTTGGTGAGGAGATAGACAGGGTGGTAAGAAAGAAGCTCCAAGCCTTATCGAAGAAGCTTGTTGAAGGCAGTCCTGAATGGGAGATCCAATACAAAAGGTTTTACAGAGAAGAGGAGATAAAGAGAGGCAGACTGCAGGAATAAGGGATCTCCTTATTCCTTTACTTCTTTTATTACCTATCCTTGCTCTTATAACTGGGTTTGTTTCAAAATATCCCACTCCTTTCAGGCTCTATAGTATATCCCTATTGGCATTTCTCATTATTGAGAGGTTGTTTTTAAAAAGACGGAAGCCTCCAACTCTTACCTTTGCCACTAAATATGAGATTACTTCAGCGATTATCATCCTTCTGGCCACTTTTATCCATACCACATCATATTTAGGGGCGAAGGTAACATTTAGCTGGCTTCATCTCCTCTATATCCCCTTAATGGTTTTTGCAGGGATAATGTTTGAATTAAAACTCTTCATGCTTGTCTTTTTTCTTATACCCCTCACTGAAATCCGTCATATTCTTTCAGGTGATACCTTTGAGATAATTTTTAATATTACCCTCCTTATATCAGGCGTGATGAGTCACTATCTTACAAGAATACTAAAGAATAAGAAAAGGGAGGCAGAAGAGTCCTTAAGGAGGATAAGGTATAAGGCTGCACTGTATAACGACTCACTGGAGGAGGAGGATTTTATTGATCACGCACTGCAACATGCAGAGATTTGCGAAAGGGAACTTTCTGAGTTATTGCACATTATAAAGGATTCATTATATGCAGACGGCGTTCATCTCTTCGAGATCTCCGTAGATAATCCTGAAAGGCCCCTAAATCTCAGGATCAGCACAGAACTGTCACTTTCGCCACTAAGGGGGCCAGTAATCTTTAAGACAGGGATAATCCAGCGTGTGGCGGAGGAGGGGATACCCAGGCTGGTCACCTTTGATTCAAAGGGCCTGACGCCTGGTTATGCCTCTAACTACGAGATCAACACCCTCTTGGCAGTCCCTGTGATGGAGAGGAAGGTGATCTCGGGGGTACTTGCAATTGATAGTGTAAGAAGGCATGCCTTTTATGAGCGGGATGTGGAGATCGCAGAAAGATTTGCAAGCCTTCTCTCCCTTACCATCACGAGGGAGTTAAGGAGTTTTCAGATTGAGAGATCAGAGAAGATAATAAGACTTCTTCAGGAAAAGACAGCAAGGCTTACAAAACCTTTGAATGTGGGGAGCCCTAAGCCTTTCTTTGAGAGGGAAATGTTGAGGGAGGAAGACAAGGATGGAGGGATGGGTTGCCGTGATGATTCCCTCCTATTTCTTATTGATGAGATTATAGAGAGCTGCCATAGTATATCACCTTCCTCCACCGTAGCCTTTATCTTAAAAGAGAGTGAGAGATTCAGAATAGCAAGGATTAAGGTTCCTGAGGGATCAGAGATTGGGATCCAGATAAAACCAAATTTTGTGATTTCAAATCCCTTTTACAGTCTTATCTCAGAAGATAAAAAGTATCTTTACCTTCCGGAGATTAAAAGATGGGGTAACAAAGAGGACTTTACTTATCTGCCTTTTCAGGCAGAAAACGCAAAGTCCCTTCTGGCGATTCCTCTATGGTATGAGCACGAACTGCTGGGTTTGATAGTTATGCTTTCAGATAGACCTGATGCCTACAGGCAGGAGCTGATAGAGGTTATGAGGGTTTATGCAAACCAGGCAGCAATTGCCTTAAAGAATGCAAAGCTTTATGAAGAGGTCAAAAACATGGCCACAACTGATGGTCTCACTGGTTTATTCAATCACAGGAAATTCCATGAGGAGCTCGACAGAGAACTCAAAAGGCATGAGAGATCTGGTAGACCCCTCTCCCTCTGTCTCTGTGACATAGACTTCTTTAAAAAGATAAATGATACCTATGGACATCCAGCAGGGGATGCAGTCCTTAAGGGGGTGGCAGGTATAATTAAGGATACCCTTCGTTCAACAGATATCGCTGCAAGATATGGTGGAGAGGAATTTGCTATTATATTAATAGATAGCCTCCTGAATGACGCAAAGAAGATTGCCGAGAGATTGAGAAGGGATGTGGAATCCTGTAAGTTTTCTTACAGGGGAACTAATATAAAGGTAACATTGAGTATAGGGATAGCAACATCTTCGAGCTCAGAGAGAATACCAAAGGCAGTCCTTATTGAGAGGGCAGACAAGGCCCTTTATTATGCAAAACAGAGCGGAAGAAACCGCACAGTCTTATGGGATGAGCTCACAGATGTCTCATAGGTTTATTATTGAGGTTTCTCAGGAGGAGATAAAAAGGGAGAAGGCAAGGGCAAGGGCACTAAGGAAGACCCCCTGGTGGAGGAGGAAGATTCAGCAGGGAAGGTGTTATTATTGTGGAAGGAGATTCAAACCCTCTGAACTGACGATGGATCATCTCATCCCCCTTGTAAGGGGTGGGCGGTCAGAGAAGCCAAATCTGGTTCCGGCATGTAAGGAGTGTAATACAAAGAAGAAATACCTTCTCCCCATTGAATGGGAGGAGTATCTGAAGGGTCTGGAGAGCTCTTCTGAAGATTGACTTAATCCATCCAGGCCCAAATAGATAAGCCCCTGGTGAGGGGCGAAGAGAGAGGGATACCAGTCTTTGAAGGAGGTGGAAAGATGAATATAATGGAAAGGGCTATCCATGGTGAAGGAGGGGTAAGATATCTCTTGGGTGAGAGGATTCATAATGGCTATTATCATCTTTATGATGGAAGAGTCCTTCATTCTGAGAAGGGGCTTCAGAGCCTTCTTGTCCTTGAAAATCCTCTCTGGAAGAGGATACTCTTCATAAATGGTATTATGCAGTTCACCCTGAAGGATGAATTTATATATCATGAAGCCCTTGTCCATATCCCTGCCCAGCTCTTTTCCGAGGGAAGACTCAAAAGGGTTCTTATATGTGGAGGGGGTGATCTGGGTGCAGCACGGGAGGTTCTTAAATATAAAGAGGTGGAGGAGGTAGTTATTGCTGACATAGACAAGAGGGTAACAGAGATTGTTAAGGAATACTTTCCAGAAATACTTCCCTCTTCAACGGAGCGTATCACAATTCATCATGTAGATGCCTTTAAGATAGTCAAGCAATATGCAGAGGAAGGAAAGACCTTTGATCTCGTTATAGTTGATTCCACTGACCCTGATATATCATCGGATAGACCACTGGAGCTCTCCCACTCCCTTTTTGGAAAGGAATTCCACCAGCTTCTTAAAAGGCTTGTGCCAGAAGGGGTTGTTGTCCAGCAGGCAGGAGCCCCCTTTACCATGAAGAATATACTTGAGGCATGCTATGCCACATTTAGGGAGGTCTATTCAGGGGATAAGATATCCTGTTACAGGACGAATATACCCTCCTTTGGAGGAGATAGTGCCTTTGTGATCCGTTCTGCCTTGGGAGATCCGGCCGTGCCTGTAAGGGAGATGGTCCCAGAGACTAAGTATTATACCCACGAGATACATCGTGCTTCTTTTGTCCTGCCAAAATTCTGGGGTGAGGCGATAAAGGATACCGGGTCTTAGGCCCTGGGATGGTATTTCAGATAGGTCTTTTTAATTTTATCTGTCGTTACCTTGGTGTATATCTGTGTTGTTGAGATATCAGAATGTCCGAGCATCTTCTGAAGGGATCTCAGATCTGCACCTCCTTCGAGCATATGAGTTGCAAAGGAATGCCTCAGCACATGGGGTGATAGGTCAATACCTGCCCGTCTTCCATAGAATTTCAGCGCCTGCCAGAACCTCTGTCTCGTCATCGCCCTGCCCCTGTTGGAAAGAAAGACCACATCTTCGGAAGGATTTTTAAGCAATTCAGGTCTCAGTCCTTCGATATACCTCTTGACGAATGCCATTGCCCTTTCACTTACAGGAACTATCCTCTCCTTTGACCCCTTGCCCCTTACCCTTATGAAACCTGCATCAAACTTTAGGTCCTCCATCTTGAGGAAGATTATCTCACTGACCCTGAGACCACAGGCATACATTAGCTCAAGCATCGCCCTATCCCTTAAATAAAATCTCGAATCTGACTGTTGCTCCAGAAGGGATATTATGTCCTGAAGCGGAAGGGCCTTTGGGAGCCTCAGCCACCTTTTAGGTGTTTCAAGATCTTCTGAAGGGTCCTCCTCTATTAATCTTTCAAGGATAAGATACCTGCAGAATGACCTTATGGAGGAGATGTATCTTGCTATGGTGGAGGTATTACGGCCTTCATTTCTGAGTCTGTCTACGAATTTGATAATATCCCTTTTCGTAAATGGCTTGGCACTGTAACCTCCACGCCCTTTTAAAAAGAGGAGGAATCTTTTTAGGTCCCTTCCGTAGGATTCAATAGTATTTTTTGAGAGACCTTTTTCCACAGAGAGATAATCAAGAAAGGACTTCAGAACCTCTGTATATTGAGGCCATCTCATGGGAGTAGGAACCATCATCATTATAAATAATAAAGGGTTTCTCAACAATTAATCCAGGCCTTCTCAACTTTGCTGATTCTACAAGCACCATCTTTGCAGGTTCCATCGCCTTTGAATGGACAAATCTTATCCTTTTTGGTTCAAGGCCTGAAAGACTCAGTTCCTTAAGGAGTTCCACAAGCCTTTCGGAGAGGTATATAAGATAGAGTCTTCCCCCCTCTTTTAATAACCTAAAAGATGCCCTGAGCAGGTCCTTTAACTCAAGCCTTAACTCATGCCTTGCAATAGCCCTCTCATCTTCCTGGCTTATCTTTCCTGTCTTTGGCCTCCTGAAGGGTGGATTTGATACGATTATGTCAAAGCTATTGTCCTGAAGGTCTTTTGACCCCTGCGAGGCGATTTTTCTTATGTCCTCATTTATGGCAAATACCCTTTCCTTGAGGTCATTTATGACAATGTTTCTCTTGCAGTTTTCATACAGGGATTTCTGTAATTCCACAAGATATACCCTGGATTCAGGATATCTCTTTGCCAGAAGAAGGCCTATTATCCCGCTTCCTGCACCAAGGTCACATATCCTTTCTGCACGGGATGCCTTTACATAGGAAAAGAGGAGGAGACTATCTACAGAAAATCTGTAGCCCCTTTTGCCCTGATATATCTTTATGTCAAGGATTGAATCAAGGGTGAGCATAACTAAGGACCTTGTGCTTTGATTATTTATTATAAATGAAGATATTCAGCTATTAATGACCGCACCTCCTCCACCTGAAGGGATTTCATACAGGCTGTATTCCTGCATCTGCGCCTGAAACAGGGAGCACAATCAAGGTCTGCCTTTATGACAAAGGCATTTTTTCCGTATGGTCCTGTTCTTAAGGGACTTGTGGGACCAAATATGGCAAAGGTGGGAATTCCCAGGGCAGGAGCAATATGCATAGGACCTGAATCATTACCCACAACAAGCCTTGCACCTCTTATAATCTCCACAAGGGACTTAAGACCTGTTTTTCCCGCAAGGGAGATGGCCTTTCCATTTGAGAAACGAACAACCTCCTCAGAGATACCAATATCCTCCTTTCCGCCAATAACGATACTCTTCAAAGGGAGCAATCCTGCAAGCTGACCAAATCTCTCAGGAGGCCATCTCTTTGTGGGCCACCTTGCACCAGGAACAAGCACAGCATAATCTCCATATCTTTCTTTAAGCCTTAAGCCTTCAGTCTTCAGTCCCTCTTCATTTACAGGCAATGGAAAGACTATCTCATCAGGAGGGCATCCAATATATGAGGCGATTTTAAGATACCTCTCTACAGCATGGATCTCCCTCCCACCTTCTACCTTTTGGGTATAAAACAGGTGGCTTCCCTCTCTTGCCTCTTTAAATCCAATCCTTAATGGAGAACCTGTTAAAAAGGCAATCAGACCGCTTCTAAGTAAACCCTGCAGATCTATAACAAGGTCAAACCCCTCTTCTCTTAATCTCCTTCCAAGGTCAACAAATTCTTTGATAGTTGAAGATATCTTGTACGGTCTTTTCCATCTATCTTTCTCTATAATCCAGAGCCTGTCTATCATGGGATGTCCGTCAAGGAGCTCTGCAAAGTTTTTTGCCACCACCCAGTGGATCCTTGCTTCAGGAAGGCATCTTTTAAGGGAGTGAAGCACGGGTAGACTGTGGATGATATCTCCGAGAGAGCTTGGTTTAATAATCAGGATCTTCTTGAGGTTCATATACATAGTATACCAATACAAAAAAATTCTCCTTCCCCTCCTTTTACCTCACCACCTCTGAGGGAAGGAGCACTTTTAAGGGCTTCCTGTTTTTTGTATTACAGTAAAGTGGCTTTAACTCTTACATTAGCTCAGATGCTTGTTAACGAGTTTTGTCATCTCAAACATGGATACCTGATCTCTGCCTTCAAATATCTCCCTCAGGTTATCGTCAGCGTTGATCATCCTCTTATTTATTGTGTCCTGCAGGCCATTCTTTTTGATGTAGGCCCATAATCTCTTCGTCACCTCTGTCCTGGGCATGGGGCCAGGTCCAACAATCTTTGCAAGGGCTGGACTTACATTAAGGGGCTTCATAAATTCAGGATTAGGCTGTCTCGTTGCCCTTACCTTCTTCTTTGCCCCCTTCTTCTTGGTTACCTTCTTTGCCACCTTCTTAGCTACTTTCTTAGCTACCTTCTTCTTAGCTACCTTCTTCTTAGTGGCCTTCTTCTTTGCTGCCTTCTTAACAGTCTTTTTCTTTGCTGCCTTCTTCTTTGCTGCCATTCCTTACCTCCTTATAAGATTTTGGCGTCCAAGGACGCCTTTTATACTAAATAAATACTATCAAACATTTGATGGAATGTCAAATCTTTTTTAAATTTTTGACTCGGATTCAACCCTGCCAGTGGCGAGGTAACAGTGATTTTCAGGATCAGGGGAGGATAATCTGTTAGAGGTTTGTCTTCTTTCGGAAAGGAGGGGATTTTTCTTATTTCTCAAGCCCCTTCGTGGTGGTGAAGTAACAGTTAAAGAGGGCATTCTTCAGGCCCTCTCTTTAAAACTCCTTGTCTTTTCGTTAAGGTTTTTACGGTTTAAATATTCTATATATTGCAGAGAAGTCAAGACCTCCCAAACCCTTTGCCCGTGCAAGTCCATAGGCCTCTTTTGCATTTTGGAGGCAAAAGGAGAAACCCTTGAGATCCCTGAGAAGCTC
>CAMTWD010000087.1:0-9655 GCA_947085365.1 uncultured Nitrospirota bacterium | reverse complement strand
TGGACCCTTTGAATAATAACTAAGGTCCGGTCTTCTTGACCATTCCCAGTAATGAGCCTCATCAGGACTCAGCTCTAATGGACCATAGGCAATATAAAATAGCCTTGCAATAAGAAGAAAAAAGAGGAGGAGATAGAACCCGGCAGAAAGTGGGTCATCCCTGTAGACCCCTTTTAATCTATTAAATCCATAAACAAGAGAAAGGGCAATGAGGAGACCTACAACAGCCCCTCCAATAACATCAGAAGGATAATGGACACCCACATATACCCGTGATAATCCCACAAGGCCAGCAATCAAAAAGGCTGGTATCCTCAGATACCTGAAATAATATCCCAGGACGGTGGCTATGGCAAAGGCATTAAGGGCATGATTTGATGGGAAGGAGTAAGAAGTCCCCCTACCTACAAGGACCCTTAAATCCTCTATAACATTAAAGGGCCTCGGCCTCTCAAAGATATGCTTGAGGAGATTCCCTGTGGCATCTGAAAGTCCCAGAACGATGAGAGAGATTATAAGGGGTATAATAGCCTTTTTGCCTTCCTTCAGCATGGCCAGAATTGAGAGACCAGCTAAGAGAAGCCTTCCCTGATGGGTGATAAAGACCATAAAGGAATCAAGGAGGGATAAAGGCTCATGGAGATTGATGATCCTCAAGAGTGCTATATCAAGGCTCATCTCTAAGAATCTCTGCTACAAGACTCCTCAATTCCTTTATAGAAAAGGGCTTTCTTATAAAGGGTATATCTATACCCTGAGGAATCTCCTTACCAGTCATAACAATTATCCTTGTAGAAGCACTCCTTTTCAATAACTCATCCCTTATATCAAGGCCGGTGCAGTCCTTAAGATTAAAATCAGTTATTACAAGATCAAATCTCTCCCTTTCTAAGACCTGAGAAAAGCCCTCCTTATCAGAGACTGTGAAGACCTCATAACCCTCCCTCGCAAGTGCCCTCTTTACTGTGGTCAGTATGAGAGGATTATCATCAATAACACAGATGCGGATCACCGAGCCCCTTCTCTAAAAGGCATCCCTTTTCTTAATAAGGAGCCAGTTCCTCTCACCTTTTTTCATCCTTATAAGACTGAATCGGCCCTTCAGCCTTTCTCCATAAAGTTCAAATTCCAGGTTTCCTGACTCTATATCTCCTTTTACAGGTCTGAATTCACCCCTATCCCATATTATCACCCTTCCAGCTCCATACTGTCCTTCAGGTATTGTGCCCTCGAAGTCAGCATAATCAAGGCTGTGGTCATCCACCTGGACAGCAAGCCTCTTCTGAGCTGGATCCATGGAAGGGCCCTTTGGCACAGCCCATGACTTCAGAACCCCATCCATCTCCAGTCTCAGGTCGTAGTGCAGATGCCTCGCATGATGTTCATGAACAACAAAACGGGGCATTCTAAAGGATCTCAAGAAGCTCTATGTCAAAGATGAGTTCCTTTCCAGCAAGGGGATGATTTGCATCAAGGGTTACGGTGGTGCCGGAGATCCTTGTGATTACCACATCCACAAAAGAACCATCCTCCTGTCTTATCTGCAGATGGAGTCCCACCTCAGGCCTTATATGAGGTGGAAACTGAGTGATATCCACATCAGCAGTAAGCTCATCAAGATAGGGTCCGTAAGCCTCTTCAGGTGCAATTATCACGGTCTTTGTCTCACCTGGATTCATACCTATTACTGCCTTCTCAAACCCAGGGATTAGCCTCCCATCTCCTATGGTGAATTCAAGAGGTTCTCTTCCCAGAGAGGTGTCAAAGACGGTCCCATCACTTAGCCTTCCGGTGTAATGAACCCTTACGGTGTTACCAATTTCTGCTCTTGCCATCTTCTACTCCTTTAAGGGATCTTTTTCTGAACACCCTAAAAATGAAAAATTCATCTTTTAGAGGTCTCAAAGGCCATGCCTTTGTAAAATCCCTTGCTAAATTATAACACACTCAAACAGTGCTTAGCTGGAGGGAGATAATCTTTGAGACCCCGGGCTCTTCCATGGTCACTCCGTAGAGGTAATCGCAGTAGGAGATGGTGGTCTTATTATGGGTTATAACAATAAATTGGATGGACCTTGAAAGCTCCTTAATCATCTGGGCAAATCTCTCAATATTGGAGTCATCAAGGGGTGCATCAACCTCGTCAAGGACACAGAGCGGTGCAGGTTTTATAATAAAACTCGCTATAAGGAGGGAAAGGGCTGTAAGGGCCTTCTCACCTCCTGAAAGGAGGTTTATATTCTGGAGCCTCTTTCCCGGTGGCTGGGCTATTATCTCTATACCACTTTCAAGGATATTATTCTCATCTGTCAAGACAAGGGAGGCCTTTCCACCTCCAAAGAGGGAGGTGAAGACCTCCTGAAACTTGGTATTCAGGGCATCAAAGGCCTCTCTCAACCTCTTCCTTGTTGTGGCATTAATCTTCTGTATTGCCTCCTCAAGCTCTGAGATGGACTTTGTTAGATCCTCCTGTTGTGAAGTAAGAAATCGGAATCTCTCTTTCAGCTCCTCATATTCCTCAAGGGTTCCAAGATTTACAGGTCCAAGATCCTCAATCTTCTTTCTCAATGAGATGAGCCTCTCTGAAAGCTCCTCTGCTGTCATCTCCTTAAGTTGGGCTATCTCATCAGGAGGCAATACCCCATCCACTTCCTCTATATTCACACCATAATTTAGAGAGATATTCTCTTTTATCCCCTCAACCTTAACGGCTATCTCAGCCCTCTGGACCTCCATCTCATTAATCCTTCTGAGGAGATCTTCAAGCTCAGCCCTGAGACCCTTTATCCCCTCCTCCATCTCCATTAATCGCTGGCCCTCCTCCTGAATCTCCTCTCTCTCCAGCTCTATCCTATCCCTGAGGGAAGCCACCTCTTCCACATATCCTGATATCTCCTTCTTTATCCCCTCTATCATTTCAAGGAGATGCTCCCTTTCTCTGTGCAGATCCTCTATCCTCTTCAGGAGTTCCTCGTTCTTTTTTGTAATCTCTCCGATGCTATTGTCTGCACCCTCTATCTCCCTCACGAGAGAATTATAGGCCTCTGTTGCCTTGACCTGATCAGCCCTCAGCTCTGTATATTCCTGTCTCTTGGACCCGATCCGCTCTCTCAGGGCAGAGATACTATTTCTTAAACCCTCAATCTCTGACTCAAGGGCCTTTCTCCTCTCCTTTAGAGTGGTTATTTCGAGTTCCCTCTTTTTAATCTCACGAGAAAGATTATCCCTTTCTTTAAGGGCCTCCTCCTTTTCAATATGGATATAAGAAATCCTCTTCTCAACCCTCTCCTTTTCACGCTGATAGGTATCGAGGTTATGTCTCAGGTCCGTCAGTCTTGCCTCTTCAGTATCAATGAGGTCCTCTACATGCCGAAGCTCCTTTTCCAGCTCTGAAAGTCTATCCCTCTGCTCCTGGAGCTCCTCGGTCTTTTTCTCGATATCTCTCTTTAAATTATCAATAATTCCCTCAAGCTCCTTAATCTCCCTCTTCCTCTTTAAAACCTCCTTTCCCTTTCCGGACCAGACTATACCACTTTCATCGATAACATCTCCGTCAGGTGTAGCCACCCTACCGGGATAACCATCCTTCTTGATCCTTATGGCATCATCAATAGAACCGACGATCAGGGCAGAACTGAGTACCCTATTTATAATCTCTCTGAATCCCTCATCAGGAACCCTCAGGATCTCTCCAACCCTGACGGCATCGGAAAGAGAAACTTCATAGTGAGACTCAACAGGGAGATTGATAAGCAATTCCTTATGCGCAAAAGGGCTTCTTTCTCCATCAAGCTCCTTAATAAGTCTCAGGGCCTTTTTAAGGTCCTCAAGATCAGAAAGGACAAAGGCGTTTATCCTTTCGCCGAGTATCCCTTCAACAGCACGCTCATATCTTTCAGAGACATCAAAGAGGTCAGAAAGAAGGCCTGAGATCTGGAGGTCTTCTGCCTTCTTTAATAACTCTGGAGTCTTTCCCTCAAGGATAAGTTCTTTTAAAGAATTAAGTCTGGAGATGTTTGAGGCAAGTCTCTCCTTAGTCTCCTGAAGTTCCTGTCTCTTTGACTCAATGGCTACCTCAAGGGTCTCTATCTCGGATACTATCTCATCTCGCCTCTGCCTGAGGGACAGGATCTCCTCTGAGGAAGACCTGATCTCCTCTGAGCCCTTCTCTATCTTTATCTCGATATCCTTTAATTTCAGATTCATCTCCTCAAGTTCCTTCTCAAGGCCTGAATATCTCTTCTCGAGTGAGTCCAGTATTGCCTGAAGCCTTGTCCTCTCATTTGTCCTTATATTAAGCTCATCAGTGAGTCTGAAGAGTGACCTTCTCTTTTCTTCAAGTCCCTGTTCAAGACTGGTTATCTCCTTCTCCGAAAGGGAGAGTTCTCCTGAAAGCTCTTCGAGCCTCCTCTTGAGTCCTTCCATCTCCTCTTTAAGGGATCCCCTCTTTGAGGAGAGTATATCAACCTTTGCCCTGAATTCATCAATCCTTTTCAGATTCTCTTCCCTTTCGGATTCCAGTCTCTCCCCTTCCCTTTTATATGTCTCTGCCTTGAGTTCCATTTCAAGGAGGATCTTCTCCTTTTCAGAGATCCTCCTCTCCCTCTCCTCAAGTTCTGAGTAAAGGGCATTAAACCTCTTTTCCTTCTCTAAGAGAACCAGTCTGCCTTGCTGGATCACATTATCCACTGAGGCTATAGCTGCCCTCTTTGAGGCCTCTTCTGCCTTGAGGGAATTAAGATCCTCAAGGATCCCTGATAAAACCCCCTTCAGTTCATTGAACTGGAGTCTTGCAAGATAAAGCTCTACTATCCTCCTCTCCTCAGAAAGTCTTTTAAATCTCTCAGCCTTTTTTACCTGTCTTTCAAGGCTGTTGAGCTGTCTCTTCACCTCGCCAATTATGTCATTTATCCTCTGGAGATTTATCTTTGACTGCTCAAGTTTCTGGAGGGCCTCCGCCTTTTTTACCTTATATTTTATTACACCCGCTATCTCCTCGATGAGGAATCTCCTCTCCTCAGGTCTTGTATTTACGAGATGGAAGATCCTTTCCTGTTCAAGGATAAAATAGTTCTTTATATCAAGGCCTGTATCCAGAAGAAGTTCCTTTATATCTTTGAGCCTGCAGATGTTTCTGTTTATGGCATATTCACTATCACCACTGCGATATATCCTCCTGGTAATCTCGATGACCCCGCTGGAGGAACCATTAGAGCCATTCTCATCAAGGGCTGTTGGAAGACCTGATATGTAAAGGGAGACCTCTGCCATTCCCTTGGGCTTCCTTGTGGCAGACCCATTGAAGATAAGCTCCTCCATCCGGTCTCCCCTCAGGGACTTAACGCTCTGCTCACCGAGAAGCCACTTTATGGCATCAACGATATTGCTCTTTCCACACCCATTGGGGCCAACTATTCCTGTAATCCCATGATGGAGATGGATGGTCGTCTTTTCAGCAAAAGACTTGAACCCAGAGAGTTCTATCTTCTCTATCTTCATCTATTTTGTGAGATCCCTCAGGAGGCCATCTCTATAAGTTTCTCTGCTATCTGGACAGCATTGAGGGCTGCACCCTTTCTGAGATTATCTGCCACTATCCACATATTTATTCCTGTAGGGATGCTCTCATCCTCCCTGATTCTGCCCACATAGACCTCATCCTTGCCAGCAATGTAGATGGGCAGGGGATAGAGATTCTTTTCCGGGGCATCAAAGACAACGACTCCCGGGGCTCCGGCAAGGATTGCCCGGACATCATTGGCAGTCAGTTTCTTTTCTGTCTCTATATTAACGCTCTCACAATGACATCTAAATACAGGCACCCTCACGGTCGTGGCAGTCACCCTGATGGAGGGATCACCCATAATCTTCCTCGTCTCATTCACCATCTTCATCTCTTCCTTTGTATATCCATTCTCCAGGAATTTATCAATATGAGGGAGGAGATTAAAGGCAATCTGATGGGGATAGACATTACATTTTATCTCCCTGAAATTCAAGAGATCTGCAGTCTGCTGGAGAAGCTCATCCATAGCCTTTTTACCCGTCCCTGATACGGATTGGAAGGTGGTTACAACTATCCTCTTTATCCTTGCCACATCATGAATGGGTTTGAGGACAACAACCATCTGGATTGTGGAACAGTTTGGATTCGCTATTATCCCCTTATGCCACTTGAGATCCTGGGGATTTACCTCAGGCACAACGAGGGGGACATCGGGATCCATTCTCCACTGACTGGAGTTATCAATAACCACACACCCTGACCTTACTGCTACAGGTGCCCATATCTTTGACCTTTCTGCACCAGCAGAAAAGAGGGCTATATCTACTCCCTTAAAGGAATCCTCATCAAGGGTCTCCACAGGGATCTCCCTATTTCTGAACTCTATCTTCTTCCCGATGGACCTCTCAGAGGCAAAGAGCCTCAATTCCCTAACAGGGAAGTCCCTCTGCTCCAAGATGAGAACCATCTCTTCTCCCACTGCACCTGTGGCACCCACAACAGCGACTACATAAGAATCCCTTTTCTTCAGCATGACTACACCTCTAAGGTCGTTACATATTTTGCCACGAGGTCACCCACCTCTGTGGTTGTATATCCCATCTGGCCTGCTGCAAGGCCTTTCAGATGCCTTGATGTGACCTCTATCACTGCCCTCTCAAGGAGCTCCCAAGCCTTCTGTTCCCCAAGGTGTTCCAGCATCATTCCTCCAGCACATATAGCTGCAAGGGGGTTTATCATATTCTTACCAGCGTATTTCGGAGCAGAACCCCCTATTGGTTCAAACATAGAGACACCCTGAGGATTTATATTCCCACCAGCAGCTATACCCATTCCACCCTGTATCATAGCTCCAAGATCGGTTATTATATCCCCAAACATATTGTCAGTAACAATGACATCAAACCATTCAGGATTCTTCACAAACCACATGGTTATGGCATCCACATGGGCATAATCCACCTTTATATCAGGATATTCTCTTGCCACCTCATAGAAGACCCTTTCCCAGAGGTCAAAGGCATAGGTGAGGACATTAGTCTTTCCACAAAGGGTGAGTTTCTTTGCCTTGTTCCTCTTCCTGCAATACTCAAAGGCAAATCTTATGCACCTCTCCACACCCTTTCTGGTATTTATAGATTCCTGTATAGCCACCTCATCGGGTGTCCCTTTCCTGAGAATACCTCCGGCACCAGCATAAAGACCTTCTGTATTCTCTCTCACCACAACAAAATCAATATCCTCTGGCCTCTTATCCTTTAAAGGACAATCAACCCCTGGATAGAGCTTCACTGGTCTGAGGTTTATATACTGATCGAGCTCGAATCGGAGCTTCAACAATATACCCCTCTCGAGGATACCGGGCTTCACATCAGGATGCCCTATTGCTCCAAGATAAATAGCATCGTATCTCTTTAATTCATCAATGGCACTATCCGGAAGGGTCTCGCCAGTCCTCAGATACCTCTCCCCACCAAAATCATAGTAATTAAAATTGAGTTTAAACCCAAGCCTTGAGGAGAGGGCCTGAAGGACCTTTACACCCTCCCTTATAACCTCAGGGCCCGTTCCATCTCCTGGTATAACAGCGATATTGTAGGTCTTCACAACGGATTCCTCCTTAGAATACTACTTATTAAGCCTCTTCTTAACCCATTCAATCAGACCACCTGCCTGAATCAGTTCTTGCATAAAGGGTGGAATGGGCCTTGCCTTATACTGATGACCTCTCGTGAGGTTTTTTATCACCCCATTATCCGCATCTATCTCGATCTCATCTCCTGTCTGGATATCATCGGATGCCTCAGGAGATTCAAAGATCGGAAGACCTATATTAAAGGCATTCCTGTAGAATATCCTTGCAAAGCTCTTTGCAATAACCGCCTGAATGCCAGCAGCCTTTATGGCAATAGGGGCATGTTCTCTTGAGGAGCCACAGCCAAAGTTCTTGCCAGCAACAATAATATCTCCTCTTCTCACCTTTGAAGGAAAATCCCTGTCAGCATCCTCCATCACATGTCGTGCCAGCTCCTGAGGATCAGAGGTATTTAGATACCGGGCAGGTATGATTACATCGGTATCAATATCGTCACCGAATCTCCAGACCCTTCCTCTTAAAAGCATTTTTTATTATATACAGGAAGTAGGGTAGTAGTAAAGGGTTTGGAGTTTTTGGCTACAGAGATTGTTACCATCCCCTTAAGGATTTATTTAACAAAGTGATTAAAATAGCCGGTATACCAAACTTCAATCTTCAACACTATTTTACCTTTCTTAAAAAGGAGGTGGTATACCGGCCATGGAGATATTTTACAAAAAGATGTGGGAAATAGACAGGGAGAAGGCAAGGCAGATGCTGATAGAAACCTATCTTAATACAGGCAGTATAAAGGAAACTGCAAGGCTTTGGGGCACAAGCAGGAATGTAGTTCGGAAATGGTTAAAGATCAGAAGCACGGGGATGAAGGACTAAAAGATTTATCCAGAAGGCCTCACCACCAACCAAAAAGGATTAGCCAAAGCATTGAAGAGAAAGTGATAGAGATAAGAGAAAAGACAAATTATGGAAAAAGAAGAATCAGTTATCTACTATTTAAGCAATATGGTTTAGTTGTGCCTGAAAGTACGGTAGGCAAGATCCTAAGGCGCAATGGTATGTGTAAGGGTAAAAAGAGGCGTAAGGTCTTTTATCCAGCCTTCTGGAGCTATGAGATAAAGGAACCTTTTACCCTGGCACAGGTGGATACAAAGGATATATACGATAAGGAGACACTGGGAACGAGGATATATACACATATTACAAGGCTTAATCTACCAAGGTATCAATGGAGATTCCTTTTGGTGGCGAAGTAACAGTGAAGCCAAAACCCGCTTAAGATTCCTTTCATTCAGTTATGAACTTAATCAGACAAATGGGCTTGGTTTTGTAATCCTTGTTATGAGTTGGATAAGGGCCTTTGGTATCAAAAATCAAATATACTGGCAAGAGGACTGGGGACAGGAGTTTGGAGGAGACAGTCCAAAGAAATTAGAATCTCTGAATGAGATTTATTACAAACCCTTGCTGGTGGCGAAGTAACAGTCAGAGCTTGCTTAGCAAGGGCACCAAAAGGTAGGAAAGGTTATCAGGGTAGAGTTGAAAGAAGCCATGGTATCGATGATGAAGAATTCTATATTCCTTATCTCCTTGAGATAAAAGATGAGGCAGAATTCCTCAAGATGGCAGGTGCATGGATATATTGGTATAATACAGAAAGACCACATTTTGGGAATAAGATGAATGGAAAGACTCCTTATGAGAAACTGTTAGAGTGTGGACATACTGTTCCTATAGAATTCTGTGCCTTCCCACCAATTATCCTGGATAAGGTATCTACTGAGTTGGTTATAAACTTTTATAAAAGATATAAACAGGGTGGTAACGATGTGTGTGACTATGACATATGCTCTTTCCGGTTAGGGCGCTGTCTCAGGGAAGATGAAGAACAGGCATATGATACTTGAGAGAACTGTTACTTTGCCACTGAATGGTGAATATACTGGTGATCCAATCTTCTAACCAATGACCCACTCTCTTTCCTCTCTTACTGTTGTAACATGATCAACATTTACGCCAAGAATCATAGGACATCCCTCCTAATATGCAAATTT
>CAMTWD010000086.1:0-10380 GCA_947085365.1 uncultured Nitrospirota bacterium | reverse complement strand
CAGATGGCAGGATCCTCGTTTACAGGAGTCTATTATGAGTGTCCTTAAGAGAGATACAGAATTGAATTTTCCCCATTATGTGGTCTTAAAGGCCTCTGCAGGTTCTGGGAAGACGAGGGCACTTACGAGCAGATATGTCCAGATGCTCCTCTCAGAAAATATCTCCCACAATGGGCTCAGAAACATCCTTGCCATAACCTTTTCAAAGAATGCTGCAAAGGAGATGAAGGAGAGGATATTAGAGTGGCTTAAGAAACTTTATTTTAAAGAGGACGAGGCCATAACCCTATTCTCAGACCTTCTTACCTTTCCGTCAGGAGATTTCGTTGATCGGATCTCCCGAAAGGCTGGGGAGGCACTTGAGGAGATATTGAATAATTATTCAGACTTTCAGGTAAGGACCATAGACAGCTTCATGAGTTCCATCTTTAAGGCCTCTGCTCAGGACTTTGGATATCATCCTGATTTTGAGATATTAATGAATAACGAGGAACTGATGTCTTATGCCTTTGATCATTTCTTAAGGGATGTAAGGGATGGCTCTCCTCTGGCAGAAAGATTTGAGGAGGCAATCGAGATAATTGGTGAGATAAAGGAGAGTTATAACTGGGATCCCTCTAAGGATATATTTAAAAAGTGGAGGGATATCTACAGGGTTATTACATCCAAGGGTAAGGGATTGAAGGTTGATGGTGAATTAATAAAGAAAAAAGAGAAACTTGAAGAGGAATTGATTGAATGTATGAAGGAGATCATGGATATAGTGGAGAATCTTGACCCCGCCTATAGAGACAGGAGGTGCAGGATCTACGATAAATTTCCTTCTATTATAGAGAAAAGAGATTTCTCCCTCTTTTTTAAGATGAAGATTAATAGACCACCCTTAAAGGCAGGTGTTGATATCAGGGTTGAGGAGCTCTGGAAGAGATTACTCTCTATCGTGAGTGAGTATGCCTGGATCATCTCTATCCATGCCTATTATCCTTATGCCAGACTTATCACCGAATTCCTTGATGAGCTTGAAAGGATCAAGCGGAGGGAAGGAAAGATATTTATTGAAGATATAAACAGGAAACTTGTGCAATATTTAGATTCCGAGAGCATCCCAGAAGTCTATTTCAGACTTGGTGAGAAGATCTATCATTATCTCATAGACGAGTTTCAGGATACATCACCGCTTCAGTGGAAGAATCTCCTGCCCCTTATAGAGAATTCCCTTTCAGGATACGGAAGCCTCTTCGTGGTGGGAGACACAAAACAGGCTATATATGGATTCAGAGGTGCTGATTATAAGATTATGAAGAGGCTTGAAGAGGAGAATCCCTTTCCATCAGCTACCAAGATCGTAACAGAGCTTCAGACCAATTACAGGAGTGCTGGAGAGATCGTAAGATTTAATGAACGGCTTTTCAAGGAAAGGGCAGCATCAATGGAGAGATATCGTTTATCAGCCTCTTTAAGCGGACTTGACAGCTACATACAGAAACCTCACGAAAGCAAGACCAACAGGGGTTATGTAGAGGTAAGGGTCTTTGACGAGGTAGAGGCAAAGGATTATATAGCCAGACTCATTCAGGAGCTTCATGAGAAGGGGTACAATTACAGGGATATATCTATCCTTGCCTTTAAGAATGAACAGATTGTGAACATCAGCAGTAAACTCAATGAGTATGGCATCCCCTTCCTCTCCTTCAGCAACCTTGATGTAAGGACGAGGAAGGTTACAGGTGAGATAAGACATCTCTTGAAATTTCTTGATTCACCTGTAGATGACTTCTCCTTTAAGACCTTCCTCTTGGGAGATCTCTACAGGAGATACCTTTCGTGGCGAAGTAACAGTTCAGGTCTCTCTCCCTTGCCCATTCATTCCTTCCTCCTGAAATATAGAAAGAGGGATCGCCTTTATAAGGCCTTTCAAGAGGAGTTTCCAGAACTCTGGAGGGATCACTTTGAACCGCTTTTCAGGCTTTCAGGTTATCTGCCCCTATACGACCTTTTGAGCATGATAGCAGAAATCTTCAGGGTCTTTGAGATAATGAAAGAAGAGGAGGCAACATTCTTAAAGCTCTTTGAGCTTGCTCGCCTATTTGAGGGAATGGGGTTTGGGGCGATTCAAGATTTCATAGATTTCCTCTCTCAGGGCAATGAGGATACCGACCTGTGGAATATAAGGCTTTCTGCTGGTGATGCCGTGAGATTAATGACCATCCATAAGGCAAAGGGACTTGAGTTTCCCGTCTCTATCGTCTATCTTGAGGAGAAGAGGGATCAGCCTCTTAGGGAATATATCTATGAGGGATCAGGGTCTCAGACTGTTACTTCGCCACTGATTGGTGATGAGGGGATTTATATCATGAAGATAACCAAAGATCTTGGGGAGAGAAACCCGGATATCGAAAGGATAAGAGAGATAAAGATGAGAGAAAACCTCACAGATTCACTCAATGCCCTTTATGTAGGACTTACGAGGGCTGTGGAAGAGTTATATGTTGTATTGAAGTCTAACAGTGGCGAAGTAACAGTCGGTGACGAAGTAACAGTTGCTGGCACCCGTGAGGGTGAAGGAACCCACCTCTTCCCTCACGACCTGTTGATTGATGAAAAGGGAACTCACGGAGAGAGGCCCTCTCCAACTGTTACCTCGCCACTAAGTACTGTTACTTCGCCACTAAGCGAAGGGCTTGGCCTTAGAAGGCAAGAAAGGGAGAGGGGAGATCAGGATACAGAGGCTGTATACATTGAGCACTATGCCTTTATGGGTGATCAAGTAACAGGGAGTAGATCTCCTGTCAGGGAAAGGGAGATCCATTTATATGAGAAGGTGAGGGGAGAGTTTATCCATGAGGTCCTTTCTGAGATTGAATTTTATGAGGAGGATCTTCCTGTTAAACTCCAGGAGATAGTTACGAGATTAAATGATAAATATAAATACCTTGGAATCCTTTCTCCTCACGAGATCTCTGAATTGGTGCTTTTCATTGTAAGGTCGTCCGAGGTTAGCCCTTATTTTCAGAGGATTCCAGGGCGGATAATAAAGAATGAGAAGGAGTTTTCTGACAGGAATGGCAATCTTTACAGGATGGACAGGGTGGTGATTGATCCAGCTACTGTTACATCGCCCCCAATTGTCACTGTTATTGACTACAAAACAGGTCATCCCGATGAGGAGGAACTCCAGGAAGATATGGACCAGGTCCGGAGATATAAGGATATCTTGAGGGAACTTTATCCCCAGAAGATGATCAGGGGTCTCCTGTATTATATTGACAGGAGAGAGGTTGTTGAGATATGACCTCAATCCTGATTCTCAGACCGGAAGAGGACATGATCGAGAGAATCTCCTCCCTTCTTTATAAAGAAGGGAGGGATTATTCAAAAAACCTCGTTGTCTTCCCTGGCAAGAGACCAGCTCATTATCTCAGGAGATCGATTGCCAGAAAGGAGTCTTCCTCCTTCATCCCCCCGCTTATACTCTCCATTGACGAATTCACAGGATATATTTCCAAAAAGGTCTCCCCTTCCCTGAAGGATATTGAGAGAATTGATGCCATTGCGATCCTCTACAGGCTCTGTAAGAATAATCCATCCCTTAATGAGACATTCAGGGCCCTTGATAGTTTTTATCCCTTTGGTGGGAGACTCCTTAAGGTTCTTGAAGAGCTGTATATTGAAGGTATATCTGTGGAGAGGCTGAGATCAGTCGAGACCTTAATTGAGATACCAGAGAAGTCAAAGGATAACATGAGATTCCTTTCAGCTATCTACGAAGGGTTTTATAATGAGCTCCTATCAAAGGGTCTTTCCACGAGGTCCATGAGATACAGGATCTGTGCTGAGAAGGAGAGTATATCCGAATATCTCATCTCCTATAAATCTGTTATATTTGCTGGCTTCTTTGCCCTGACAAATTCTGAGAAGGTGATATTCCGAAGGCTTATTAAGGATTTTGAAAAGGAGGATAACTCCACCCTCTATCTTATCTTTCATGACGGCGAGGGAATTGAGGATACCCTCTCAGGGATTAGGGGTGAGGTAAGAGTTGGGCTTTCAAAGGAAGGCCTTTTGATCCCTGGTGAAGGTGGAGATGTCTGTTATAATTCCAGAAGGGGTATTAGTGGCGAAGTAATTCCAAAACCTTTTATCTATTCAGCACCGGACATCCATGGGGAGGTCTATCTTGCAGGCAATCTCATAAGCAGGCTTGAGGAATTTGATGAAGAGACAGTAGTTGTCCTTCCACAGCCTGAGACACTCTTTCCATTCCTCAGGCACGGGATACCCCACCTTGAGGAGGACAAATATAATATCTCCATGGGATATCCCATCACCAGGACCCCTATATATGGATTCTTTCTGAATCTCTTTAAGGTCCTCTCTTCAACTGTTACTTCGCCACCAATGAAGGATGAGCTTGTTTATATGCAGGACTATCTCAGGTTTATGCTTCATCCATATACGAAGAACATACATTTCAGGTGGTGGCGAAGTAACAGGGGATCTGCAGAAGAGAACAGGATAATCCTTCATGAGATAGAGGACCTCTATAAAAAGGGTAAACTTCCCCATTTCATGACCCTTAAAGAGATAGAAGATATATTTTCCGATGGTGGCGAAGTAACAGTTAGGATTGGCAGTGAGGTCTTTGAAGGTGCCCGAGATCAGCTGGCCTTTATCCATGAGAATACCATCAGGAGGTTTTTATCTATTGAGGATATCGGAGATTTTGTTAAAAAGTGTTGTGATCTTATCCTCTTTATATACAGGGAAAGCACTGCTAAGCTCCATCCCCTCTTCTTTCCCTACATGGAGGTATTTTTAAAAGAGCTTCAAAAGGTATCCAATAGTGAGTTGGGGAGATTTTCTTTTGAGGAAAGGGAGTCTTATTTTAATCTCTTCAAAAGTCTTGTCTCCTCACTAACTGTGCCTTTTGAGGGCACTCCCTTGCGGGGGCTTCAGATCCTGGGAT
The DNA here is from genome assembly GCA_947085365.1 of uncultured Nitrospirota bacterium. GTDB lineage: Bacteria > Nitrospirota > Thermodesulfovibrionia > Thermodesulfovibrionales > CALJEL01 > CALJEL01. The sequence goes on along the minus strand of CAMTWD010000086.1, from coordinate 5,414 downwards.
TCCTTGAGACAAGGAATATAAGATTCAAAAGAATCTTTTTCCTTGATCTTAATGAAGGGGTATTCCCTGATCTATCAGAGGACTACATCCTTCCCTATCAGGTGAGAAAGACCCTCGGATTATCCACCTATCAGGAAAGGGAGAGACTCCTGTATTACTATTTTGATAATCTCATAAAGGGGGCTGAGGAGGTCCATCTCTTTTATATAAAGAGTGAGGATCTTGAAGAGTCACGATTTCTGAAGAAACTCCGTTGGAGTTTTGAAAAGTCAGAAGGCAGAGGGGCCATACGGGAAAAGACGGTTAATTATCAGGCAGACCTCTCCACAAGCCTTCCATCAGGAATTGAAAAGACAGAGGAGATACTTAATGTAATAAAGACCTTATCCTTTACTGCCTCCTCCCTTGATGAATATCTTGAATGCGGTCTCAGATTTTATTATAACAATATCCTCTCTCTAAGAAAGGGGGCTGAGCTCACATCTCACCTCGAGAGGGCCGAGATAGGTGAGATCGTCCACAGGGCATTATCGCTGTATTTTATTAATAGGATTAACAGGATCTTCACCGAGGATGAGGTATCCCATGAAGAGATGGAGGAGATTCTTAACCGTCTTTTTAAGGAGAGATACGGGAATGTCTCTGGCAGGCTCTATCTTATAAGGCATCAGGTAATTAGGAGATTGAAGGAGTTTCTGGATTATGCAAAGAGGACCCAAGACCTTCTGGGAAAGGAGATTGCTGCTGTTGAGGAGGTTGTAGAGGGGAATCTTTTTGATGCCTTCATTAAAGGCAGGATCGATCTCTTAATAAAGGATGGCAGGAGATTCATTATAGTGGATTTCAAGACCTCATCAAAAAATGATAATCTGAAGATAGACCTCAGGAGATATAATCCCTCTGACAGGTCCACATGGCGAGAGGCTGTAAGGAGCCTCCAGATACCTCTTTATATGAGACTCTATTCAGAGGTACACGGGATAGATATGGCAGATATGGATGGATATTATATCCTTCTTGGCTCTGGCAAACTGGATGAGAAATCTCTTTATAGACCAATTGATCAGGATAACAGAGATAAATTGGAGGTCCTCTTTGATATGATAGAGAGGATTATTGAGGAGATCAGGGATCCAGAGACACCCTTCAGTCCACCGGATATTAAGGCCCTCAGGGATCACTGTCCTCTCTGTGATTACGCCACTGTATGCGGGACCACATGGGTGAAGAGAAGGGAATATGTTTATTAAATAGGGGAGGAGAGATTATGGGTGAATTGACACCGTTAATGAAACAATACTTCAGCATAAAGGAAAGATACAAGGATGCCATTCTATTTTTCAGGCTTGGTGATTTTTATGAGATGTTTGGAGAGGATGCTATTGTGGCCTCAAAGATACTTGGAATAGCCCTCACCACCCGTGATAAGGACAGAGATGATCCGATCCCCATGTGTGGAGTTCCCCATTTTACAGCCGAGACATATATATCGAAACTCATAAAGGCAGGTTACAGGGTAGCCCTCTGTGAACAGCTTGAGGATCCTTCACAGGCAAAGGGGCTTGTGGAGAGGGATGTGGTAAGGGTAATAACAGCTGGAACGCACATTCCTGAGGAAGCAAAGGAGAACTCCTATATCCTATCCTTTTTTCCCTATGGTAGAAATACGGGGATTGCTATTGCTGATCTGCATGTGGGAGAATTCCTGATTGGTGAGACCGATGGAGATCTTGTAGATGAGATAACACGATTCCAGCCAAAGGAGATTCTTTATCCTGCCTCCCTAAGAGAGGATATAAGATTCAAAGACCTCCTGAAGGATTACTACTGCACTGCCTTTGAAGACTGGTATTTTGACTCACAGGAGGCTATGAGAACCCTCCTCAGATTCTTCAGGGTCTCTTCTCTTGAGGGATTTGGAATAGATGGCATGACCTCAGGTATCTCTGCTGCAGGTGCCCTCATCACATACCTTGAGACGACCCAGAAGGGTGTATTGAATTTTAAAAAGATAACCCCACTTTTCAGAAGAGACTTTCTCTACATGGATGCCTCCACAATAAGAAACCTTGAACTCCTCAGGTCTTTTGCAGATAATTCGGTTCACGGTTCCCTTTTGTGGGTTCTGGATGAGACCCTTACACCTATGGGAGGAAGGCTTCTCAGAAATTCCATAACAAGACCTCTCCTGGATATAGAAGAGATAAACACCAGGCTCTCCATCGTGGAGGCCCTCTGGGATTCTGGAGAGGTCCTTGAGTTTATGAGAGGTTTTCTGAGGAAGATACAGGATATAGAAAGGCTTTCCAATAAGATTGCCACAATGACAGCAGGTCCAAGGGATCTCGTGAGTCTGAAGAATTCCCTTAAGGTTATACCACAGATCAAGAAGATCCTTTCTGGTTTCACCGAACCCTCTATCCTTGATCTGAATTCAAGGATAAGATTTCCCGAGGAGGTCGTGAGCCTCATAGAAGAGGCTATAGTGGATGATCCACCTATGCTGCCAAGGGATGGTGGATTCATAAAGGAGGGATTTGACAGCCGTGTTGATGAACTGAGGGATCTTCAGCTTCACAGCAGGGAGGTAATAACCAGGATGGAGGCTGAGGAGAGACAGAGGACAGGCATCCAGTCATTGAAGATTGGTTATAACAGGGTCTTCGGATACTATATAGAGGTGACAAAGGCAAATCTCAGACAGATTCCTCCTGATTATGAGAGAAAGCAGACACTCGTGAATGCCGAGAGATTCGTAACTCCCAGGCTTAAGGAATACGAGGCGAGGATTCTCGGTGCTGAAGAAGAGCTTAAAAGACTGGAGTATGAGATATTCCAGAAGATCCTCTCGGAACTGAAGCCCTTCACAGAAGAGATCAAGGAGCTTTCAGCCTCCATAGCCCTTCTTGACATGTTATCCGCCTTTGCTGTTGTCGCGAGGAGATACAATTATACAAAGCCTGTTGTGGATGATGGTTACACAATAGAGATCACTGATGGAAGGCATCCTGCTATTGAGAGGATACAGAGAGAGGAGAGATTTGTGCCGAATAATCTTTTTATAAATACAGATTCAGACAGATTCCTCATAATAACAGGTCCAAACATGGCTGGTAAATCCACATACATGAGGCAGAATGCCCTTATAGTGATAATGGCCCAGATGGGAAGTTTTGTACCTGCCCAGCGTGCAAGGATCGGGCTTGTGGACAGGATATTTACGAGGATCGGTGCCTCTGATTTTCTTACAAAGGGACAGAGCACCTTTATGGTGGAGATGATTGAGACAGCCAACATCCTTCACAATGCAACTCCCAGAAGCCTCATCATACTTGATGAGGTGGGAAGGGGAACCTCCACCTTTGACGGTATAAGCATAGCCTGGGCTGTAGCTGAATATATTGCAAAAAAGATTAAGGCAAGGACACTCTTTGCCACCCATTATCACGAACTCACAGAGCTGAGTCTCACCCTTGACGGGGTAAAGAATTACAACATTACAGTAAAAGAATGGGGAGACGAGATAATCTTTCTCAGAAAGATAGATGAAGGCCCTGCTGATAAGAGCTACGGTATACAGGTGGCAAGACTGGCAGGTCTTCCTGAGGAGGTTCTTCAGAGGGCAAAGGAGATCCTGGCAAACCTTGAGGATACAGAATTAAACAGTGCTGGCATGCCGAGATTTTATGGAAGGATTCCCGACACCCCTCTCCAGCTTGATCTCTTCGGAGGTGCCATTCATCCTGTGATAATGGAATTAAGGTCTCTTGACTTGGCAGGCCTCAAGCCTGATGATGCCATGAGAATCCTTAAGAGATTGAAGAAGAAGGCAGAGAAATAAACCTTTAAGGAGGTGACTTTATGCTGAGGACAGTTACATATTTTGAAAGGCCTGGTAAGGAGAACACAGAGGAATGTCTGAAGATTGCCCTTTCGGCAATTAAGGAGCAGGGTTACAGACATATCGTGGTTGCCTCGACAACAGGGAGCACCGGCCTTTTATTTGCAGAGGCCCTCAGGGACCTGAATCTCAATCTTGTTGTGGTCACCCATTCCGCTGGTTTTAAATCACCAAATACCCAGGAGATGCCAGAGGAGGTAAGGCAGAGGATAATTCAGTTAGGTGCAAGGGTCTATACAGGCACAATGATAACCCACAGCCTTGAGACAGCCTTCAGCCAGAAATTCAGTGGACTTTATCCAACACACTTAGTTGCACAGGCATTGAGGAGATTTGGTGAAGGCCCAAAGGTCTGCATAGAATGCGTTATGATGGCAGCAGATGCAGGGCTTATCCCTGAAGAGGAGGAGGTCCTTTCTGTTGCAGGAACAGGATATGGAGCAGATACAGTGATGGTAATAAGATCTGCTGTCTCAAAGAGGTTTTTCAACCTGAGGGTCCTGGAGATCCTTGCTATGCCAAGGGGCTAAAGGACTGTGACCTCGCCACTAAGTCCGGATCACCATAAAATCAAACCTTAATCTTTAAATCCAACCTTCATAAAAATCTCTTGACAAAAGGGAACTCGCTATCGTATAATCGATACTGATATTTATTATCAACATTGATGCAGGTCTTACCTGTGGAAATACAGTTGAAAAGGAGGTAAAAATGAAAGCAGCGATTGTATTAGCTACTTTAGCCTCGTTTCTTGCGCTTGCTTCCCTATCATTGTCCGAAGAGATAACCTACAGAAAACACATCAAACCTTTATTTGATGCCAAATGCATAGGATGCCATGGACCGGATGCTGCCCCTGAGTATTATGCCTTTAAAGAGGAGAAAGAGAAGTGGCTTTCAAAAGGAAAGGGCATGAGAATGGATACTTACAGCCATCTCATCTTCTATACAGCATGGCCCGATACAGGATCATTAATGCGGAGACTTGATGATGGTAAAAACACCCCAGATGGCAAGCCTGGCAATATGTATCAGTATCTTGGCTCAACAGAGGAAGAGAGACAGCAGAACCTCAAGCTATTTAAAGAATGGGTAGGCTACTGGACACTTAAGAGGTGGAAGGATATTACAAAGGAAGAGATGAACAGAATAAAAGTTAAGTATTGATTTAATAAAAAATAGGCAGCCAAGTGCTGCCTATTTTTATGCCCTATAATTGATATTGATTATCATTATTAAGGAGGATAGCATGAGCATTGTACTGATAGGCGGGATGGACAGGCTTAAGAGTAACTATATCAGCGAGGCTGAAAGGTTCGGTGTTAATCTCAGGGTTTTCACGAAATGGGAGAGAGGGATGGGACTTAAAATCAAAAATGTGGATGCAGTGGTGATCTTCACCAATAAAGTATCTCACAAGGCAAAAAGGGAGGTGATGAATATAGCCAGGGCAAAGAATATTCCAGTCTTTATGTATCACTCATGCGGAATTTGCACGCTGAGAGATTGTTTG
>CAMTWD010000085.1:0-3557 GCA_947085365.1 uncultured Nitrospirota bacterium | reverse complement strand
GGATTCTTTCGCCAAAATGGGAGAGGGAATCTTCTTTCTCTTCATTCCCCCTCACCCTCTCCCCAAAGGGGAGAGGGTCTTTTTTATTCCCCCTCACCCTCTCCCTCTCCCCAAAGGGGAGAGGGAATTAAAAATAGGGACTCTCTCCACAAAGGGGAGAGGGAATAGAAAAGTGGGTCTCGGGGAATTCAGGATTACATGGTATAATACTGAGATTCTATGAAGCTCCTTCAGAGATATATCTACAGGGAGGTCCTTTTAAATCTGGTCCTCGGGATTGTTGCCATAAATACCCTTTTGATGGTGGAAAAACTCATAAGGGTAGCAAAGATACTCTCTGGTGTTGCTGGACCTATGGATATGGTAAGGATAATGGTGCTCATACAGCCCCAGCTACTCATCATCACGATACCCATGGCATATTTGGTATCACTCCTTCTTACATACGGAAGGATGAATATGGATAATGAGATAGTGGCGATGGCCTCTGCTGGAATAGCCTTTCGTGAGATAGGAGTCCTCAGCCTCAGGATGGGTGCGATACTCCTTGTGGTAAGCCTTATCGTGAGCTCCCTTATTGCACCCTTAGGAAGCAGGAAGTTGCGGGAGGAGGTGAATAACCTCCTCGTCTCAGGGATTCCGAAGAGGATGGAGGAACGCACCTTTACTGATCTTGGCAACCTCGTGATATACGCTGAGGCAAAAGAGGGAAACCTCCTGAGAGAGGTATTTGTCTATGACAGAAAGAGAAAGACCATCATCACTGCAAGGAGGGCATTTATAAGGGCAGATCTTTCAGGTATCGGGATGGAGTTCAGAGATGGTCTCATAACGATGAGGGAAAGGAAGAGGAATGTGGAGATATATTTTTCAGGATACTCCCTTCAGGAGGCTTCAGGTCTTCAGTCCCTTTCAAGAAGGGTTGAGGAATTTACCCTTCCTGAGCTCCTGAAAAGGGCTCAGGAATCGGAAAGGAGAATCCCTTATATGATGGAATTCATGAGGAGGCTTAGTTATCCATGCATGAATCTGGTGATAGGGCTTATAGGTCCTGGACTTGCTCTACTTGCAGGAAGGACAGGGAGATTTGGGGGACTCACTGTAGGGATACTCTTCTTTTCTGCCTATTACACAGTCTCTCTGTATCTTGAGGGGCTTGTGGAGGCAAAGAGGCTTCCAGTAGAGATAGGGATGACCCTGCCACTTCTTGCAGGACTCCTTCTGGGTATGGTGGTCTTCTTCAGGAGCTCAAAGAGATGAGGTTACTGGAAGGATATCTTCTCAGGTCCTTTTTAAAAGTCTTCCTGATCCTCACAGGTGGTATGTCATTACTTGTATCTCTGGTGGAGTTCTCAGAGGTCTATCCTGAGATCTCAGAATATGCCCCTGAGATCCATAAGGTAGGGCTCTATCTCCTCTACAGCCTGCCAAGATATATGGGCTTTCTCCTTCCGATGCTCACCCTCCTTTCAGTAATATTCTCTCTTGGTCAGGCATCAAGACAGAGGGAGTTATTGATAGTCTCTGCATCAGGTGGAAGGCTGAGAACCCTGATGAAGCCCCTTGTTGGTGCGGGAGTTGTCATAACGATTGGAGGTGCCCTATTTATGAATCTTATCATGCCTGAATCAAAAAGGCTCTCAAGGATCGTGCTTGATGAGATCACCCATAAACAAAGGGAAAGACCCCTTGTGATAAGGACAGAGACATGGTTTCGTTCTCAGGACTCGATAGTAAGAATAGGTCTGTATGAACGGGAGGGCTCCATTGCCCGTGATATAGGCATATATACCATTAAGGATGGAATACTCTCAGAAAGGCTTGAGGCAGAATGGGGGATACTCAAGGAGGATGAATGGGAGTTAAGGGATGTGACGATATACAGGACAAGGGAGGGAGGGCAGTCAAGGTATGACCTTTATAAAAGAAGGGCTGAAGGATACAGCCTCAGGCTTCTTAAGACAGAGACCTCTCCTGATGAGATGGATTCCTCAAGGCTCTGGAGGTATCTCAAGGCATTGAAGGCCTCAGGGCTCAAGAATATAAAACTCGTGGCAGACTTCAATCTGAGGCTGAGTCTTCCTCTGGTCTCACTATCCATGATCCTTATCGGCATCTTTATCGCCTCCATGAAGGGAGTCCCTCCAGTTGTGGGAGCTGGCATAGGTGTTGTGATAAGTCTATTCTTCTGGTTCAGTATAACCTTTCTGATGAGCCTCGGTTATTCAGGGGTGATCCCTCCTGGGATTGCACCATGGATCATGCCAGTAATATCCCTCATAGCTGGTATAGTCCTATACAGAAGGATTGAATGATCTTGCCTTCAGCTCCTCCATGATCTCCACCCCTGAGGATGTGCCTATCCTTGCTGCACCTGCCTCGATGAACTCCATTGCCTGCTTGAGGCTTTTTATACCACCTGCTGCCTTTATCCTGAGGGATTCACCTGCCACTTCTTTTATGATCCTAAGGTCCTTCAGTTCTACACCCCTTGAGGAAAATCCTGTGGAGGTCTTGATAAACTCAGCTCCACTTCTCATCACTGCCTCTGTTGCCCTCCTTATCTCATCATCACTGAGAAGCCCTGTCTCTATGATTATCTTGTGGATAAGGCCCTCTGTGGCAATCACTATATCCCTCAATTCCCTCTCAAGGAGTCTCCACTCTCCTGAACGGGCAAGACCTATGTTCATTACAATATCAAGCTCATCAGCTCCTTTAAGGGCTGCATCCATTGCCTCATAGATCTTCGACTCAGTGGAGGTGGCACCGAGGGGAAATCCTATTACTGTGGAGACCTTCACTGTGCTACCGTTAAGAAATTCCTTTGCCCTCAGGATGTGGCAGGGATTTACACAGACACCGTAGAATCTATATTCCAGGGCCTCCCTGCATAGACGCCTTATCTGGGAGATGGTGGCATCTGGCCTCAGGAGGGTGTGGTCAATGAATAAGGGGAGGTCAAGCATCAGATACTCCTCGCCTCTTTAAGACCTTCTTTGATGATAATTATAAATACGACAGTAAAGCCTGTGAGGATTCCAAAGAGATCCACAAGGTCTTTCCAGATGAGCAGAAAAAGGAGTGCAAAAATCCCGATCAACCTGAATATGCTCAGGAGGATATACCTGGCCGTAATCCTCTGACCACCTGTTATGGACTGGACATTCCTGACGATTGCCCTGAGGTTAAAGATACCTGTAAGCCCTCCGATAAAGACTCCAAGGGGAAACCGGTAATCCTTCGTAAGGATGCCTGAAAAGACCATCAGAAGGGGCAGAATTATTGCTGAATTGGTAAGGACACGCTTAAGGATCTCCATCCTGCTCCATCCCCTCCAATCTTTTTAAGAACCTCTCAACCCTTCTTAAAAAATAAAGACTTTCCAGATCCTTCGGAAGTCTCATGGACTTGACTCGTTGCAAAATCTCATCAGGTCTGATCTGAGAATGTCTCGCTACCTCAAGGGCATCCTCCTCATCTTCTTGGGTCCCTCTCCTCAGCTTCGAGATTATGAAATCAACAGGATCAAGGACCTTAAATCTGATATTCCCTTC
>CAMTWD010000084.1:0-13010 GCA_947085365.1 uncultured Nitrospirota bacterium | reverse complement strand
TTATTCCCCGAGAGGTGATATGTGGCAGTCAGTTTAATAATGCCAATATGGTTGCTGAAGCAGACAGGGTAATAGTCTTATAGAAATTTAACTTTTGAGGAGGTTAAGATGAAGATTCTTCACATCTTTAGTGGAGGTAAATCAGATTTGGCCTCTAAGATAATAGAGGTTCAGTCAAAGGAACACGAGATAGAGACTATTGATCTTTCTTCCAAGGAACTTTCCTATGATGGTATAATTGACAAGATATTCTCAAGTGATCGTGTAATTAGCTGGTAAAGACATATGCCTGACTTTCTAAGGAAGTGGGAGAGTTATCTCTAATAGTGGGGAGAGGGAAGCATTTATCTGTCTTTTTAGAGTAAAGCCCTAAAAACCTCCTTAGATCATATTTTTAAAATCGATAATCTTATGATCTCTCTATTGGAAAGGGGTTATATGCTATAACGCGGGGGTTGCTAAAACTTGCCAGAGGAATCTAAACCCACTAGAAGAGCTAGCACTCCACTCGAAAAAAGAGGGGTAGAAAGGCTGAGCCTCTTTATCCTCAGCAGTTTTTAATAAGGAATAACCACCTCGTATTGTGGTAAGGCCCGTGCAAGCTCCTCAATTGTTATCTGCTCGAAATTATTATCAGGATGATTTGAAAATATCTTTGCACCCATATCCCTCAATGTCTCGATATTGAGATCATTGCTTTCGTTTGATTCAAGTTTCTTGTCGAGAATAAACACGCTTACTTCATGGTCTGCAAGTGTAAGGCCTACCGCCATTCTCAGGCCCTCAGCCTGGTTGTCTTTTACAAGGACTGCTACCTTCTTTGCCATTTTATTTTCCTCCTCCCATTATGATAAAATTATTTAATACTATACTAAAAATAGAGAGAAAAGGTCAATGGGATTACTATCCATCATAATACCAAACTACAACAAGGGTTATATCATTGAAAAGACATTACATACCATTTTCACATATCCTGACCCTGATCTTGAGGTGATTGTTGTTGACGATGGTTCAATAGATAATTCTCTCGAAACAATTAGGAAGTTCCCTTGTGAACTGGTGCCTCTCCCCAATCATTCAGGGGCTTCAAAGGCAAGGAATATCGGAGCACTCCATAGCAGAGGGGAATTTCTTTTTTTTATTGATGCTGATTGCCTTTTAATGCCTGATACATTGTTTTATGTAAGAAGGGCTATAGATAAATATTATAATGATAGAGTAATTATTGGTGGCACCTATACAGAAACCCCTTTTGACAGTAGTTTCTTTAGCACCTTCCAGTCCATATTTGTAAGCTATTCTGAACTAAAGAATAGAGAGCCTGATTATATAGCAACTCATGCAATGATTATAAGACGAATAGATTTTCTAAAAAGTGGAGGCTTTCGGGAAGATTTTTTGCCCATCTTGGAAGATGTAGAATTTTCTCACAGGATGAAGCGGCAAGGATACAGGCTTATAATGGAACCTTCTATCAGGGTCCAGCATTTCTTCAATTTTAACCTCTTGAGATCCCTCAGGAATGCCTTCAATAAATCCTGTTACTGGACGGTCTATTCCATTAGAAAAGGGGATCTCTTTGCTGATTCCGGAACTGCCTCACGGGAACTTAAGATTAATGGAGCACTTCTTATAATGAATATTCTTATAGGGATCTCCTTCCTTTATAGTAAGAAGATGATCCTCCTTTTCATGATCCTCCTCCTTCTCTGCATCAACCTCTGGATTAGTAGAAGACTGATAATGGCATTTTTTAAAAAGGGATACCCTTTTGGTATCAAGGCCTTACTCTACTATTTATCCCTATATCCCTTAGCTGTAATTATTGGTGCCATTAAGGGTTTATTTATATATTTCAAAGATGGTAAAGTACCAGTTAGGATGAGAAAATAGATGTACTCAAAATTCCGATACATCCCTTATATCTTCTGGAAAAGGAGGCCTATACACCTTACATTATTTGTGACAAGGAGATGTAATTCTAAGTGTCCCTTCTGTTTTTATCAAAGGCCTTCAACTATTACCTCGCCACTAAGTGATAATACTGAACTCTCTCTTGAAGAGATAAGAAAGATATCCTCTTCTATAGGGTCCCTTCTTTGGCTTGCCTTCTCAGGTGGCGAAATATTTTTGAGGGATGATTTAGTAGAGATAACCAAGATCTTTTATAAAAAGACCAAGCCATCTATAATCCTTTTCTCCACTAATGGCCTCCTTACTCATAGAATTGGAGAATATATGGAAGAGATACTGAGATATTGTAAAAAAAGCACAGTGGTGGTGAAACTCTCTCTTGACGGGATTGGAGAAGCTCACGATTCCCTCCGCGGGATTCCCGGAAGTTTTAAAAGGACAATGGAGACCTATTATCTCTTAAAGGAGATAGCAGAGAGATTCCCAAATCTTGAGATTGGGATCAACACTGTCTTCTGTTCTGAAAATCAAGAGAAGATGGAAGATATTATCGAATTTGTAAAAAAGCTGAAGGGTGTAAAAACCCATACCATCTCCTTGGTAAGGGGAGAGATACCTGAACGGTTTAAAGAGGTGGATATGGAAAGATATCTCTTTTCAACACAGAGGCTTTATAAGGATTTAAAAAAGTACAGTTTTTCTGGTGCAAGGCTTAAAGTTGCCCAAGATATCATTCAGCATCGGCTCATATATGAAATATCCAATCGCAGAAGACCATCTCTCACCTGTTATGCTGGAAGGCTCAATATAGTTATTACCGAAAATGGGGACCTTTATCCTTGCGAAAAATTTTCAAAGGATATGTACCTTGGAAACCTGAGGAGAGAAGGATATGATCTCAAAAAGATCTTATCTTCTAAAAGGGCAGAAGAGGTGGTTTCCTTTATCAGGAGAGGTTGTTACTGCACCCATGAGTGTTATTTAATGACTAATATATTTTTTAATCTCCATTTTTATCCATCAATTTTTAAAGAATATCTGAGGATCTTGTTTTCCTGAAGAATATATCTCTTTTAACCCATAGCCATAAGAGACTCCGGATACCTTTCAATGCAGCCTTGATATCATGGAGACTTCTGATATCTTTAAGCTTTTTAATAAGAAAAGATGGTCTGGAATAGAATCTCTTGAAGGCAAGCTGCCTTAACCTTAGAATATCCTCACGAGTCATTGTAAATGGGACAAAAGCCGCTCCCTGATAGGTAAAATCCGAAAGGGCTTCTGAAATGGTTCCATATTCCTCAATATGATCATAAATATATGTACCAGGAAAAGGGGTCAGGGCGTGAAAATTGACAAAATCAGGATCAAGCCTTATGGCAAACTCAATAGTCTGGAGACCTTCCTGAAATGTCTCTCCAGGGATACCAAATATGAAGGGTGTACTGACCCGAAGACCAACCTCTTTTGCCCACCTCACTGCCTTCTCAGTCTGTTCAAGGGTAATACCCTTTCTTATTGTGTTAAGATTTTTTTGAACACCACTCTCCGCTCCAAATAGTATTGCCCAGCATCCTGCCTCTTTAAAGGCCTTGAGAAGAGGTTTATCTACCTGATTTACGCATGCTGAAACAAACCAGGTGATTTTGAGTCTTCGCCTCTTAATCTCCTCAGCAATCTCCTTTGCCCTTTGATAATCAGAAGCAAAGGTATCATCAAGAAATTTTATCTCTTTGTATCCACTTTTAACCAGATCTTCAATCTCATCCAATACATTCTCCACACTCCTGTAACGAATTCCACTCTTTCTCTCTTTATCAATCTGAAAACAGAAGATACATCTCCTGTTACAGCCTCTTGTGGTTATCATGGTAGCCACGGGCCTCTTCCTGTATGTGCCTGGGGGGGGTATATACCTGTTAGCATCCCCAAGTAATTCACGGGCTGGGAAAGGAATTGAGTCAAGGTCAGTAATGAGCTCCCTTTCGGGATTCTTGATTATCTCGCCTCCTTTTCTGAAGACTAAACCCTTTATACCCTTTAAATCCCTTCCCTTTTGGAGGGTCTCAAGGAGTTCAACAACCGTAATCTCCCCCTCTCCTGTTACAATAGCATCAATATCTCGGGAATCCTCTTCGTAAAGTGCCTTCTCTTTCATAGCAATAGGATAAGGCCCGCCTACACAGATGAACGCATCTCTTAGAATCTTTTTAATATCCTCTGCTGTCCTTTTTGCCCTTGGCCATCCAAAGGCCGTGCTATACAGACCCACAAATTCAGGGGCAAAGTCTTTTATGGCATTGAGAATCTCGGAATGGCTCATAAAAGCACCGTCAAAGAGTTTTACCTCATGACCTGCTCTCTGAAGACAGGCTGCTACATAGAGGATACCAAGAGGTTGCCAGTAATTTAGCTGTGAAGGTGCTGTCTTTGAGGAGAATATATCTTCAGGTCTCCAAGCAGGGATTATAAGAGCAGACCTCATGGAATTAATTTTTTAAGGCCTTCTCAGCAGCCTCTATACCTGATTCTATTGCACTATCCATATTATAATACCGGAACATCCCAACCCTTCCAGCAAGAAATAGATTTTGGAACCGCCCTAGATATTCTATTATCTTGGAATAATGTCTTTTATATTCTATATCAAGTATGGGATATGCTGTGGGAACCCTCACAACATCTCCGTTTATAACCTCGGTATGTTTTAGAAAGCCTATCTCCTCCATATAAGATATTGTATTCTCAATTAATAAAGAATCCCCACTCCTCCAGACCTCATCATCTTTATTACAGAAATATTCTGTTACTATAAGGGTCTTCCCATCAGGGGCCATCCTCTTGCTCCAATTCGTTGGTTCATGGATTCTTCCAAAAGGAATCCTCTTTTCAGGGATATATATCCATGTCTGGTCAGTAACCTTAGGTCGGTTCAGAAAAATCGCTACTATGACGAGGCTCCTGTATCTTAATAGGGATGCTGAGTTCAGTATCTCTTCAGGAGGTTTTGGGTGAAGTGATGTGATTAATGTGGTAATGGGGATAGTAGAGATAAACTTATGACCCCTGATAAAATGATAACTATTGTGATTTTTCACAAAGACACCCTCTATCTTATTCTCCTTATGGACTATCCTTTCAATAATAGAGTTTGTAAAGATATTATTTTTTTTTCTGATATACCCTTCAAGCCTCTCAGAAATCCGACCGATTCCGAGTGATGGATAAAGGAATCTCTCAGCAAGAGTGGGCAGGTCCTTAGAAAATTTAAGGAAAGCATTCTTGATAGCTTTACCGAGTGAGAGGCCCTTAATCCTCTGACTGACCCATTCAGCACTGATCTTATCACAGGGTAACCCCCAAACCTTTTCACTGTATTGCCTGAAATAAAGTTCAAACATGGTCCTACCGAAATTGGCAACTACCCAGTCTTCAAGAGATAGCACCTCCTGTGGCCTGATACCTCTTCTAAGTCTCTCATAGAAATAATCAGTGAGTATCTTAAAAGTAACACCTGGGCCAAGTCCAAAAAAGGCATTTGCTGGTCTTAGTGGGTAATCAAAGAATTTATTCAGGAGATAAATCTTACTGCTTCTCGGAACTTCAGAGATCTCATCACCAAGAAGATCCTTGACAAAACCCTCAATCCTTCTGTTTTTTGTAAAGAATCTGTGTCCACCGAGATCAAACCGAAAATCTCCTCTTACAATAGTCCTTGCAAGCCCTCCAGTAGAACCCTCGCCTTCAAAGATTCCTATATCTTTGTCAGCAGAAGATAATACATAACCTGCGGATAAACCCGCCAAACCTCCACCCATAATGATAACATCTTTCACCATAAAATATTTTAACGCACTTCAGGGGAAATAAAAAAGGTCATCCCGCCAATAGCGGGAAGACCCCTTCTAATTTTCAATTTTCCTTTAATATCCTGGCGCAGGAGATGGTTTTTTCACAGGTTCTTTCTTTACTATTACCTTACCATCCTTGATCTCTACCTTATCACCTACTTTTGCTCCTCCAAGATCCTTGACTGTCACTGTTGTCTCTTTACCCTTCTCATCCTTTACTGTAACCCTTTTACCTTCAATCTTTGTTACAGTCCCCTCGATCTTTGCACTATCTGCAAAGGCCATACTCACAACACTAAAGACAAAGAGCAAGGCAAAAAGCATTATAAAGATCCTCTTCATCTCTCCTTCACCTCCTTTCTATTGCATAATTTAGAGGCCCAAAAATCAAGGCCGTGTTTCTAATAAAGGATAGTCCCATCAACTATCCCTTTATTAGTAGAACAGGTATCTCTGAATTGTTTGCAACTTCCCGACTCACACTACCCATAAAGGTATAGGATACCCTGCTTCCTCTTGAACCAATAATAATCATCTCTACACCCTCTTCTTTTGCTGTGGCAAGGATCTCTTCAGCAGGATGTCCTGCCTTAATAACAGGTTTTATCCCTCTAGCTCCTACCTCTTCAAGAGCCTTCTTATAATAATCAAGGATTGCCCTTGCCTTTTTGTCAAGGGCCTCTTTATATTCTGTCCCTTCCATGGCCTCTTTCAGGGTCTTCAGCTCCGGCTCTCCAAGCATCTCATCAATAAGTGATCTCCCTTCAAGTTTTTGGACATGTAGAAGGATGATCTCTTCTGGCTTAATGCAGGGAAATATTTTTGAAAAAGCAGGAATTATAGCCTTTGAACCTTTTGTATCATCTACTGCAATTAATATCTTTTTCATGAGATCCTCCTCATCCACTCTATGGACACTCTACTGGTAGAGTCTCATCATTTCCCCATACTATCCAGCTGTCATGATATAAGGCAGGATCCTTAAAACCAAGGAGCCGGGCTACAAAGTATGATAAAGCAGCCCTCGTTGCCGTCACACAATAGAAGATCGTTCTTTTGTCTTTATCAAGGGCTTGGTATAGCCTGTTTAACTGATAATAGGGACGAAGCCTTACATCCTGAGGAGGATTCTGAAGCTGAAAGGTATGGGGTACATTAAGCAGAGTGCCCGGGATATGACCCGCACGTCTTATCTTTTCAACCAATGGCGAACCGGGTGGTGCCTTAACTACACAGAGATATTCGTCAGGGATTCTAGTATCCACAAGCTGGGCCTTCTCCTCTCCTTTAGCAATCTTTAGGACCTCTTCTGTGGTAGCAAGCCTCTGCATCTGAAGATCTGGCTTAAAGACAGAAGGAGGAAGCTTATTAGTCTTTGTCTCAAGGGCCTTACCCTCAGCAATCCAGGCATCTATTCCTCCATTCAGGACCCTTACATCCTTGTGACCGAGCCATTCCATATACCAGAATGGAACAAAGGTAAATCCTACCATTATCCCATATCTACCAGGTGCATCTTCTGCTGGTTTTGCTGAGTCATAAAAGAGAATGGTTTTATCTGTGGTTATACCTGCGTCGCCCAGTCTTTGCACAAGCCTCTCCAAAGAACCCAGTGCTGCATCAGGAATAGTTCCAATCCCTTCTATCTCTAAATCATCCCTGAAAAAGTCATTACATGTCTCTCCCAGATGGATAGCTGTTGGGATATGTCCAGCATCATATAAACTTTTGGGTCTGCAGTCTACTATTATCCATTTCCCAATGTTTTTCTCCAGCTCAGAAGGTTCAACAAGGAGAGAAGGATTGGCTCCTTTCGGAATAATATCTTCATTTGGTTGTAGCGGTAAAGATACATAAGGAAGTATAGGGGTAACAGGACTTGGAACTCCTGCCCCATATCCGGCTACAGCAGTCTCGGGTTTTTCCTCTCCCTCTGGCAAGCCTGTCTGACTGTAAACAATGAAAAAACCAATTGCTAATATTGTAATACCCACTACCACGACCTTTGCTGACTTCATAATATCCTCCCCTTAAGGCTAAAAACCTTAACCCTTCTTTATTAGGTAAATAAACTTTCCACCTTCCTTCCTCTTCTCCAGTATTTCGTGTCCTTGTTGCTCACAGAGCTGGGTTATTGTCTCTGCTGAAGAGGGATTATCAAAGATCACTTCCACCTTTTCTCCCGATGCCATCTTCTCAAGGGACTTTTTTGTGTAGAGTTGTGGATGAGGGCAGACATAGCCCGTGACATCCAGCACATAAAGTCCTTCACCCTTTTTTTCAAACTTCACAGCCATGGTAAATCCTCCTTTTTATAATATTTTTTTAAAAACTCTCTAACTCTTTTGCCATCTTTCTCTCTGTCCACCAGTTAAAGAACTTAACAGCAATAAATGCACCTATTACCATACCTATTCCGTATAGCCATCCATTTGGATCTCCTCCTGCTGACCTGATAAAGAAGGCTCCTATATTGCATCCCAGTGATGGCCTTGAACCAATCCCCATAAGAATCCCTCCGAGAAGACCCCATACCCAGAGCTCACCCTTGGGCCATTTGAGCTTGTATTCATTATTAAGACGAGCCATCACCATCGCACCGAAGATTATCCCGATGGACATCCACAATGCAGGATTACGCAATAGTTCTGGAAGCCCATTATTAATGGCAAAAAAGATGTTGTCCTGCATATTCCATCCAAATTTTTCGAGAATCCAAGCTCCAAACTGCGCCTCCTGACTCGTTATATACCAATAGCCTGGGTCAAAGACATTTCCCATCAATGATACATCCTTAGTATGGCCCATCCTTACGAGGAGCTCTCCGAAATTTGTAGCTTCAAATTTTATTTGTAATCCCTTCATTACCAGGATATGAAGGCCTGCGGTTATCCCTATCAATACCCCCATTAGTGTGGTCCTCTTTGATGCAGTGATCATGTTCCACATTCCTGCTAACTCATCAGTAAGTCCGATCCTTCCCCCATTTACCTCTTTTCTCTTCTTAATAAAGCTCTTCCTCACATATTTTGTGTATATTATTATAAGAATTAAAAGTGCAGGGAGTATAGCCCCAATCAAGGCATCCCCAATGAAATATTTCCATGCACCTGGCAGAGAATCAGAAAAGAGATCTGATATCCTTATAGTAGGCTGGTTCCACACATATCCAGCAAGGTATTTATCAAACCATCCATCCTGAATTATATATAAAGGAAGTCCCTTTGAGAGGGCTGAATGTTCCCAGGAAGATGGAATGAATTTATTGAAGAGCCCCCCTATATCTACAAATACAGCCTGTCCTATACACAACCCAACAATTACAGCGATTAAATTCGTCATATTCCCTTCACCGACTTTGTAGAGTGACCCAGAGGCACAGCCACCCGCAAGAACCATACCAAGACCAAAGATTATACCTGATATGGTCATATGAATTCCCACAGGTGCTGGATGAAAGGTGCTTAAATTAGTAGCAGATAGAATTGCCTGGATAATACTGAAAAACATGAGCGCAACCAGGACCCCAACAGCCATCCTTGGCACCCCTGCGGCAAACAGGTCTCTCGAGGCAGAGGCAAAACAAAATCTCCCATTTTGGAGCATCATACCATAAGCAAACCCAAACCAGGTATATGCAACAAGATACATGTAATAGACATTCACCTGATAATAAAGGAGGCTTATAATTATCAGGGAAAATGTGATAATTAATGCCCATATACGGTTCCTCTTCTCCTCATTTTCCATAATACCTCACCTCCAAAAAATATTTTGACCTCCCGACAAGGGAATTGACTATTAAGGTATTTTATTAAGGTATGTTATTATTATATCAGTATCAGTAGATAAGTCAAGCAAAAGGGGTGGGTGTATTCTATTAAAATTTCTTATAGATACATAAATGGATATTGGACCACATACAAAGGTCATAGAAATTCTTACCAGATATCCTGATCTATCAGGCTTTTTTTCAGATATGGGAATCTGTGGATGCGGTTTCCCATGGGAGAGTGATTATCTCTGGACCCTTGAGAAGGTTGCAAAGGAAAAGAAGGTGAACCTGGAAAGACTGATTGAAGATATAAAAGGTAGGATAAGAAATCAATCATAAAATACTACTGCAAACGCCTGAAACTTAAATATACCATCCATCTTATGAAAAGTCCTGCTATTACTATAATGGCTTATCTTCTCTCTTATCCCTTTTGAGAGTTCTGCAACCTTATCATCCGTCAAGAGGACAAGACACCTCATTAAGGGTTTTTGGGAACCCCTTCTCTCACTTTTTTCTTTGTAGAATTCAGGTATCCTGTATTCCCAGGTAAATCTCAAGGGTGACGACAGGAAGTGAAGAGGCCTTTCTGAAGGCGGGCCTTGCATATAGATAATCTCCCTATCTTTTATATAAAGGTCCAGAATTGGGATCAGTATCCTTAGATCAAGTATCTCTTTTTGAGAGGCAGTAATTATCTCCACCTCTTTTACAGAAAGATGATTGATAAATTCACCAGCATCCCTGAGATTTACCATGCTATTATTCTTGAGAAAAGGCATATACCCAAAGAGGGAAATGACGATTGAGGATGTAATGGCAGAATAAGCAAAGAATCTTCTTGTAGAAGGGTCTCTGATAGCCTGGATCCCATAGGATGCCATGAGGGTAAGCATGGGAAATATTACTATAAGATATCTTATCCTTTCTATCTGAAGGAGAAGAACAAGGAATAAGAGCAATGATATTATTAAAAATTTCATATCCCTCTTTTTAAAGGCATAATAGATGGAATAAAGTCCAGCCATTGTTATGAAGGGATGGATTTGAAAGAAGAATGTGGAAAGATAACCCTCTCCCCACCTCCTCAGACCAGGGGCCTGATAATTATAAAGGAGCCTTAATTGATCTAAGATCACATCGGACTTTGCCACAAGAATCAATCCCGAGAATAAGAGAAGAAAGAAAAACATAGAGAGGGCCCTTCTCAAAAGAAGGCCTTTATTAAGAGAGTACGGTGGAAGAAAGAGATGGACAAGGAATATAACAGGAAGTAAGGAGAGCATGAGGAGGGAGGAGTATTTGGAGAGTATAGCAAAAAGGATGAATAAGGGTGAGAATATCAGCCATAAACCACCTCCTCTAAGTGCTTTAATAAAAGAGAAGAAGGCAAGAAGGAGAAAGGACATTGTAGGAATATCCACGAGCATCAGGGGGACCTGGGTATAGATATAGGGGATACCCATAAGGAGTAAACCTCCATAAAATCCTGTCTCCCTATCCCATAGGGTCTTCCCTATCATGTAAGTAATAACAGGAGTAGCTGAGAAGGCTATTGAATTGAATATCTGGATATACAATCTCTCTTCACCAAATGTCTTAAATATCAAACCATGGATAAAAGGGATAAGGGGCATATCTGTCCAAGAGAAGATATCCTTCCCCCATTCTTTCAAAAAATAAACTACTCCGAATTCCTCGAGATATTTTGCCTGAGTAAAATATCTCGATGCATCGATAATAACCTCAGGGATCTGCCAAAATAATGCCGAGAAGACAAAAGGGAAGATAAACAGAGATATAACTGGTCGCCCTTCCAGTAGAGAAAACCTTGAAAGGATATAGGCTATAAGGACCCCTATTATTAAAAGCACGAATATCTTTAATCCTTCTGGAGGAATGACCCACTGCCAAGAGGTTAGACGATTGTCATCTATGGTGCGAAAGAGAAATGGTATTATAAATGACAATATTCCTGCTATAAAGACAATATAATCTTCTTTTTTAATATTTGCTATCGTCATTTAAGATAACCAAAAGTTGATCAGGGACTACACCGAACCTTAACCCCTAAGAGAGGCCTCTCTTGCCAGTCTGTCAGCCCTTCGGTTTTCCTCTCTTGGTATATGGGTTATGGTATAACCTTTAAGCTTAGAAAGTAGCCCCATTGCCCTCTTCCACAATTTTAGAAGCTCTCCATCCCTCACCCTGTATATGCCCTTTATCTGCCTTACAAGAAGTTCTGAATCTGAATATATATGAACAATCTCTGACCTCATCTGAAGGGCCTTTTCAAGACCTGTAATAAGGGCTTTATATTCAGCCACATTATTGGTGGTTATGCCAATAGGCCTTGAGAGTTCTATCTCCTCCTTTTCATTCACTATTACTACACCTATCCCTGCTGGCCCTGGATTTCCCTTAGAGGCACCATCAATAAATATTCTAAATGTTTTCATTAACCTTAACCGGCGTAGCTCTTAATACCTTCTCACAGAGGATAAATCTCGATACTACTGCCCAGTCTTCTCTACCTCAACCGAATCTGGTTTCCAGTAAAGGATCCTCCTGCACTGGGGACACTGGATGAGTCTCTCATTTCTCTTTATCTCAACAAAAAGCTGAGGTGGAAGTTTGAGATAACAACCCTGACAAACCTCATCCACTGCAGATACAACAGCTAAACCTCTACCCTTTTCAAGAAGGGACATGTATAAATCATAATATGAAGAACTTATCTCCTTTATGAGTTCGGAGCGCCTTCCCTTCAGAAGTTCGAGTGCCTTCTGACTCTTATCCTGTAAGGTAAGAAATTCCCTTTTCCTCTCCTCTAACTCTGTCTGTTGCCTTTTTATTTCTGCCTCCTGTGATCTGAGCTCCACCTTCACCTGTTCAATCGTCTCCATAAGATTGAGTATCTCATCCTCAATCCTGGACTTCTCCTTTTCTGCTAACTGAATCTCATTCAAGAGGGCTTGATATTCTTTATTGGTCTTTACCTCGCTGCTCCTTGCCTTTAATTTCTTGATCCTATCTTCCATCTCCTGAAGATCAAGCTCTTTCTGTCTTCGCCTCTTTTCGATCTCCTCCAGTCTTTGATGCACCCTCTGGGACTCCTTTTTGAGGCCTTCTGCACGGCTGGTAATTTCTGAAATCTTTGCAGGTATCTCCTTTTCTATCTGATAAGTAATGTGAAGGATTTCCCTGTCAATCTCCTGAAGCTCAACAAGTCTTTGAAGCTCTGGTAGCACAGGTTCTCCTTATAAATTAGTTAAGTGCGACAAGAATGGTGGGCCCACCAGGACTCGAACCTGGGACCAACCGGTTATGAGCCGGTAGCTCTACCAGCTGAGCTATGGGCCCGAATAATTTATTTTAAACGATTTGCCTTAATAGAAACAATAGAGGTATAATATACTAAACAAAGGCGCGTAGCTCAGTGGGAGAGCGCTTCCTTCACACGGAAG
>CAMTWD010000083.1:0-20877 GCA_947085365.1 uncultured Nitrospirota bacterium | reverse complement strand
TCTGGTATCTTCAAGAGATTGTGATCCAGATATACTTAAGACAAAATATGCCAGGCGTGCCCTTTCAGAATCCCGGGAGATATTTATCTTTCAGGGCAGGAAGGACTCTTACCCAAGTCAGTAGTGAAATAACAATTACATGCCACTGATTGAAGAGGCTAATCTCTCCATCTTCTGTAAAGGTTATGTTCTATTGAGACCTGATCGAGGAGGCGACCAGTGATGAAGCCTATGATATCCTCTATGTTATCTGGTTTGTGATAAAAGGCTGGTACAGGAGGGGCTATAATCACCCCAAGCCTTGCAAGTTTGAGCATATTTTCAAGGTGTATGGCACTGAAGGGCATCTCCCTTGGAGAGAGGATCAACGGTCTTCTCTCTTTAATGGTAACATCAGCAGCCCTTTCGATGAGATTTCCAGCATATCCATTGCTTATGGCAGAAAGGGTCTTCATTGAACAGGGTATTATGAACATGCCATCAGTCCTGAAGGAGCCGCTTGAGATGGGTGCATCAAGCTCATCGTCCCAGAAGATGTTGACCTTTCCATTGATAAAGGGAGCAAGTCTCTTCAGTGCCTCCTCCTTATCTTTCGTGCTGAGGTCAATGCCATCCTCCTCCTTTATAATCATCCTTGCAGAGTCAGATATTACAAGATAGACCTCTGTTGATCTGCTCAGCTCCTTCAGCATCCTTAGACCAAGTATTGTTCCACTGGCACCTGTTATGGCAAGGATGAATCTCCTCACTGTTGTCCTGCCACCTTACGAGATCTCAAGCATCCTGTCAAGGGACCTTTTTGCCAGAATCCTTATCTCTTCTTTTACCTTTACGACATGCGTCAGTTCTTTAAGAGACTTCAGGACACTTTTTAATGTAATCTTCTTCATATTTGGACATATCATATCCTTTCTCAGGGGATAGAAGACCTTATCAGGGTTCTCCTTTCTTAATCTATGGAGGAGTCCTATCTCCGTACCAACGATAAACTCCTTTTCCTGTGAGGATCTTGCGAACCTGAGCATACCTGATGTGCTTGTAACCACATCAGCAAGGTCAAGGACTTCGGGTCTACATTCAGGATGGGCCATGAAGAGGGCCCTTGGGTGTTCCTTTCTTGCCTTTATTACATCCTCTTTTGTGACCCTGTCATGGACATGGCAGAAACCGTCCCATGCTATGACCTTCTTCTTCGTATTCTTCTGGGCCCACATGGCAAGATTCCTGTCAGGGATGCAGATTACCTCCTCATCAGGCAGGGATTCTATTACCTTTACCACATTTGCTGAAGTACAGCATATATCACTTTCTGCCTTTACATCTGCTGTGGTATTTACATAAGCAACAACAGGTCTTCCAGGATGGAGTCTCTTCATATCCCTCAGGGTAAATTCTATGGGATAAATAAGCCTTGGTTGGACCTCGTATCCCGGAAAGGTCTTCCAGATACTCCTCGGCCTATCCACAGTTACCATTGCCGCCATGGGGCAGTTTGCATTCAGCTCAGGAAGAAGGACGGTCTTCTCAGGTGAGAGGATGGAGGCACTTTCTGCCATGAAATCCACTCCACAGAATACAAGGAGATCACATCTTATATTGGCTGCAGTTCTTGATAGCTCCAGAGAGTCTCCAACAAAGTCAGCTATATCCTGAACCTCTTCTCTCTGATAATTATGGGACAGGATAATGGCATTCCTCTCAGACTTAAGTTTCAATATCTCTTCCCTTATAGACTCAATATCTTCCCTCAAAAAAACCTCCTTCTTAATCGGGATTGCGGGATTGTCAAGGTGAAGAAGTA
This sequence comes from uncultured Nitrospirota bacterium, assembly GCA_947085365.1. Taxonomy (GTDB): domain Bacteria; phylum Nitrospirota; class Thermodesulfovibrionia; order Thermodesulfovibrionales; family CALJEL01; genus CALJEL01. Next base: position 19,076 of record CAMTWD010000083.1, on the reverse strand, counting down.
AGGGTTGGAGGGCCGTAGTTTGTATAGAGGATAGACCCATCAGGAAGTCTTATCATATATATCTTTTCCTTTTTTCTGGTGGTGCTCCTAGGATAATATTTATTATAGCCGCTCAGAGAAAGAACCTTTTTTACATAGGCTAAGGTTTCGGCTATCGGAGGAATCCTGCCAAATCTCTCCACCACAGAAGGCCCGGCATTGTAGGCAGCGAGGGCGAGGACGATATCTCCATTGAATCTATCAATAAGGTATCTCAGGTATCGTATCCCAGCCCTTATGTTTTCTTCAGGGTCATAGGGATTTCTTACATTCAGTAGAGAGGCAGTGGAAGGCATGAGCTGCATGAGCCCCATAGCACCTTTCTTCGAGACAGCAAAGGGGTCCCAGTTAGATTCTGCTGTGATTACTGCCTTTACGAGTTCTGGATCAATATAATATTCATTGGCAATCTTATGAACAAGGGTGTGATAGGAGGTTCTTATTAACCTTGCTGAATCTGATCTCCTTCCACCCCTTAAATTCTTCTCTCTCTCACTCACATCCTTTCTCTCCTTTTCAGAGAGGATCTTTATAACCTTCTTGCCTTTTGGAGGAGAATCGGTAAAGCAGATGGTGCCATCCTCATCAATAAATTTATAGATGTCAGCCCAGGCAGAGGCAGTATTGAATAGTAAGAATATCAAGAATCCAATGGAGTATCTCAGATAACCTATCATGTTAAAAATATATCACAATAGGCAGAAAGAATCAATGCAGGATTTAAGGTCCGAAAAATAGAGATAGAAAATTGTTAGTCCTCTCAAACCCCTATTTTCTTATTCCCTACCGCTACCCCAAAGTTAGGCTCGTAAGTTTAAGGCTGAAGAAAAGAGACAAAGACAGGTTATTGTTTTTTTTCTCTTCAGCCTATCGCCTTCAACCTTAAGCCTTTTTTGTCTTTAACTTCAGCCTATCGTCTTCAGCCTTAAGCCTGTTTTTAGGACCCCTCTCCCCTTTGGGGAGAGGGCGAGGGGGACTGTGAGGTGAAGGGGGCGAGAGGGGTAACCTTAATGGTTATTCTTCCCCCTCACCCTTTCCCTCTCCCCTTTGGGGAGAGGGTGAGGGTGAGGGGGTCTCTGTTGTAAAATATATCTGATCTTTTATAAAATTCATTAATTCTACCAGAAAGGGGGTGATGAGATGTTCAGAAAGGGTGTTGCATGGTATCTTGTTGTAGCTATGTTTATAATAGGCATAGCTCCGAGGCTTGAGGCATCCTTTGTGGATTCAGAACCTATTGGTCTTGCCACAACTGTTACTTCGCCACCTTTGGACAGGAAGGCGGATCTTGAGAAGATTCGGTCTGTCCTGGAGATGAAGGTGGTGAAACAGAGGCTCCATGATCTTGGTTTTAGTGATGAGGAGATAGAGGCAAGGCTGAGCCAGCTCAGTGACCAAGAGATACACCAGCTTGCCATGCAGATTGATGAACTCAGGGTTGGTAAGGACAATGCCCTCGGTGTAATAATTGCCCTGCTTATAATTGCCATACTTGTGGTGATCCTTCTTCAGCTTATGGGCCATAAGGTGGTAATAACAAAATAACTGAAAAGGGTAGAATAATATTGCAAGGGGGGACTTACCCCCTTGCAAGACTTTCAGATTTTTTCACTGTTACCTCGCCACCAACTGTTATTTCACCACTAAGTGGTAACGCAACTTCTCTGTTATCAAAGGTACAGGCAGATTAGTGGCGAAGTAACAGTCGGGATCGGGATAAAGATAATGCAGTCTGATTACCAGAGGAAGATCTGCAGGAACAAGAAAGCTTTACCCTCCTCGCTATCTATTGTGCGAGATCTTTTCTTTCTGGTTATATCCTTCATCTCTGCCTGTGCTCATCAGGATAGGATTCATGAATTCAATGGGGGATCTCAAGGTCCTTCTGGCCGGACTATTGATATACCCTTCTACAGACAATCGGATTATCAATGCGGACCAGCAAGCCTTGCCTCTGTTATCAATTACTGGAAAATTAAAGCAAAAAAACCTGAGGTCTCGGTGCAGGAGATAATAGATTCTATCTACAGTCCAGGTGCAAGGGGCGTGCTCGGAATCGATCTCGAGATTTATGCAAGGAGGAAGGGCTTTTCAGTAACACAGAAGAAGGGTTCTGTAGGGGAACTGAAGGATTTAATAGATCAAGGGATTCCCCCCATCATCCTTGTGAGCTACGGTTTTTATGTATACCAGCTTGACCACTTTCTTGTGGTAAAAGGTTATAATGAAAAGGGTATAATAACGAACAGCAGAAGACCTGATGAATTTATCCCTTATGAGGAACTTGAGAGGATATGGAAAAGAGCAGGTTACTGGATGCTTGTTATAAGGCCTCAGGAATAATACTGGCGGTCTTCCTCTTCTCCTGTAGTCTTCCAAGGATCATTATCCTTCATGATCCCCTCACCCCTGAGGAGCATATCAATCTGGGTCTGAGTTATGAAGAGAAGGGAGAGTTTGAGGCAGCCCTGAAGGAATATAAGACCGCCTCAAAGGAACTTCCCATTGCATGGCTATATATAGGAAATCTCTATTTCAAGAAGGGACAATACAGGGAGGCAGAGAAGGCTTACAGGAAGGCCATAAAAAAGACCTCTGACCCAAGGGCATTTAATAACCTTGCCTGGCTCTTTTATACAATGGATAAAAATCTTGAAGAGGCAGAACTACTGGCAGTCAGGGCAGTAGATATGATGCCTGAGAATAAAGAGTTTCAGGATACGCTCCACAAGATTAAAGAAAGGAGAAGGGGTGCTTTCTGAAAGGGCCAAACAGGTAAGACCATCCTCAACCCTCGCTATTGATTCAATAGCAAAGGAACTGAAGTCACAGGGCAAGGATATTGTAAACCTTGGTGTTGGAGAGCCAGATTTCGATACACCTGAAAACATCAAGGAGGCAGCTATTAAGGCCATAAGGGATGGATTCACAAAGTATACCCCTCCTGGAGGGATACCGGAGCTCAAGGATGCAATTATTGAAAAGCTCAACAGGGACAATGGACTTGAGTATTCACAGGATGAGGTCATAGTCTCCTGTGGTGCGAAACATTGTCTTTATAACATTGCCCAGGCACTTTATGAAGAAGGGGATGAGGTGATAATACCTGTGCCTTACTGGGTCTCCTATCCAGATCAGGTGATCCTCAATGGTGCAAGGCCTGTCTTTGTGAGGACGGATGAGAAGGACTCTTTTATGCTCAGACCCGAGGCCCTCGAGGCATCCATTACAAAGAAGACCAAGGCCCTCATACTGAACTCACCGTCAAATCCCACAGGTCTTACCTATACAGGAGAGGTCCTTAAGGCAATTGCTGAGGTCTGTCTGAGGCATAACATCTTTGTCATCTCCGATGAGATATACGAGAAGATTATCTATGATGGGACTCCTCATATAAGCATTGCCTCCTTCAGTAAAGAGATGAAAGAGAGGACCATAGTGGTTAATGGCCTCTCAAAGGCCTATGCAATGACAGGATGGAGAATTGGTTATGCGGCAGGACCTAAGGATCTTATAAAGGCCATGACATCAATCCAGAGCCAGTCCACATCCAATCCCACCTCTATAGCCCAGAAGGCAGCGGTAGAGGCCCTTACAGGTCCACAGGACTCTGTAAAGAGGATGGTGGAAGAATTCCATCGTAGAAGGGACTTCATTGTGAGAGAACTCAATTCAATTCCCGGTTGCTCCTGTCTGAAGCCATCAGGTGCCTTTTATGTATTTGCAAGGATAGATGCCTTTTTCGGTAAATCTGTGGGTGATTATGTGATAAGGAGCTCTTCTGATCTCTCCATCTATCTCCTGAAGGAGGCATTCGTTGCTACTGTCCCTGGAAGTGCCTTTGGAGACGACAGATACATAAGGCTTTCCTATGCCACATCAATGGAGAAAATACAGAAAGGTATGGAGAGGCTCAGGGAGGCCCTCCTGAGGCTTAAATGAAGGGCTTCAAGTCAGGTTATGTTGCCATCTCAGGAAGACCAAATGTGGGGAAGTCCACACTCCTGAATACTATACTCGGTCAGAAGATTGCTATTGTTACAGAAAAACCGCAGACCACCCGCAACAGGATTATAGGAATAAAAAATACGGAGAATAGCCAGATAATATTTATTGATACACCTGGCATCCACAGACCAAGGCATAAACTTGGAGAGATCATGGTGAGGGAGGCAAAGGATGCCATAAGGGATGTGGATATAGTGCTTTTAATGGTGGAACCATTAAAGATTGACCCTGAGACAATGGATCTCCTTCAGTTGCTGAAGGCAGTGGATAAGCCAGTTATCCTTGCAATAAATAAGATAGACAAGGTGAAGAAGCCTGAACTCCTCCCACTTATTGATCACTACAGCAGGCTTTTCAATTTCAGGGAGATCGTTCCTATCTCTGCCCTTTACGGGGATGGTGTTGATAAGCTCCTGAAGGTAATAATTGATGCCCTTCCTGAAGGGCCACCCTATTATCCAGTTGACCAGATAACCGATCAGGTGGAGAGGTTCATTGTTGCTGAGCTTATAAGGGAACAGGTGATGAAACATACAGAGGAGGAGGTTCCCCATTCTGTGCATGTGGAGGTAGTTGACTGGAAGGAGAGGGAAAATGGTTTAATAAATATATTAGCCAACATATATGTTGAAAGGGAAAGCCAGAAGGGTATAATAATAGGTAAGGGAGGCCAGAGGTTGAAGTCCATAGGAATTGAGGCGAGAAAGAACATAGAGGCCCTTCTCAATACAAAGGTCTTTCTTGAGCTCTGGGTGAAGGTGAAGAAGGAGTGGAGGGATAATATCCATATCTTAAGAGAGTTGGGGTTTAAATGAGATGTTAATTCCAATGAAAGTAGAGGGTTTGCTCTTTGATCCAAGGACAAATATGTACATCCTGCTTCTGAAGGAGATTGATGGTCCAGCCACCCTTCCTATCTGGATTGGAAAACCCGAGGCCGACTCCATTGCCCTTGCCCTTGGAAGGGTTGTTACCCCGAGACCCCTCACCCATGACTTAGTAAAGAATATCCTTGATGGACTCAGGGTAAAGCTCCTAAGAGTCGTGGTAACAGAGATTATTGACAATACCTATTTTGCCCTTATCTATCTTCACGATGGACATAGAGAGATACCCATTGATTCAAGACCCAGTGATGCCGTTGCCATTGCCCTGAGGACAAATTCTCCAATCCTTGTGGATGATGGTGTGCTCGAGAAGAGGGGTAGGGATGAGCTTGAGGAATGGCTCAGGAACCTCAAACCTGAAGATTTTGGCAATGTGATGTAATGCTCCTTAGGACAAGGGCCATCGTTCTGAGAAGTCTTCCTCAGGGAGAAGCTGATCTCATCGTTACCTATATTACGGAAGATTACGGCATCATGAAGGGCTTTGCAAAAAGCCCTCGCAAGACCGGCAGCAGATTTGGAAGTAGTCTTGAACCATTCTCCTTTGTGAGGGTTTCGCTCTTTGGAAGGGAGCACTCAACCATCTTCAGGATCACAGGGTCTGATATAATTGAGCCATTTGAGGAGATAAGATCTGACCTCCAGAGGGTCTCATACCTTGCACCAGCCATAAACCTTACGGAGAGACTCCTCGTGGAAGGTGAACCTGAAAAGGAGATATTCTATCTCCTCCTTATGACCTTAAGATACATCAGGGCTGTTGGGCTTGAGGAGGCCTTCCTCTTGAGTTTAGCCTACGCCGTAAAACTCCTTAACCATCAGGGGTTCTCGCCAAGACTTGACCACTGTACAGGATGTCAGAGGGATACGGCAACATATCATATAGCCCATGGTTCACTTCTCTGTTCAGAATGTGCAGGTAGATACCATGAAGGGTCTGAGCTCAAAGGCCTTTCAGATGGTGCAAGGAGCCTCTACAGGGCACTTCTTAATTGGGACTTGAGGGGTATCGTGAGGATAAAGGTCTCTAAGCAGTTGCTTGGAGAACTCATCCAGCTTCTGGAAGATCACATAAGATATCATGTTATTCAAAGAGGATCACCTCCACTCTTTCGGACTCTTCAAGTCCGAGCCTTTCAGGAGGTATAACCACTATGCCATGGGCATTCACGAGGGTCGTTATAAGACCTGACTTTCCAAATACAGGTTCTGCCAGGATTATCCCTCCCTCCTTCTTAAGATTCACCCTCACAAAGTCTGTCCTTCCAGGAGAGGAAGGGACATTTTTTGTGAGGATTGCCGTTATGGTCTTCGGGAATTCCTCGGAGGTCTGACCAGAAAGCCTCTTAATTACAGGTCTTACGAAATTAAGAAAAGATATGGTGGCTGCAGCAGGATGGCCCGGGATTCCGAACACAGGGATGCCATTCACAATGCCCCCTATAGTGGGCTTTCCCGGTTTCATCATCACACCGTGAAAGAGGAGACCAGGTTTTCCGAGTTCATCTATTGCCTTACTGGTAAAATCCCTTGTCCCTACAGAACTGCCACCACTGATGAGCACCATGTCTGAGTTATCTATGCTTCTTTTAAGGGTATCTTTGATTAATTTAAAGTCATCCCTGATTATCCCGATCCTTACAGGTATTGCTCCACTCTCCTTTACAAGAGAGGCGAGGTTATAGGAGTTTATATCCCTTACCTGACCCGGAAGGGGTCTTGCCTGTGGGGGAATGATTTCATCCCCTGTGGATATTATGGAGACAATCGGTCTTTTATATACCTCGATCTCCACTATTCCAAGACCCGCAAGGGCCCCTATGTCCTGAGGCCTGAGTCTGTGACCCTTTTTGAGGACAAGCTCTCCTTCCTTTACATCCTCATCCCGTTTAATCACATTTTCACCAGGTGCCACAGGTTTTAATATCTCGATAGTCCTTTCATCCACCAGGTTTGTATGTTCCAGCATAATAACGGCATCACTGCCTTCAGGGAGCATTCCGCCTGTGGGTATCTTTGCAGTCTTTCCCCTTCTGAGTTTCAGGGAGGTTACTTCACCCATCCTTATCTCCCCGATTATCTCCAGATACAGTGGCAGTGTCTCTGAGGCACCAAAGGTGTCAGCACTGATTACTGCATAACCATCCACTGAGGAGCGGTCAAATCCGGGTAGGTCATGAGGTGCGTATATTTCTTGTGCGAGGATCCTTCCAGAGGCCTCTTCAATAGAGATTCTTTCGGATGGCGGGACCTTATGGGGTAGATTCTCCAGGATTATTGAGAGAGCATCCCTTACGGAGACCGCCCTCTGTCTGCCAAGCATCTCCACAGATATTACCCTCATCACTCTGAGAATTGTCTCTTGAACGCCATCTTGCTATCCTATGAAGGCCTTTTTCTGGGTAACCCTTGAGGCCTCACCATTAATGAGGATATCAATCATCCTCTCAATAGATTCCTCGTGAAGCCTCTTGATCTCCTTGGACCAGAGGGGTGAAGGCGTCTGGGAGATTCTGAGCAGGATGGAGAGATACATGAGACCCTTAAAGAGCCTTTTGTTTGTCTTGAAGGAGAAGAGGGCTCTCTCAAGGCAGTCCTTTAAGAATTTGTCATTTCTCTTCTGGATTGTCCTGTTTATAGTAACAGCCTCAAACCAGTACCGTGAATCAATAAGCCTGTCAGCTTTGAGCTCAAGAACTGTATGGGTAAGACCAATCCTTGAGACGAGATCCTCATGGGCAACGGTATCAGAGGCGAGGTGGCAGAGGTAGCCATATACAAAGGCCTTCTCGGAATCAGACCCTGCCTTGTTAAGCATCTCAAAACCAACAGACCAGTTATGAGAATTCTTTTCAGGGGGAAGAAGCCCTTTGGCAAGGATTATATCAGCCACAATATTGCCATAAAGGAAGTCATCCCTGTGCCTTCTAATAAGGTAAAAGAGATGTGCTGGAAGGATCGTTGATAGATAGAATATCTCATTGCCAAGATATATGTGGGTAAGAGGGCCCCAGGCAAAGGCATCCTGAGGTATAAAGAAGAGGCTTAAGAAAGATAATAAGACCAGCATACGAAATATAATACCCTACTGAGGTCATAAAAATCCATTGAGAATACCTTCCAGATAGAGGAGTTTCTGCCAATTGTATATGTGCCTGTGTTAAAATATCTGAGCCGGAGTATTACTTCGTCACGAAGAGAAGAGATAATTTTCTTAATAATCCACCGAAAAATAGAAATAGAAAATTGTTAATCCTCTCAACCCCCCAATTTTCTATTCCCTACCGCTACCCCAAAGTTAGGCTCGTAGGCTTAAGACTGAAGGCTGAAGAAAGAATAATGAATTATTTCTCTTTTGTCTTTTAACTTCAGCCTATCGCCTTCAGCCTGTTTTTTGGGACCCCTACCTTTACCCCAAAAAATCCTCACGATTTTTTGGGGACCCCTCTCCCCTTTGGGGAGAGGGCGAGGGTGAGGGGGATAGTGAGGGTAAGGGGGCGAGTGGGAAGGGTAACCTTAATGGTTATTCTTCACCCTCACCCTTTCCCTCTCCCATCAAGGGAGAGGGGACTATTGGGGAATTTCTATCTCTATTTCAGGGTAATCCAATTAAAGGTTGAAAAAAGGGGAGATTATCAGTTAATATAACAAATCTTGGGAAGGCTTCTATTTCCAGAAGAAAAAGGTATGGTGGAATCCATGAGATAGGGTTGGAGAAGCCTTTCTGGTGTCATGAAGAAGATGGCATGACGTCCTTTATATATGCTACGATAATGGTGCATACATGAATAGAGGGAGCCAGCGTTTCAGTGCAACACCAAGAGGTGCGGATACGACAACATGCCCGGCTGGAGAGGTTATTCCTGGCAAACCCCAGAAGAGGAAGGACCTTACAAGAATAATGGCTGCCCACGGCATACCCTATGTTGCCCAGGCATCTCCCAGTCACTGGCTTGACCTCATGAAGAAGGTGAGGAAGGCCCTTGAGATTAAAGGTCCGAAGTTTATAAATATTATCTCACCCTTTTCAAAAGAGAATGAAGAACTTCTTAAAGAGATACAAGCAGAGATTGACAGGGAATGGGAGAGGCTCTTAAGAGAAAGTGAAAGATGAGATAAAGGTTTCTGGAGGGATGAATTCCTTATGACAAGGCTGCCCGATCTTGTGATGTATGAGGACGAGTTCAAGAGAATAGACGAGGAACTCCAGAGACTCTATCAGCAATCAAATGCAAAACTTGTCTTTCTCGTTGATAAGAATGGTCAGCTCATAGCGATTGCTGGTGAGACCCACAATGTGGACACCACCTCCCTTGCCTCACTAACTGCTGGGAATATTGCTGCCACAGGTGGTATCGCAAGACTCCTTGGAGAGAAGGAGTTTTCCCTTATTTATAATGAAGGTGAAAAGGACAATGTCCATATATCCCTTGTGGGTCAGAGGGTGATCCTTGTTGTGGTCTTTGACCAGCGCTCCTCCTTAGGACTTGTGAGACTCAGGGTTAAGAAGTCATCAGAGAATCTCGCAAGGATATTTGAGGAGATCCACAGAAAGGCTGAGAGTGCAAAGAAGGAAGGGAGGATAGAGGAGTCACCCTTTGCGGAGATAACGGATGAAGATATTGACAAACTCTTCAGGTAGGCGTGGTCAGTGTCCTTCATAAACTATTCCTCCAGAGAGATTAATTGTAAGATTGTCTATTATGGCCCGGGTCTTTGTGGAAAGACTACAAATCTTCAGTATATCTACAAAAAGACGAATCCAGAACAGAAAGGAAAGCTTATATCCCTCGCCACGGAGACCGAGCGAACCCTCTTTTTTGATTTCTTGCCCCTTGCCCTTGGAGATATAAAGGGCTTCAGGGTAAGGTTTCATCTTTATACTGTTCCAGGACAGGTCTTCTATGCAGCAAGCAGAAAGCTGATCCTCAAGGGAGTGGATGGCGTGGTCTTTGTTGCTGATTCCCAGATAGAGCGGATGGAGGCAAATATAGAGAGCCTTGAGGATCTTAAGATAAACCTTTCGGAGCAGGGATACGACCTCGAGAAGTTGCCCTTTGTGATTCAATACAACAAAAGGGACCTTCCTAATATAGTGCCTGTGGAAGAGCTCAACAGGATACTTAATCCCAACGGGGTTCCCTATTTTGAGGCCGTGGCAACACAGGGGATAGGTGTTTTTGAGACACTCAAGGGAATAGCAAAGCTTGTTCTCCTTGAGCTCAAGAAGAATTATTAGGGATAAAGATCATCAATTCCCTACTGCCTGAACTTATCTCTACAGGACCTTTTCCGAAATAATCACCGTCGATCTGAATCTCCCCATCACCATCTATAAAAACCCTTGAGGCCTTTTTGTATATTACATCATTAAATTTCACATGCCTCTTTGCAATTACTCCAGTAATATACCTTATAAGGGATCTCCTTGATCCTTCAGCAAAGATAACTGCATAGAGATAGGGATCTTTAAGGCTGGCATCTGGTGCCATTTTGAAGGATCCTCCATAGCATGATGCCTTGCATATCACTGCATTGTATCCCTTCACCTCTTGATTATCAATTATTATCCTCAGGAGGGAAGGCTTGTAGGTTATAAAACTCCTTAAACCACTTATTATATAAGCTAACTTTCCACTGACCCTTTTTAATCCCTTATTCACCCCATGCACTGCCTCTGCATCAAAGCCAATACCTGCCATGAGGAGGAAATATCTTGAGATATCTTTATTTATTATCCTTGCGGGTCTTACTGTAACAGGTCCAGAATCAAGAAGACCAAGTGCCCCTGTAACATCCTCCGGGATATTCAGTTCCTTTGCTAGGACATTTGTTGTGCCGAGGGGGAGTATGGCCATAGGGATATTACTTCCAATAAGGCCATTTGCCACCTCATTGAATGTCCCATCCCCTCCAGCTGCAACAATGGCGTGGATATCCCTCTCCTTCTTAAGGATCTCCCTTACAAGTCTTATACCATCACCAGGGGCTTCTGTATAGATTAACTCCTCATTGAAACCCCTTCTTCTTATGAAGGAGAGGGCCTCTCCAATCTTTCTCTTAGAGAATCTCCTTGCAGCAGGATTGGCAATTATGAAGACCTTTTTCATTTGTCCTCCTCATCAGGAATATACACGAGGGCCGGTCTCTTCTCAAGATACCTTATCATCATCTCAATCCTTTTTGTCTTTACAAAAAAGACCCTTCCACCTGCGGGTGACCCCATCTTTTTAATATTTGGTATCCTGAGGTATCCGAGCCTTTTTGAGGCCACATATCCAGTCGTATAATCAGGATCATCGGATACACAGAGCTCAGCAATGACACCAGGGCAGGATGCCACCTTTGATGCAAGGATCAATGCCTCCTTTACTCTCAGATTATTAATCCCGAGGCATTCCAGAATCCCTGAGAGCTTCTCTTCTTCTTCTCTCTCGATCCCCAGTCTTGATGCCCTCACACCCCTTTCCCTGTCAGGTTCAAGTCTTCTGCCCGTCTTTGAATCAATAAGGCTTGCCCCCCTCATGTTTTTCCCGCAATATATCACCTTAAAGGCAGATCTGATGGCCTTCTCACTTATGCCCTCCTTAAGGAGGATCTCCCTGATCAGGTCTTTTGCCCTGATAGAGGAGGGGCATTCAAGGGTCTTAACAGGCAGAAGTGGCACTGGTCGAGGTTTTTCCTTTAGCCTTTCTATAGTAAGGATTACCTCTGAGGGTATGCCCTTTGGATGGGACAAGGCCCTTTTAATAAAGGCCTGAGCAATACTCAGGATCTCTCCTTCCTCACAGAGGGTCTCTGCTCCTGAGATATGCCTTTCCCTTTTCGATGCCCTCATCCTTATACTCCACATACCAGAAATTATAACAGAGAGATTATTAGACAGAGAAGATTAATAAAGTTGCCTCTGTTTAAAGCAACAGTTATAATCCAATTCAAAAAATTAATAGGTCTGATTCTTGACAAATATCTTCAAGTATGATAACCTTTCGCACTGCCTCATTATAAGTTACCTTGAGAGGTGAGGGATGATCGAGTTTAACAAATGGTTTTTTGTCCTCCTTGCAAATTTCCTCTTCTTGATATTTATCCTTAATATTATCCTTTTCAAACCCCTCATGAGGCTCTTTGAAGAGAGGAGGGATGGTATTGATGGTTCCCTTAAAAAGGCAAGGGAGCTCACGCAGAGAAGGGAGGAGTTGATGGCACAGCTCAACAGGGAACTCCTTGAGGCCAACAGAAAGGCAAAGGAGATTATAAATCAGTATACTGAGGAAGGAAAGAGAAGACAGGCAGAGATACTGATGGAGGCTGAAAGGAGGGCCCAGGAGATTCTTTTAAAGGCGAGGCAGGAGATTGCCCTCCAGACGGAAGAGGCAAGAAAGGCCCTCAGGGCTGATATAGAGAGACTCTCTGATGAGATTGTAAATAAACTTGTGCAGGTATAGGGATATGGGAGCGAATATTTCATCGAGAATCCTTATTCTTTCAATCCTGTTACTCTTTCCAGGATTCTCCAGTGGGGCAGAAGGACATCAGGTTACATTTTCTGACTGGTTCTGGAAGATAGTTAACTTTCTTATACTGGTGGCAATCCTCGTTATATTTGCCGGTAAGCCCTTCAGGAATTTTCTCAGGAGTCGATCAGAATCCATACAGAAGGCCCTTGAAGAGGCAACCCGTGCAAGGGAGCTTGCTGAAAAGGCCCTTAAGGAGGTAGAGGAGAGATTCAGCCAGAAGGATGCAGAGATTGAGAGGGTGCTGAGCACAGCAAGGAAGGCTGGAGAGATTGAGAGGGATCACATCATAGAAGAAGGAAGGAGGATGAGTGAAAGGATACTCGAGGATGCCAGGGCAGGTATAGAGCTCGAAAAGAAGAAGGCTATAGAGAGGCTGAAGGAGGAGGCGGCACTTCTTGCCCTTGAGCTTGCAGAAAAGAAGTTGAGAGAAGACCTTACAGAGGAGCAGAAGAGGAGGCTCCTTGAAGACTCCCTAAGGATGATTGAAGGGGGCAGGAGATGAAGGGTATCCAGATTGCAAAGAGGTATGCAAGGTTACTTTCAGGTATGCTGACCCTACAGGAACTTTCAGAGGAGATACCAAGACTTGAGAGAGTGGCCTCCCTTATTGAGAGCGACAAGAGGATAAAGGGATTCTTCATAAATCCCCTCTTTACAGATGAAGAAAAGAAAGGATTCCTCGGACACATCTCTGAAAGGGTTCATCTTCATGAGAAGACAAGGAATATCCTGGAGAGGTTGATTGAGGAGAGGGTATTTATGACATTATCCCTCTTTGTAAAATTTCTTTCAAGGTATTATTCAGAACGAAGAAGACTTCTTAAGGCAACGATCCTCAGTGCAATTCCTGTTGATGGAGGGATTGTGGAGAGGGTAGCAAATGCCCTCAGGAATATGACTTCAAGGGATGTAGTGGTTGAGACAGCCCTTGATCCCTCTATCCTTGGAGGAATTGTGGTGAGATTTGACAATACAGTCTATGACCTGAGTCTGAAGGGCCAGCTCAATCTATTAAAAAATGAAATTATAAAGGGGTGAGCATTATGGAAGTGAAGGAGATAAGGACAGAAGAGATCAGTGAGTATCTAAGAAAACAGATCGCAGACTTTGAAAAAAGGGCTGATGTCAGTGAGGTGGGAGTCGTTACCTATGTGGGTGATGGCGTTGCCAGGATCTATGGTCTTGAAAATGCTATGATGTCAGAGCTTCTGGAATTTCCCAATGATGTGATAGGCATGGTCTTGAATCTTGAGGAGGATGCTGTTGGAGCCGTTCTCTTCGGTGAGGATAAGTTGATCAAAGAGGGAGATATTGTTAAAAGAACCGGCAGGATTATGTCTGTCCCTGTTGGGGAGGCCCTTATAGGAAGGGTCGTTGATGCCCTCGGAAGGCCTATTGATGGAAAGGGTCCAATAAAGGCAACAGAGACAAGGCTCGTTGATGTGGTTGCTCCTGGAATAATCAGGAGGCAACCAGTTAAAGAACCCCTCCAGACAGGTATAAAGGCCATTGATGCCATGATCCCCATAGGAAGGGGACAGAGGGAGCTGATCATCGGTGACAGGCAGACAGGAAAGACAGCTATACTCATAGATACCATTATCAATCAAAAGGGTGGAGATGTGATATGCATATATGTGGCTGTTGGTCAGAGGAGGTCTGCCGTTGTAAGGACTGTGAAGATCCTTGAGGAATATGGTGCAATGGATCACACCATAGTGGTTGTTGCCACGGCCTCTGATCCAGCACCTATGCAGTATCTTGCACCCTACTCAGGATGTGCCATGGGTGAATACTTCAGGGACAGTGGAAGGCATGCCTTAGTATGTTATGATGACCTGAGTAAACAGGCTGCTGCCTACAGACAGCTTTCCCTTCTCTTGAGGCGTCCACCTGGAAGAGAGGCCTATCCTGGAGATGTCTTCTATCTCCATTCAAGATTACTTGAGAGGGCTGCAAAGCTGTCGGACGAGTATGGAGGAGGCTCTCTTACAGCCCTTCCTGTCATAGAGACACAGGCTGGTGATGTTTCTGGATATATACCAACGAATGTCATCTCCATTACAGATGGTCAGATCTATCTTGAACCAGAACTCTTTTATGCAGGTATAAGACCTGCGGTTAATGTTGGTCTTTCTGTGAGCCGTGTTGGTGGAGCTGCCCAGATAAAGGCTATGAAGCAGGTTGCCGGTATGCTCAGGCTTGACCTTGCCCAGTACAGAGAGCTTGCAGCCTTTGCCCAGTTTGCCTCAGACCTTGATAAGGCAACCCTCATGCAGATTGAGCGTGGTAAAAGGATGGTGGAACTCTTGAAGCAGGATCAGTATCAGCCCATGCCTGTGGAGGACCAGATACTTGTTATATTTGCTGGGACACAGGGTTATCTTGACGATATCCCTGTTGAACATGTCAAGGCCTTTGAAGAGGGCTTCCTGAGGTTTCTCAAAGCTGAGAGACCTGAACTCAGGCAGGAGATCAGGGAGAAGAAGGAATTGACTGATGAACTTAAACAGAAGATGATTGATGCCATAACAACCTTTAAGAAGAGTTTCAGGGCATAGGTATGGCAACCCTCAGAGACCTTCGTAAGAGGATAAGGGCAATAAGGAATACCCAGAAGATCACGAAGGCCATGAAGATGGTGGCTGCAGCCAAACTCCGCAAGATTCAGGATCGTATGCTCAATTTCAGACCCTATGCAAAGAGGATAAGGGAGGTTGTCTCTGATCTCTCGATGGCTGTGGAAAGAGAGATTCATCCCATACTCGTTGTCAGACCGAGAAAGACCATTGAACTCCTCGTTATAACCTCTGATAAAGGTCTCTGTGGTGCCTTCAATGCAAATATCCTCAGGTTTGCCTCAAAGGAGATAGAAAATCTCAAGCGACAGGGATTCGAGATAAGCCTAAGCACCGTGGGTAAAAAGGCCTACGATTATTTCACCCGGAGGGGCTTCAAGATAAGGTCAAGCTGGGTGGGTCTTTCAGGAAAGGTCTCCTACGAGAGCGCAAAGGATATTGCAAAAGACCTGATAGATGCCTATATAAATGAGAGTTTTGATGAGGTGAGGATTGTCTTTAATGAATTTAAATCCCTTATTGCCCAGAGACTTGTATGCTTCAGGGTTCTTCCTTTGGAGCGTCTTGAGGAGGAGAGATGTCCTGAGGTGACATCCCGTGAACCGCAGAAGGAAGGGGAGAGGATTCCTTCTCAATTTATGAGTTCCTTTATCTATGAACCTTCTGTGGAGGCAGTCTTTGAAAGATTGCTACCAAGGTATGTGGAGATCCAGATATTCAGGGCCTTACTGGAAAGCAGTGCTGCTGAAGAGGCAGCAAGGATGAATGCCATGGAGAATGCCACAAAGAACTGTGAGGATCTCGTCCAGAAGGTTACCCTTATAGCTAATAAGGTAAGGCAGGAAGGTATTACAAAGGAGCTTATGGATATAGTGGGCGGAGTCGAGGCCCTGAGGAAATCAACGGAATAAAATATTGAAAATATTCTTAGTAGGAGGTTTTTAGATGAATGTAGGAAGGGTATCACAGGTTATAGGTGTTGTTGTGGATTGTGAATTTGAGGAGAGATTGCCAGAGATACTGAATGCCCTCCGGATACAGGAGCCAGGGGATCCCTCTAAGGGCATTCCTTCCATTGACCTTACCCTTGAGACAGTTGCCCATATTGGAGATAACAAGGTCAGGGCACTTGCCATGGGTTCAACAGATGGACTTGTTCGGGGCATGAAGGTGATTGATACAGGTCAACCCATAACTGTGCCTGTTGGTAAGGAGGTTCTCGGCAGGATTATTAATGTCCTCGGTGAGCCTGTTGATGAGGCGGGTTCGATTCAGGCAAAGGAGAGATGGCCAATTCACAGGCCTGCGCCTGAGTATGTGGAGCAGCTGGCAAAGACAGAGATATTTGAGACAGGTGTTAAGGTCTTTGACCTCCTCGTGCCTTTTGTTAAGGGTGGAAAGATGGGCATGTTTGGTGGTGCTGGTGTTGGGAAGACGGTTATTATTATGGAGATGATTCACAATGTGGCAATGAAGCACGGAGGTGTCTCTGTCTTTGCTGGTGTTGGAGAGAGGACCCGTGAGGGAAATGACCTTTATCTTGAGATGAAGCATTCGGGAGTTCTTCCAAATGTTGCCCTTGTTTATGGCCAGATGAACGAGACCCCTGGAGTTAGGGCAAGGGTTGCCCTTACTGCCCTTACAGTGGCGGAGTACTTCAGGGATCAGGGTCAGGATGTCCTCATATTCATAGATAACATATTCCGTTACACCCTTGCAGGTTCAGAGGTCTCAGCCCTTCTTGGTAGGATGCCTTCTGCTGTGGGTTATCAGCCCACACTTGCAGTGGAGATGGGAATACTTCAGGAGAGGATCACCACAACAACGAAGGGCTCAATTACATCCATGCAGGCCATCTATGTCCCTGCTGATGACCTTACAGACCCTGCTGTTGCCACTGCATTCACCCACCTTGATGGAACAGTTGTTCTCTCAAGGCAGATTGCAGAGCTCGGTATATACCCTGCGGTGGATCCACTGGACTCCACATCAAGGGCCCTTGATCCAAGGATTGTGGGAGAGGAACACTATAAAGTGGCAAGAGGGGTGCAGGCAGTACTTCAGAGATACAGAGAGCTTCAAGACATAATAGCCATTCTTGGAATGGAGGAGCTTTCAGAGGATGACAAACTCATTGTCGCAAGGGCAAGAAAGCTTCAGAGGTTTTTGAGCCAGCCCTTCCATGTGGCAGAGACCTTCACAGGAACACCAGGCAGATATGTCAAGAGAGAGGATACAATAAAGGGATTCAAGGAGATCCTTGAAGGGAAATGGGATGATTATCCTGAGCAGGCCTTCTACATGGTTGGTCCCATTGAGGAGGTGGAGGAGAAGGCAAAGAGGCTTGGGTGGGGGAGAGAGATTTAATGGAGAGGCTCAGACTCACCATTGTGACACCCTACGGCGAGGTTCTCTCTGAGGAAGTAGAGGAGGTCACTGCACCTGGTTCAGAGGGTGAGTTTGGAGTCCTGCCAGGTCATATGCCATTCTTCACCACATTGAAGATCGGGATCCTCACTTATAAAAAAGATGGGCAAGAGCACTATGTATTCATAAACAGCGGTTACGCAGAGGTTACTGCTGACAAGGTGATTATAGTAGCTGACAGTGCAGAGAGGGCAGAGGATATTGACCTTGAAAGGGCGATCAGGGCAAAAGAGAGGGCAGAAGAGAGGCTTAAGAAGATGGAGAATATAGATGTGGCAAGGGCTACAGCAGCCCTTGAAAGGGCAACCATGAGGATACAGCTTGCCCAGAAGCGCATCCCGAGATAATAATCCCCATCTCAATCCGCAGGATCTACAATATATGAAAAGGGCCCTCAGCCTTGCAAGGCGGGCTGAGGGCAGGACCTCACCAAATCCCCTCGTGGGAGCAGTAATTGTAAAGTCCGGAAGGATAATCTCTGAAGGCTACCATGAGGGTCCAGGTCTTCCCCATGCTGAGGCAGTAGCCCTGATGAAGGCAGGTGATAGGGCGAGGGGCTCAACCCTTTATGTTAATCTTGAGCCATGCTGTCATCTTGACAAAAGGACACCTCCCTGTGCACAGGCAATAATAAAGGCTGGCATTAGAAGGGTTGTGATCGGGATGATTGATCCCAATCCAAAGGTATCAGGAAAGGGGATCGAGCTCCTGAAGAGGGCTGGTATAAAGGTAGAGACAGGGGTGCTTGAACCTGAGGCAAGGAGGCTAAATGAGGTTTATATAAAACATATCACAACAGGCCTTCCCTTTGTAATCCTCAAGATTGCCATGACCCTTGATGGAAAGATAGCAACGGAGACAGGTGAATCAAGATGGATCACCTCCTTAGAGTCGAGGAGATATGTTCATAGACTCCGTAGCAGGGTTGATGCAGTCCTTACAGCAATAGGCACAATAAAGGCAGACGATCCAGAACTCACGGTGAGGCATGTAAGAGGTAGAGATCCTATAAGGATTGTTATTGATCCCGAGTTTGAGACCTCCCTCAGTGCAAAGGTGATGAAGACACCACCTCAAACAATAATATTCACGAGAAAGAGAAACCATCCAGAACCTCCTCAGGGAGTCCATATAGAGTATTTTGATGCCGAGAGGCTTGACCTAAGAATCGCAATGAAGACCCTTTATAAAAGGGGTATAACCTCTGTGATGATAGAGGGTGGGGCATCCCTGAATTATTATGCCCTGAGAGACGGAATAGTTGACAAGCTCATCTTATTCATTGCCCCGAAGATTATTGGAGGAAAAGACTCTATTGGGGCGGTAGGAGGTATATCTACAGGTCTTGAGAATCCCTGGTTAATAAGGGATGTGAGGATAAGGCGTATCGGAGAAGATATCCTGATAGAGGGGTATATAGCATAAAAGGACCCTGCGTCTCAAGCCACCATCAGAATCTGTTGTTACTATTTTAAAATGTCACAGTTAATTACTAATTTGAAATGTCACATTTGGTAAATATATTCTCCTGTAGAGGAGAAAAACTCTACAGGAGGGTATGGAAGGATGAAGAGAACATGTATTGGGGAGGTTGAATTGAAGAGGTATGTATTGTT
>CAMTWD010000082.1:0-9207 GCA_947085365.1 uncultured Nitrospirota bacterium | reverse complement strand
TATATCTACACCCGATGCCTTAAGAAATCTTCCGATCTCTCTGTGGAGTTCCTCTGAATAGTCTCCAAGCTCAAGCATATCTCCCAGGACTGCTATTGCCCTTGTCCTCTTCAATCTCGGGAGCTCCCTTATGGCATTCTTCATGGAATCGGGATTTGCATTATAGGCATCATTAACAAAGATAATCCCATTGATCTCCTTAATCTCCATCCTCATCTTCACCCCGGTAAATTCCTGAAGTCTCTTGATAATCCTCTCTGGTGGTGTATCCAGATAAAGGGCGACTGAGGCTGCTGCAAGGGAGTTATAGAGATTTCCCATACCAGGAACATTGAGCCTCAGGGGAAGTCTTATATCAATAAGTCTTCCTGAACGAGTCCTTATACCTCCTGTGAGGTGGAATTCGGAATAAGATGGTCCCAATCTTATATCCTCAGCCCTTATATCACCCCTATTAATGCCGAATCGGAGGACCTCTATTCCTGAGGGTCTAAAATCCTTCAGGTATTCGTCATCACCATTTACAAAAAGGGTCTTCACAAATCCTACCACCTCTGTCTCTGTCCTGAAGACGCCCTCCAGTCCTCCCATTCCCTCTAAATGGGCATGACCGATGTTTGTAATAATCCCTATGTCTGGCTGGGCAATCCCTGAAAGGAGTATTATATCTCCTCGCCTTGATGCACCCATCTCAAATATGCCATACTCAACCAAGTCATCCATTGCCCGGGCCGTAAGGCTATTAATAATAGAAACGGGAAGACCTATCTCATTATTGAGATTTCCTTCATTTCGCACAGAATGGCCTTCATCGAGTATGCTCCAGAGCATCTCCTTTGTTGTGGTCTTACCATTTGAACCTGTTATCCCGATCACGGTCTTTATTCTTTTCTTTCTTAAAGATCTGGCAAGTTCATGAATTGCCCTGAGTGTATCCTCTACAAGGATCACTGTCCTGCCAGTTATCTCAGACCTACTTTTAAGGGAGGTGAACTTCTCTTGGTTATCAATGATTGCACCTGAGGCAATCTTCAGGGCCTCTCCAAGGAAGTCATGTCCATCAAATCTCTTACCCCTGAGGCAGACAAAGAGTTCACCCTCACGAATCATCCTTGAATCAATAGAAAGGGCATTAAAGGAGGAAGGCCCTTCCTGAAGTAGGGCTCCATCTACTGCACTGAATATCTCTTCAAGGAGAAGCATGGGCACCCATCCTCTCTTTAATAGCCAGGGCTGCTGACTCCTGATCGCTGAAATGGAACCTCTCTCCCTTTATCTCCTGATACTCCTCATGACCCTTTCCTGCAATAAGGACAATATCTCCCTTCTCAGCCATCCTTATTGCCTCTCTTATTGCCTCAAATCTGTCAGGAATAACTCTATAGTTCTCTCCCCTTACACCCCTCAATATATCAGCAATTATGGAGCTGGGGTCTTCTGACCGGGGATTATCATTTGTTATAACAACAAGGTCACTGAGCCTTGTGGCAATCTCTCCCATAAGAGGTCTCTTTCCCCTGTCTCTGTCCCCACCAGCTCCGAAGACCGTTATTATCCTTCCACCTACATCTCTAGCGGCGAGGATCTCCCTTGCTGTAAGAATCAATCTCTCAAGGGCATCAGGTGTATGGGCATAATCAACTACCACGAGAAAGTCCTGACCCATATCAATCCTCTGAAACCTTCCCTTTACAGAACGAAGACTTTTTATACCTTCCACAATTGCACTCACAGGGATATCCAAGGAAAGGCCTGTAGCAAAGGCAGCAAGGATATTATAGACATTAAACATTCCTGTAAGGGCTGACTCTACAGAGTAGGAAGACCTCCTCCCTTCCTTTACACCCTCCATCACGACATCAAACCTGAGCCCATGGAGTGTATTATTTATATTTATTGCCCTGATATTACCCGAGATTATTCCATAGGTAAGGGTATTCTTGAGATCTGCCTTCAAGAGTCTTCCATATTCATCATCCTGATTTATAATAGAGATGCCGTCATCTTTTAAGAGCTCCTTAAAGAGCCTCTTCTTTGCGAGAAAATAGCTATCCATATCCTTATGAAAGTCAAGATGGTCTCTTGTGAGGTTTGTAAAGACGGCCCTCTCAAAGATAGTGCCATCAACCCTTTTTAAGGCAAGGGCATGGGATGAGACCTCTGCCACAACAGCCCTGCATCCCTTATCATACATCCTCTTCAGGAGTCCCTGAAACCCTATGGCATCTGGTGTGGTATGAAGGGCCGGAAGGATCTCATCTCCTATCTCATAATGGATGGTTCCTATTAGGCCTGTCTTAATACCTGCCTCATTAAGGATGGACTTGATTAAAAATGCCGTTGTTGTCTTACCATTTGTGCCTGTTATCCCAATAACAGGTATCTTCTCTGAAATCCTTCCATAGAAATTACTCGAGAGCAATGCCAGGGCCTTTCTTGAGTCATCCACTATAATCACAGGACGGTCCTTTAATTTCATGGCATGCTCAGGGTTCTGGATAACAAAGGCCACGGCACCCCTTCTTATTGCCTCCTCAATAAAGTCATGACCATCAAATCTCTCTCCTTTTATGGCAACAAAGAGGGAACCCTCCCTCACCTCCTTTGAATTGGAGGTGATATCTTCTACCTCCACATCTCTTGGAGGTCTCGATATATTCAGTCCTTTTAGGAGTTCAGTGAGTCTCATATAGCCCTCTTGGGGAGATCCTCTGAGACTGCCCACTTATCCTAAATCCAGAAGGGAGATTTCCATCCTCCCTTGGAATCCTCAGATAGGCAAGGGTTGCCTCTGCAAGCTCCCGAAATACCGGGGCTGCAACAGTTCCTCCATAATAGCCACCCTTCGGTTCACCGATAACAACAATGGCAACTATCCTTGGATCACTGGCAGGGACAAATCCCACAAAGGAGCTCACATATCTCTCTCTGGAATAGGTCTTCCTTTCTGGATCGAAAAGCCTTGTGGTCCCAGTCTTTCCAGCAACAGTATTTCCATCCACTCCGGCAAGTTGAGCTGTTCCTTCCCTCGAGACAGTTCCTGTGAGTATCTCCTTAAGGATAAAGGCTGTTCTCTCTGATAAAATCCTCTGGGGATTATATCTCATCTTGTATATAGGGCTTCCATCAGGTGCAGTAATCATCGATACAAGGTGAGGTGTGACAAGAAATCCACCATTTGCAATGGCTGCATAGGCCCTGAGGACCTGAAGGGGTGTAGCAGCCACCTCATAGCCAAGTGGTATAGCTCCCATGGATTGCTTAGACCATCTTTCAGGAGGCCTTAAATACCCACTGGCCTCACCAGGGATATCTATCCCTGTCTTTGAACCAAATCCAAAAAGCCTTGCATAATGATAAATCTTCTCAGGGCCAAGTCTCATGGCAACCTTTATAATCCCCACATTTGAAGACCTCTCGATAACCTCCCTGAAGGTGAGGATACCGTTAGGACGAATATCCTCGATTATCTTTTTGCCAATCTTTATCTTTCCATTCTGACAATCTATCTTTGTATCGGGTATCACAATCCCCTCTTCAAGGGCCCCTGCTGCAGTGATAAGTTTGAAGGTTGATCCTGGTTCATAAGTGTCGGTAATTGCCCTGTTTCTTCTTGCAGAGGCAGGAAAGTCTTTAAAATTATTAGGGTCGTATCCTGGCCTTACTGCCATGGATAGTATCTCTCCTGAGTAGGGTTCCATCATTATTATCACACCCCATCCTGCCTGCCATCTCTTTATGGCATCATCCAGGGCCTTTTCAGAGATATACTGAAGTCCCTCGTCAATGGTAAGGACAACATTATTTCCCTTTGCTCCCTCTATGCCCTCTGAAAGGGGCCTTCCATTGGCATCCCTGAGGAGGGAGACCCTTGTAACAGCAGTTCTTAACTGGGAATCATAGGCAAGCTCAATACCCTCAAGTCCCTTCTGATCTATATTCACAAAACCAAGGACATGGGCGGCCCTAAAACCCTTTGGATAAAATCTCTTGGGCTCCTCCACAAAGCCTATACCTTTAAGATTCATCCTTTTTATAGGTTCAACCACCTCAGAAGGAAGGGCCCTTTCGAGCCAGAGAAACCTCTTTCCTGAAGAGATCTTTGCAAGGATCGCCTCAGGATCCTTTTTGAGGACCCTTGCAAGCTCCTCTGAATATCTTTCTGGAGATTCAATCTCTGCTGGCCGAAGGTATATGGATTCAGCATTAAGATTCAGGGCAAGCTCTCTTCCCCTTCTGTCAAGGATTAAACCCCGGGCAACCTCCTTTCTCTCCTTTTTATAATACTGCTGTTCTGCCCTGGCCTTCAATCTTTCATGATTGATTATCATGAGATCAAAGAGCCTGAGCAGGATGATCCCGAAGCAGACTATTATTACTGTATTGAGAATTACTGCCCTCTTTGTCATTATCTGGAAAAGCCATCATCATGGAATAATCTGTCGAGTCTGATACTCCCTGCTACAGAAAGGACCTGAGGTGAATCAACCCTTCTGATGAGATGGACATGTCTTCTGTCAGGAAAGTGAAGCCCTTCTTTATTAAAGGCTAATTCCTCTATTCTCTCTACAGATGTTAAGGATGCCCTCTCAGCAAGGAGCCTCTTCTGCTCTTTTAATGCATCAAGTTTTATCCTCTCAAGTTCTGCAATCCTGTATTCAAGGCTTGTGATGGCTGATCTTAACCAGATAATCGTGAATATCCCACCAACTATTACAATCACCAAGAGAAACCATTCATAAAATTTTAACACACTCCTGCCCCTTGGATAAATCATATCTTCCTCACCCCCCTCAATCTTGCACTCCTTGAAGATGGATTTGTCCTGATCTCATCTTCTGAAGGAGTTACAGGTTTCTTTGTTAATAACTCTGCCTTTTTAAGAGAGGCCATCTCTTTCATAAAGCCTTTCACGATCCTGTCCTCAAGGGAATGATAGGAGATGACGCAGAGCCTCCCACCGGGTTTGAGCATCTCGAATGCTGAGGATAGACCTTTTCTGATCTCTTCAAGCTCATCATTTACTTCTATCCTTATGGCCTGAAATGTCCTTGTAGCAGGATGAATCCTTCCCCTGAACCTGCCAGCAACCCTCTCTATGAGCTTAGATAATTCTTCAGGTGTATCTATTGAGGAGACCTCTCTCTGTCTCACTATTGCCTTTGCTATTACCCTTGCCCTCGGCTCCTCTCCATATTGCCTTAATATCCTAAAAAGCCTCTCTTCCGGATAGGTATTCACCACATCCCAGGCAGTAAGCCTTGAGGTCTTATCCATCCTCATATCAAGCCTTGCAGTAGAATGAAGACCAAAACCCCTCTCTTCAGTCTTTAATTGATAGAGAGAAACGCCGAGGTCAAAGAGGACACCATCAATGCCCGTTATACCCAATGCACCGATCTTTTCAGAAAGCTCTGAAAATCTTGACTTCACAAATACCACATTTCTTGCTCCTAATCTCTCCATTGAAAGCCTCAGTGCCTCCTCATCCCTGTCAGAACATATAAGAAGTCCTTCTCCCTGAAGGGCCTCAAGGATCTTGATGGCATGTCCTCCCATTCCCACAGTAGCATCGAGATAGATACCCCCTCGGTAGGGTCTTAAAAATTCCATAACCTCCTTCACAAGCACAGGTCTGTGATATTCCATCAGAGCCCAAGACCTGCAAGTCTCTCTATTGCCGTCTGGATATTAATCTTTGAAGGATCGATAACCCTGTTCCATTCATCCTTTGACCATATCTCTATCCTGTCGACAACACCCACTATAACTACCTCTCCGTCTATCCCTGCATCTTCTCTATAAGGGGCAGGTATAAGGAGTCTTCCCTGTTTATCAAGCTCACATTCAGTGGCAGATGCGATAACCCTTCTCATAAAGAACCTCACCTCCTCATAACTCTTTGGAAGGGTTCTTACCTTTTCAAGAAGCCTCTGCCACTCCTCCTGTGGATAAAGCTGAAGGCATCTATCAAAGGGGGCATTCGTCAGATAAAGTCTCGGACCATATTGGCTTACGAGGACCTGCCTGAAAGAGGCAGGTATCATCACCCTTCCCTTCTCATCAAGGTTGTAGTAAAATTTTCCTGAAAAGCCTTGCATGATTTATACCACTTTATACCACATATTACCACACAATATAATAAAAAACAGGGGGCTTGTCAAGAGGAAAAAGGCGTGATTTGATTAATCTCAAGATATAGGGTATAGATTGATCTGAAAACTCAAGATGTTGGGTTCAGGAAGGGTTAATCCCTGAGGAATCTCTTGTTTTCAAAAAACCACTCGCAGGCATATCAGCAGGATGCCTGGGCTTCCATTCTATCACAGCCTTCTTCTGGTAAAAGAGAGATCCCTCCACCTCTTGAGGCTTGGATCATAATAATCATTGAGATATCTCTTCCAAAAACCTCTGCACCCTCCTGAAGAAGCCCTGATACCCTCCAGCCAATAAATCCTGCTGCACCTGTAATAAGGGTATCTCTTCATATCCCTTCCCCCATTTCTGAAAGCCTCTCTATACCCCTTCTTCCATCGGGAGAGAGATCTACAGTGTATTCATTCACATAAAGTCCTATATGCCTCCTTATCACATCTTCGGAAACCTCCTGGCTGTAGGATTTTATAAAAGGAAGTGCCTCCTCCACATGCCTGAGGCCATAAAGGACAGATTCCCTTATCATCCCCTCTATCCTTCTGATAGTCTCTGCCCCGAGTTCCTTTTTTGCAATTATACATCCTAAGGGAACGGGAAGGCCTGTCTCTTCCTCCCACCATTGGCCAAGATCAAGAATCTCTCGTAGACCGAAGGCAGGATAGGTGAATCTCGTCTCATGGATTATCACGCCTCCATCTGCCTCCTTAGATTTAATAGCTGGTATGATCCTGTCAAAGGTCGTAAATAGAGGGACAAAAGAAAATCCCCTTTCTGAGAATCCCGAATACCTCAGGTACAGGAGAAAGAGGAGATAGGCTGTTGTAAATCTTCCAGGGATTGCTATGATCCTTCCGTTAAGATCCTCTAAGGAGCATGCCCTCTCAGTAACAAGAAGGGGACCACATCTCCTTCCCATGGCAGATCCTGAATTTAGGAGTTCGTATCTGTCCCTTACCTTAAGATAACCTGCCACAGAGACCTTCGTCACATCAAGCTCGTTCCTCATCGCCTTTTCATTGAGGGTCTCCACATCAGTTATGAACTCCTCAAACCTGAAAGGCCCGGTATCAATCTTTCCCCTTATCAATCCATAAAAGATAAGCGTATCATTGGGACATGATGAAAAACCAAGGGAGATCCTCACTGATTAATCCCCATAGCCTCTCTTACAATCTCCATCGTCTCTTGTGCAACAACCCTTGCCCTTCTTGAGCCCTCTTGCACAATCTCCTTAAGGAGCTCGGGTCTCTGGGAGTAATAACTCCTCTTCTGCCATATAGGTTCAAGGAGGGCAAAGAGGTTTTTAAGAAGCACCTTCTTGCATTCTACACATCCAATGCCTGCAGTTCTACATCCCTCAGCAACCTCCTCCTGTTCCTCCTTTGAAGAAAATATCTTGTGAAGCTGAAAAACAGGAGAGAGTTCTGGATTCCCTGGATCGTACCGTCTCTTTCTTGCAGGGTCAGTCATCATAGTCATTATCTTCTGTCTGACCAGATCAGGAGGATCGGAAAGATATATGGCATTATCATAGCTCTTTGACATCTTCCTGCCATCAACACCAGGAACTTTGGGAAACTCTGTAAGAAGGGGTTCTGGCTCGGGGAAGACCTCTCTGTATAAAAAGTTAAACCTCCTGGCTATCTCCCTTGTTATCTCTAAGTGTGGCACCTGATCAATACCAACAGGCACATACCTTGCCCTGTAAATAAGGATATCTGCAGCCTGCAAAACAGGATAACCAAGAAACCCGTAGGTATTGAGGTCTTTGTCCTTGAGCTCCTCCTGCTTCTCTTTATAGGTAGGCACCCGCTCAAGCCATCCTAAGGGCGTCAGCATGCTCAGAAGAATATGAAGCTCTGCATGCTCCAGTATCTTTGACTGGATAAATATCACAGACCTCTCAGGATCAAGTCCTGCAGATAGCCAGTTGATAAGGAGGTCTTCTGTGTATTCTTTTATAAGTGAAGGCTTCTGGTAATTCGTTGTGAGGCTATGCCAGTCAGCCACAAAGTAGAAGCACTCATATCGATCCTGGAGCTGAACCCAGTTCCTGAGGGCCCCCACAAGATTTCCCAAGTGGAGTCTTCCACTGGGCTGCATTCCACTTAAAACCCTTTCCATAGTTAATTATTATAAACTATTCCCGATGGAGCTCACAAAATCTCTTCTTTAAAAATCAGAAGAGCAGGCCAAAGATTTATAGAAACAAAAACCGAATATTCTTTGATATAATATGACAGCCCTTATTATTTAAGAATTGCCGTTTTTAAAATTTCTCTTGTGGAGGTGCTTCATGCAATCAATCTCAGGCTTGAGGATTTTTCTGTTTACAGGTCTTCTCTTTCTTGTTCTCTTAAGTATCCCATCTGCTGGTTCTGGAATTGATCAAGGGAATACCTCTGAAGATAAAGAGAGGATCTTTACTCCTCCACCAGAAGAAGGAAGTCCCTTGTTGCCAGATACCACTACAGATGCCATCAGGGATTTAGTTGAGATGGATGAGGAATCCCTTGACGATACCTATGACCTCAAAAGGCTCATCAATGACTATGATTCCCATAGCCTTGCAGTGAGGGCAGTCCAAAGGCAGATAAATATCTTCACCACAAGACTCAGGGATCATTTCAGTGTGTGGTTATCACGGGCAGGGATGTACATAGAGACGATGAAGGAAATCCTTATCAAAAATGGCCTTCCTAAGGAACTGGTATTTCTACCATTGATCGAGAGTGGCTTCAATACAAATGCCTATTCAAGGATGAGGGCCGTTGGACCATGGCAATTCATTGCCTCTACTGCAAAGAGATATGGCCTGAAGATAACCTGGTGGATCGACGAGAGAAGGGATCCCATAAAATCCACAGAGGCTGCTGCACGATATCTTAAAGAACTCTATGAGATGTTCAATTCATGGCCTCTTGCATTAGCAGCCTATAATGCAGGAGAAGGAAGGGTTATGAAGGCCATGCGAAAGACAAAGACTGATGACCACTGGGGGCTACTTCTTGAAACAAAGAAGCTTCGCAGGGAGACAAGGGAGTATGTCCC
>CAMTWD010000081.1:0-12454 GCA_947085365.1 uncultured Nitrospirota bacterium | reverse complement strand
TAAAGCCTTAAGCCTAGTTGGGAGGTAAACCTGCACCTCCGAGGTGCAAGAATCTTAAACAAATATGAGAGACCTCAGGGACAAAATTATGATCTAACCAATACCCCATTCCGGGGACATGGAATTTTGATCTAACACGCAGAGAGGTTATCTGAAGAGGTGATAATTCAGGGTATGAATAAGCCCTTCCACTAAAAAGATCATCGACTCCACATCAAGAAACCTCTCGGTCACCTTATCAAAAAGTATCCTTAATGATGAAGGAAGTTCCTCATCACCTCTTGAGTAGAGAATAAGTATCCTAACCTTCGGAAGGAGATCAATTATTAATGCTATCTCGGCACTATAACCCTCAACCCTCCTTGCCCCTAATCTCTGGAGCAATCTTATGGTCTCATCGGGTTTCTGATCAAAAAATTGCTTCAATGGGATCTCACAATCCCTCTGAAAGGTGGAGCTTTTTACAGATCCACCTCTGAAATCTGAAAAAGAAGACCATTCTCCTGAGAATCCTCCCTGTCCGGCAGTCCTTATATAATGTAATAAAAGGATCTTAATCCATTTATTCTCGGTATCAGGTGTAATCGTTCCATCAGGAGTTATGACATAGTCCTTACCTATACATCTAAGAGAAATCCCTCCTTCCACCTTAATCGCTCCGATACCTTCTGAAATCTTGGAAAGGTCAAGGGAAGAGACCTCCTTCTTCAATCTCTCTATAAGGTCATCCCTCCAATCATAGACCTCAAGATTCCTCTTCAGATATTCCCTTTTATCATTATCTATATATGGACATTCCTCAAGAAGGGATAGATCCTTTTTGAGTTGAAGGGCAAAGGAGATGCATGTCCCTGGAGGACATCTCTTACAGTTCTTTTTGGGAAGGAGTTTATAGACCTCCAGCTCTTTCAATTATCTCCTCCTCTCAAAGACCAAAGTAGAGATAAAAAGAAATAAAGAGGAATACATAAGGAGCATCAATATATCAATATAAAAGGGGAAGTCAAGGATAACACCTCCTGGAAGCATCACATGTCTGAGGCCATCCACACCATAGGTGAGAGGATTAATGTAAGTTGCCATTTTAAGGATCAAAGGGAGCCTCTCCACTGGATAGAGTGCACCGGAGAGGAAGAACATGGGCATCACAATAAAGTTCATTATCGTGCTGAAACTCTCAAGGCTTTCATAAAAAGAGGCTATAACTATCCCGAGGATAGAGATGCAGAAGGACAGAAGGATGATCATTAACAGGGAATACAGAATGTCCACAACTCCTAGATAGACTCCTATAACAGGTGAAAGTAACATTACTATGATGGCCTGGATGGTGGAAAGGATTGTCCCACTTAAGGCCTTCCCAAGTATGATAGAGAGTCTCGAGACAGGTGCAACCAGGATCTCCTTTAAAAAGCCAAACTCCTTGTCCCATATGATCGATATAGAAGAAAAGATGGAACTGAAAAGTATAGTCATACCCACAATCCCAGGGAAGAGAAATCTCATGTAATCCGTTCCTGTGGCATCCTGCGGAACAAGCCTTGACATACCCATGCCCACAAAGAATAACCATATGAGGGGTCTTGTCAGTGTAGAGATGAGTCTGCTCCTCTCCCTGAAGAACTTTATGAGTTCCCTCATCACAATAACATATACAACCTTAACCTCTATCAAAACGCCTCCTGTAAGCCCTTATGGACTCCCTGAACTCATCCTCCGGAGGGCCCTCTCTTATCTGTCGCCCTGTAAGTTTTAAAAAGACATCATTAAGGGTTGGCCTCTGGAGTCTTACGGAAAGCACCTCCTCACCAAGTATTCGTATAAGTTCAGGTATGCATACATCACCTCTTACCCCATGGACATAGATCTCTCCATCCCTTTCATCAATCAGGGCAGTGATACGGTCTTTAAGAATCTCTATTGCCCTCTCATTGTTTCTTGTCTTGAGATAAACCACATCTCCACCCACTGTCTTCTTTAGTTCCTCTGGAGATCCCTCAGCAATTATCCTTCCACGGTCAATAATAGCAACACGATTGCAGACCTCTGCCTCTTCCATATAATGGGTTGTCATAAATATAGTTACTCCCTCTCTCTCAGGAAGTCTCACTATCTGTTCCCATAGGCCTGCCCTTGACTGAGGATCAAGCCCGAGGGTCGGCTCATCAAGGAAGAGGACCTTTGGATAATGCATGAGCCCCCTGATCACCTCCAGCCTTCTCTTCATACCACCTGAGAACCTCCTGACAGGCTCATCCTTCCTTTCATAGAGCCCCATAAAATGGAGTAATTCATTTATCCTCTTTTTTATCTTCTGCCCTGAAAGGCCGTATAGATAGGCATGAAAGAGGAGATTTTCATAGGCGGTAAGGTCCTTATCAAGGGTCATATCCTGGAATACTATGCCTATAGAGGCCCTTACCTTATGGGGTTCAAGAAGGCAGTCATAACTATTCACGATGGCCCTGCCTGAGGTGGGTTTTATAAGGGTGCAGAGGATATTTATGGTTGTTGTCTTTCCTGCGCCATTTGGTCCGAGAAAGCCAAATATGGTCTTCTCCTCAACCTCAAGACTCAGATTATCAACTGCCCTGATCTTTCCGAAGTCTTTAACAAGTGATTCAATCTTTATAATGGAGGCCATCTCTGATGAAATAAGAGATACCGAGTTCTTCAGACATTAAATCTGAATCTTATTATATCTCCATCCCTCACAATATAGTCCTTGCCCTCAAGCCTGATAAGACCCTTCTGCCTTGCTGATGAAAGGCTACCCTCACGAATAAAATCCTCATACCCTATAACCTCTGCCCTTATAAAACCCCTCTCCATATCTGAATGAACCCTCCCAGCAGCCCGCTGGGCATTTGTTCCCTCTTTAATAGTCCACGCCCTCACCTCATCCTCTACCACAGTAAAAAATGAGCAGAATCTCAGAAGGTCATAAGAAACCCTTATCAACTTATTCCGAGCGGGCTCATCAATCCCGAGCTCTCTGAGGAATTCCACCTCTTCCTCCGCACCCATCTGGGATAATTCCATCTCAAGTTTACCTGAAAGGGTCAAGATCCTGATCTTCTCTTCATATCCCTCAGGATCAAATCTCCTGAAATACTCTGTCGCAGCCTTTATAATGGACTCTCTCTCTCCTCTATCTGAGGTCTCATCTATGTTAAAAACTATTACCTCTGGCTTATCAGAGAGAAACTGCATGGGCCTTAAAATCTTCAGTTCCTCCTCACTAAATCTTACGAATCTCAAAGGCCTTCCTGATTCCAGGGCCTCACGACATCTTACGAGTGTCCTTATCTCTGCCTCATCGGCCTTCTTGCCTTTCTTTTTCGACTCTTCAATCCTCTGAAGTCTCCTTGTGACGAGATCAAGGTCTGCAAAGAGAAATTCAAATTCTACAGTCTCGAGATCCCTCAAGGGGTCCACACTCCCCAGAGGATGGATCACCGCATCATCCCTGAAGGCCCTGACCACATGGACTATGGCATCCGCTTCCTTTATGAGGTCAAGGACCTTCCTGTTCTGCTCTACATCTCCTTTTGTAAGTCCTATATAATCCATGTATTCAATGGTGGCAGGTGTCACCTTCTTAGGTTTAAAGATCTCTGCGAGGGTCTCAAGTCTCTTATCAGGCACCTTTACAGTGGCAATCTGAGGCTCCATATCCTTTGTAATGTAAAGAGAGGTAGGATGCCCCTGTCCTGTGAGGGCATTAAATATTGTCGTCTTTCCTGAATTTGCAAGACCTGTTATGGGCAGTTTCATAAATTGATACTATAAAATTTTTGTAGAATGTGGTATTATAACAAAAATTATGGATATCCTTCTCAAAGGCAAGAAAGACTTTATGAAATTACTAAAGCTCGTAGCCTTTTCCTGCTCTATACTAATAGTCCTTCTGACCCTTCTTATCAAGGAATCCTCCGCAAGAGAAAAAAAGACTATAGGTGTAATAATCCCGGCAGGGGTTCCCTATTATGAAAAGGTCCACGGATATATCCTTAAGAAACTTGAAGGAGAGAATATTGACTTTTTAATACAAAGGCCCTTCCCTGATACAATTGCCCTAAGCAACGCCGCCAGAAAACTGATTGCCTACGATGTTGATATCATCCTCACCTATGGAACGGGTGCAACAATAGCTGCCCTTAGGGAAAGACCTTACCAGCCTGTTGTCTATGTAGGAGTTTATAGCCCTGCAATTGAAAAATACAGGACAAGGACTGCCACAGGTGTCGAATTTCGTACCCCTGTATTCAGTATCATACGATATCTTTACAGTATGAAGGAGCTAAAAAGAATCGGCATAGTCTATAATCCCCATGAGATAGATTCCCTCTATCAGGTAAACGAATTTATAAAGTGTTGTACACATTTTCAGATATCAGTAATAAGACTTGAGATAAGGTCACCATCTGAATTGAAAAGGATTCTCAGCAATATAAATGTAGATGCCCTTATCTTCACCACCAGTAGCATCGCCAATATTGCCCTCTCAGAGATCCACGATTTTGCCATAAATAATAGGATACCTGTGGCTTCACTGTTACCAAGAAGGGAATCAAGACCTGTAATATCCCTTTATCCATCTCCAAAAAGACAGGCTGAAAAGGCTGTTTTAATTCTTCAGAAGATCCTTTCAGGCAGAAAACCAGAAGAGGTTCAGAAGGATTTAAGTGCAGATATGGAACTGCTCTTTGACCTTGGAGTAACCCAGAAGATGAATCTTAAAATCCCTGCTGAGCTTCTTACCGAGGCTACGGAGGTGATATATTGATAAGATTATTTCTGATATTACTCACAATAATATCTTCCTTCAGCTTACCTCTTCATGCCCAGGAGAGAAAATCAGAGATACTCATAGGTCTTATCCCAGAGGAAAACATCTTCCGCCAGATGGATAGGTACAGACCCTTAGGAGAATATCTCACAAAGAGACTGAATATAAAGGTCCGATTTACGATCCTGAGCAGATATGGAGACATAATCGATAGATTCAAGGCGAGAGGCCTTGATGGAGCATTCTTTGGGGCCTTCACAGGTGTCCTGGCAATGGAAAGACTGGGTGTAGAACCCCTTGTAAGACCTGTAAACCTTGACGGTACATCCACTGCCGAGGGTTATATATTCGTGAGAAGTGATAGCGAGATTAAAAGTCTGAAGGAGATGAAGGGAAAGACCATCGCCTTTGTTGATAGAGCAACTGCCACTGGTTATATCTTTGCCATCGCCTTTCTGAAGGAGCATGGTATTGATAATCCCCACCGATACTTCAGGGAATACTATTTTACAGGAAGTCATGATTCAGCATTATTGAGTGTCCTTGATGGAAGGGCTGATATAGGTGTTGCAAAGAGTACTATCATAAAAAAGAGGTTCAAGAAAGAACCTTTTATGGAAAAGGAGATCACGATAATTGCCAGATCAGTTCCCCTGCCTGATGTAACACTCTGTCTTTCAAAAGGCATCGACCCCTCTTTAAGGGAAAAAATAAAGAAGATACTTCTTGAGATGGATAGGGACCCAGAAGGAAGGATAGTCCTTCAAAAACTTGAGGCTTCAAGATTCATAAGTTCTTCAAAGGAGGATTTTATCCCTGTGTATAATCTTATCAAAAAGGCAGGCATAGACCTGAAGACTTATAGATACAGATGAAAAGAAGGTTGATTATATCCCTTGCCATTTTATTCCTGCTCTTTACAGCAGGGGTGGGCGTAACGGTATTTTACATCTATACAGTTACAAAAGAGCTCGAGACTGTAATCAGTCTTCACAGGGTAGAGATTATAAGACAGAACCTTGTTATCAATGCCCAGACTGTCCAGAGCCATCTATACACAATCGGCACTGCCTTTGGTAGTGAGGTAGATGTGATAGTAGAACATGTCTCTGATCTTGATAGATCCGTTCAAACCTGCATGGGATGCCATCACAGTGAAGAGCTTAGAGCAAAACTCCAAGATCTCAGCAATATTTTAGAACAGTACAAGGATGCCCTCAGTGCCCTGATAACAACAACAGCCAACATAGAAAGGATAGAGAGACTCAGGCTTGTTGCCATAAATCTTGGCAATACCCTCCTCAACACCGCCCAGGAGATGGCCTTTATAGCTGACCAGCGGCTCTACGCAAAGACCAAAAGCGCTCTCAAGGAAATAAACAATTCAAGGATTATCCTTTTTATAACATTGTCCTTAGCATTCTTTATAGCCCTTACAGTGGCAGTGATCTTTACAGGTCAGACAACAAAATCCGTGGCGACACTGATAAATACCACAAGAGAGCTTAAGGCAGGAAGGCTCGGGATCACGGCCTCCTATCCCTATAAAGATGAATTCCGAGAACTCGCAGAGGCCTTTAATGATATGAGCCGTACCTTAAAAAAGAATCACGATGAACTCCTGCTATTCACCAAAAGGCTCTCAGACCTCTACAGGGTGACCATACCACTATATTCCCTATCAGAAGGACTGGCCTATGATGATGTTGCTGAGATAATAAAAGAGCTCTTTGATGCTGATAGATGCAGGATAATACTACTGGATAACAGCCACTTTAGAGATATATCCTCTAAGGAGCTTCACCTTCATGAAAAAGAGGTGGAGGCCTTATATCTCTATTACAATAAGGAACCTGCTATTATCATAAAAGAAACACCCCCATCCATCGCACCAGGATTACTGGATATCGTTCAGGAGCCTCTGCTTCTTATATGGATAAAACAGCAGGACAGGCTATCAGGCCTGCTCATGGTATATAAAAAAAGGCAGGGAGGATTCAATGATACTGACCTGAGGATAGCAGCAATCCTATCAAATATAATATCTGTCTCTTTCATGAATCTAAAATTAATGGAGGACCTCAAGGCCCAGATGAAAGAACTAAAGGAAACACAGGAACAGCTTATTCAGGCTGCCAAACTCGCTGCCCTCGGTGAGATGGCATCAAATATTGCCCATGAATTGAACAACCCCCTCACAAGTATTATAGGCTTTTCAGAACTCTCACTGGAAGAGACCGATATTGATACTATAAAGAGGGATCTTAAGATCATTGAGCAGGAATCTCTCAGGGCAAAGGAGATAGTAAATCAACTTCTGGAGTTTGCAAGAAAGCGATCAATACAGATTTCTGATGTAAATCTGAATATGCTGATGAAAGAGGTGCTCCAGCTTGCAAGTCTCCAGTTAAAACACGAAAATATCACCATTGAAGAAAGGTATGGTGATATACCTACTATAAAAGGAGATCACAATCAATTAAAACAGGTATTTCTGAATCTCATAAATAATGCCATCTTTGCCATGGCTGGAGGTGGGGTCCTTACGATCAGGACAGGGAAGATGGACGACGGGGTCTATGTGGATGTGGAGGATACAGGTCATGGCATACCCCCTGACATACTTCCAAGGATCTTTGAGCCCTTCTTTACCACAAAGAAGGAAAAGGGGACAGGCCTGGGATTGTCAATAAGCTACAGAATAATAGAAAGCCACGGGGGCAGGATAGAGGTAAAAAGTGAGGTGAATAAAGGAACCAGATTTACCGTCATACTACCCATTAATCCACCTTCCTGACAAGTATCTCATCAGCAATCTCAGGATCTATGGCAATCATAGTTTCTTCTACCTTCAGCACAATGGTCGGCTTTTTCTGAAGGAGCCTTATCTTAACACCTGGTATTATCCCCATGGAGGAAAGCTTAAGGATACTGGTCTTCTGCGAGGGAACAATAAATACTATCTTCACATCTGTGCCAGGCTCCACATTGGAAAGTCTTGTGATAAGTGGTTCCACCTTCACGGTGTAACGCCTGCAGCACTCTCCCCTTGGGATAGGTTTCCCATGGGGACATGTGGGAGGATGACCGAGAAATGTGCAGACACTGTCTGTCAGCTCATTGCTCAAGATATGCTCCACTCTACAGGCATCATCCTTAACAAGGTCATCCCTGAGTTCAAAGACATCAGAAAAGAGTCTCTCTGCCAGTCTGTATCTCCTTATAAGAGCCCTTGCCCTCTCATATCCCTTTTCAGTAAAATCTATCTCCTCACCATCAATCCTGATCAGATCCCCATCTGTAAGAAGCCTGACCACCTCTTCAGGGGATTCATCATCAATACTTGCCCTGAACCTTGAAAGAGATCCCTTACCTTCCTCCTTGAGATTCCACAAAAGCTCAAGGGCTTCATCAAGCCTTTCATTATCAAGAGATGATTCCCTTTTCATACATCACCAAACTGTTACCTCGCCACCAAAACTGTTACCTCGCCACCTTACTCTTAAAAAGGTAATCTTAAATTCATTACAGGACTGAATGTCTGCCTGTGGATCGGAGATGGACCATAGAGATCCAGCCTTTCCAGATGCCTCCTCGTGCAATATCCCTTATGTTCTTTAAAAGAATATCCTGGATAAAGGGAATCGTAAAACTCCATAATCCAGTCCCTTATAACCTTTGCCACAATAGAGGCAGCAGCCACAGAGGCACTCCTGTTATCACCTCCTACGAGGGAAACCTGCTTGAAAGGGATAGGGAGTTTGAGGGCGTCAATCAATACAAGCTGGGGCCTTATTCTGAGACTATTGATGGCCTCTATCATTGCCTTCTTGGTTGCCTCAAGTATATTTATCCTGTCTATCTCATGGACATCTACAATGCCAATACCTACATCCTCTGCTTCAGTGATAATCCTCCAGAATATCTCCTTTCTCTTCTGAGGAGAAAGCCTCTTTGAATCCCTTACCCCTTCAATCCTTACCCCATCTCTCAATATCACAGCTGAAGCAACCACAGGCCCAGCTATGCAACCCCTCCCAGCCTCATCCACTCCAGCGATAATCCGGTATCCCTTTCTCCTGTAGGCCTGATCATAACGAAAAAGGAGCATGAATTAATCTCGTAGGGGTGTGGATCCGGTAAAATATTACTCTGCCTCTGATTCAGAACCCCTGCTCTCCTTCTCCCTTATCTTTGCCTCCTTACCCTTCTTCCTCCTGAGATAATAGAGCTTTGCCCTTCTCACATCGCCCCTCTTTATAACCTCTATCTTTTCCACCACAGGTGAATGGATCGGGAATATCCTCTCGACGCCAACCCCAAAGGATATCTTCCTTACCATAAAGGTCTCTCTGAGCCCTCCACCCCTTCTGGCTATCACAACTCCCTCAAAGGGCTGAATCCTCTCTCTGTCACCTTCCTTCACCTTCACATGGACTCTCACCGTGTCACCAACCCTGAAGTCAGGAATCTCCTTCTTTTTATAAGCCTCCTCCACTGCCTTTATGAGCTCATTCATAACTCCTCCTTTATCTCTTTAATCAATATTAAGTCCTCATCACTGAGGAGAGTTTTATCAATCAGATCAGGCCTTCTCTGAAGTGTCCTTTTCAGAGCCTCCTTTCTTCTCCATCTCCTTATTGCTTCATGATCTCCGCTCAGAAGAACCTCTGGAACCCTCAGTCCCCTGAATTCTGGTGGTCTTGTATAATGGGGATAATCAAGTATACCCCACTCAAAGGACTCCTCTTTCAGGGAACTGTAATTCCCAAGTACACCCGGTATGAGTCTTAATACTGCATCTATTATAACCAAAGCTGGTAATTCACCTCCACTGAGGATATAATCACCAATGGATATCTCCTCATCAACAATATGCCTTACCCTTTCATCTATGGCCTCGTATCTTCCAGAGATAAACACAAGACCCCTCTTCTCTTGAGAAAGTTCTCTTGCCATCTTCTGATTGAATACCTTCCCTTGCGGCGTAAGAAGGATCACAAGCCTTGGCATACCGTCAGACTTTATAAAATCTACAGCCTCAAAGATAGGTTCAGGCTTCATCACCATCCCTGAGCCTCCACCATAGGGATAATCATCCACTGTCCTGTGTCTGTCCTTTGTAAAATCCCTGAGGTTATGAATCCTTATCTGAACAAGCCCTCCCTCGATAGCCTTTTTAATCACACCCTGAGAAAGATAGGTCTTTATAATTTCAGGAAAGAGGGTTATTATATCAATAAGCATATCCTGTGATAAAAAGGGCAGGCATCCCTGCCTGCCCGGTTTAAAGATCTGGATTCAAGATTAAATAATCTTGTTATTCAAGGATTTCAAGGACACAGCGTTTACCAATCTTTGTCCCGGCAGCACTCAGGATAACCCTCATAGCACGGGCGGTCTTACCCTGCTTCCCTATCACCTTTCCGAGGTCACTCTGAGCAACCCTGAGCTCGAAGACTGTGGTCTTCTCTCCATCCACCTCTTTAACAGTAACCTCCTCTGGCTTATCCACCAGAGCCTTTGCCATGCTTTCAACCAATCCCTTCAACATGATCGTTCACCTCCTCAAGGAATTAGGGGCACTACAGGCCCACTTTTGTTAAAAGTCTTCTAACAGAGTCTGTTGGTTGTGCACCTTTCTGAATCCAGGACTTCACCTTTTCTTTATCAATCTTAACCTCCGAATCCTTCAGAGGATCATAGGTCCCAAGAAGATCAATATAAGGGCCATCCCTTCTCGTCCTCGAGTCAGCCACCACAATCCTGTAAAAAGGTCTCTTGTGGGCTCCCATCCTCATCAATCTTATCCTGACCACAGACCACACCTCCTTTCTTAAAATTATTTATACAGGCAGGATATTCGAAAGTCTGAATCCTTTCCTCCCTTTAAAGAGCCTCATCAGCTTCTTCATCTCATTATACTGTTTTAAGAGTCTGTTCACATCAGCAACCGTTGTTCCACTTCCCATAGCAATTCGTCTCTTTCTGCTTCCGTTCAGGATAGAGGGGTTCCTCCTTTCCTCAGGTGTCATGGAGTTTATAATTGCCTCAATCTTTACAAACTCCCTTGCATCTATATTAACACCCTTGAGTTTATTAAATCCGGGAATCATGCTCAATAGACCCTCCAGTGAACCCATACCCTTTATCTTTCTTATCTGTTCTCTAAGGTCTTCAAGATCAAAGCTATCCTCTTTAAACCTTTTCTGTAACCTCTCTGCCTCTTTAATGTCGTAGCTCTTCTGAACCTTCTCAATAAGGCTCAGGACATCTCCCATGCCGAGGATCCTTGAGGCTATCCTGTCCGCAAAAAATGGCTCAATACTGTCCAGTTTCTCTCCTGTTCCTATAAACTTCACTGGCCTTCCTGTAACAGCACGCATGGAAAGGGCTGCACCACCCCTGGCATCACCATCCATCTTCGTAAGGATAATCCCTGTTAATGAAAGCCTCTCATTAAAGGCTGTAGCCACATTTACAGCCTCCTGGCCCGTCATAGCATCCACCACAAGAAGGATCTCGTGAGGTGAGGTTCTTTCCTTGATATCTTTCAACTCCTCCATCAACTCATTATCAATGTGGAGTCTTCCAGCGGTATCAAGGATCACTATATCCCTTGCCTCAATCCGTGCCCTTTTTACTGCCTCTTCACAGACCCTGACAGGATCGGTGATATCCTTTGAATAAAAGACAGGAATCTGGAGCTGATTCCCAAGGGTGATAAGCTGTTCTATTGCAGCAGGTCTTTTTATATCTGCTGCCACAAGAAGAGGTCTTCTCCCTTGGGACTTGAAATGGTTTGCCAGTTTTGCTGATGTGGTGGTCTTTCCAGAACCCTGAAGACCCACAAGCATTATAATTGTGGGAGGATTCGGTGAAAGTTTAACACCCCTTTCAGGCGAATCCATAAGTCTTATAAGTTCTTCATGAACAATCTTTATGACCTGTTGACCAGGGGTCAGGCTCTCAAGGATTCCACTACCAATGGCCTTCTCTCTTACCGATGAGATAAAATCCTTTACCACTCTGAAATTTACATCAGCCTCAAGAAGGGCAAGCCTTACCTCCCTCAGGGCCTGGTCAACATCATCTTCCTTGAGAATGCCCCTTGATCGAAGCTTCTTAAATATGGCATCGAATCTTGATGTAAGGCTCTCAAACATAATTTAACTATAACAATCCCTTTATCTCTTTATCTATCCTCGAGACCATGTCAGGAAAATATCCAGGATATCTCCTTACGAGAATGCCATTTTTGTCTACTAAAAAGATCGTGGGAAGAGTATAAACGCCAAACTTCTTGCTAACTTCCATCCCATCCAGCATAACAGTGTATGGTATCCTATACTCCTTTATAAAATCCCTAAGCCGTTCTGGGGAGTCACTTCCCTCATCAACAGATATAGTAAGCATCTCAAAGGCATTATTCTTATTTTTCTCATAGATCTCTATCAGATCCGGAATAGCCTCTCTACAGGCCTCACACCAGGTTGCCCAGAATTCTATAAGTACCACCTTGCCACGGAATTCTGAAAGAGTTATCTTCTTGCCAGAGATATCCTTGAGGGAAAAGTCAGGGACAGGTTTACCTTCCCGAAGAACTGCCACCCTTTCACAGGAAAGGGCAGATATGATCACGACCACCAGGATTATCTTCAG
>CAMTWD010000080.1:0-17263 GCA_947085365.1 uncultured Nitrospirota bacterium | reverse complement strand
AGCTGTTTTTCCTTCTTTCTTCTTCCTGTTCTCACTCTTATTACATCTAAGAGTTTCATATTGTTTTTCTTGTTAGGGGCAAATAGGACATCTTCTTGCCTTCATACAGTAAGGTTATCTTCCCATCTCGGTGTTTACATACCTCTATCCACCTGTGCCCTAATGATTTATCTCTCTTGCGTTGGGGGCAGAGCCCCCAAGGCAGTTATTAAATTAACCCCTTACCTTCTGTAGGAGTTCAAGGAGCTGTTTGTCTCCGTCTATGTCACCTAAACAGGTGGCGATGATACCATCCACAATACCTTCCAGTTTTTCTGCAAAAGTCACGGCTGTGTCCATTGTGGTAGTGGAGGTCCAGCCAATCCTGTCAAGGACCTTTTTGTTTTTCTGGGTCTCTACCACAAAGTATGGATAGATTGCCTTACCAAGGTCCTTACATACAGAGGCCACCTCTTTTAACTTAGGCAGAGATTGCTCTTCCAGTCTCAGGAAGAAACAAAAATCCCATGGTTCCTTTATCCTGGCGATTGCGTCTTCTGCAGGTCTGCGGCTTGTCACGAGACAGCCCAGCCTCAGGTCATTTACCTTTACAACCTCTCTCAGAAACTCCCTCACCTCTTCTGCAGGACCTGTGGACCCCCTGAAGGCCCCAAACTTCTCTTCTGATGTAAGCAGTTCACAACTGCCGTCCTTTCTTGTCCTTATGGCATATCCATATCTGGGTGGATCTCCTAAGGAAAGTATCATGCCGTCTATCGAGACAGCCTCACATGCCTTGGCTACTGCGGCAATCTCTACAGGACCCTTGTAGTTAGTAATCAGCATTGGATAAGCCAACTTTTCAGGATACTTTGTCTTGAGTGTGCAGGCCACGGCAGCAGCAGATGGTGCAGGTATTCCACTGGCACTATCTGTGATGTTCCACCCGTCCAGTAGATCCTTAATCTCCTCTGCCAGCTGGAGAAAGTTCTTCTTGGGGATAAATTCATACAATACCTTCATAGAGTAACCTCCTTTTCTTCTTGCTCTTAATAAACTTAATGCCCCAGGGTTTATCTCCTACAGCCACGCCCAAACCCCAGAAGGCTGCTCACCCAAAGGTGCTTCTGTTTATTCACATATACCTTGAAGTGTCTCAATTGCCCTATCTACGGACTGAATTGCCTTCCTGAGAAGGTCAGACAGAGAGTATTGTATCAACTCTATTTTAAAATTGTCAAACAATGTGTTCTTTCCGGTACTGCGTCCAATAGTAACAACAGAAAGAAAATTTAACTTTACTTTTTCTCCTATTATGAGTTATTATACCTTAAGTGGTAAATGAATTCATTCATTTGCCTGCCTGTAGTATTCAGGAGCAGTCAACCTGAGAAATCAGGGAAGAAGGAGGTTTCAGCAGTATGCCTTACGAAGGAAAGGTGAAGTGGTTTAATGAGGCGAAGGGCTTTGGATTTATCCAGCAGGATAATGGTCCAGATGTCTTCGTCCATTATACTTCGATCAAAGGAAACGGTTTCAGGACTCTCTCAGAAGGTCAGCGTGTTCAGTTTGAGATTGAAGAAGGCGAACGTGGTCCAAAGGCAATCAATGTGGTAAAACTCTAAAACAGAAGGCCCCCCTTGAGGGGGCCTTTAAATATCTTTTATGCCCCGCCTTGTTCTATCCTCCTCTATAATCCAGGAAAAGGAGTTCAGGATATCAGGACAGGATGCCCATTATCTGCTAAATGTTTTGAGGCTGAGGCCTGGCGATGAGGTTCAGATACTTGACGAGAAAGGCCACATCTATCGCACAGAGATAACCTCCATCACCAAAAAGGAGGTATCTCTGAGGATCCTTTCGGCTGAGGAGATCATCACAGAATCTCCTCTGAATCTGGTGCTTGTACAGGGGATCCTGAAGGGTGAGAAGATGGATCTTGTAATCCAGAAGGCAACAGAGCTGGGAGTAAAGGAGATATTTCCTGTGATAACCTCAAGAACTATTGTGAGAAAGACCGGAAAAACTGGAAGATGGCAGAAGATCATACTGGAGGCTGTAAGACAGTCTGGAAGAACTGCCATTCCTCTTTTACACGAACCATTGCTATTTGAGGAGTTTCTGGATTCAGCAAAGAATCCACTAAGGGGGTTTATATTTTACGAAGGAGAAAGGGTTGGTCTCAAGGCCCATCCCCTTATCTCCTCAGAGGGAAGAGAACCCCTTTACTGCGTAATAGGGCCAGAAGGTGGCTTTACCTTTGAAGAGATTCGCTCCGCTATCTCTAAGGGACTTATACCTGCAGGACTTGGACCAAGAATCCTAAGGGCAGAGACAGCATCATTAACTGCACTGAGCATCCTTCAGTTCCTTGCAGGAGATTTAGGATAAGCCATACCATCCCTCAAGTTATGTTAAAATATCTCTCATGATATCCGTTGATTTAATTGTTCGTGGAAGGTTCATTGTTACGATGGACAGGGACCTTTCCCTCTATAATGATGGAGCTGTGGTTGTAAGAGAGGGAATGATTATTGATATTGGTCCCTACGGAGAAATATCAAAAAGATATACTGCCCCCTCCATCATTGGTGATAGCCATAAGCTCGTTATGCCAGGACTTATCAATACCCACACCCATGCACCAATGGTATATTTCAGGGGCCTGGCTGATGACCTTCCTCTTAAAGAATGGCTCGAAAGACACATATGGCCTCAGGAGGCAAGGTGGCTCTCAGAGGAGTTTGTGAGGGATGCCTCAGAGCTTGCCTGTCTGGAATTAATAAAGGCTGGGGTAATCGCCTTCAATGATATGTACTTCTTTTCTAATGAGACGGCAGAGGTGGCTGTCAAGATGGGTATGAGGGCATCCATCGGCGTTGGAATTCTTGATTTCCCAACCCCTGGAGGGAAAGGACCTGATGATTACCTGAAAAAGGCAGAGGAATTTATCCTGAGATGGAAGGACCACGGATTCATAAAACCTGTTGTGGCACCCCATGCGATATACACCTGTAGCAGGGAGACACTCCTGAAGGCAAAAGACCTTGCTAGGAAATATAACCTTCCGGTGCATCTACACCTCTCAGAAACAGAATGGGAGGTGAAAGAGAGTATAAAGAATACTGGCATGAGACCTGTAGAATATCTCAATTCCATAGAGTTTCTTGATGAGAGAGTTATTGCAGCCCACTCTGTATGGCTCGACAGTAAAGAGATAGAGATTATGGCCCAAAAGGGATCAAAGGTTTCCCATTGCATTGAGAGCAATCTCAAACTTGTATCAGGCATAGCACCTGTGGCAGAGATGCTCAAGAGGGGTGTAAGGGTGACATTCGGGACTGATGGAGCAGCAAGTAACAATGACCTTGATGTCCTGAGTGAACTCTCGGTAGCTGCAAAACTCCATAAGACAGTATCCAGGGACCCCACTCTGCTTGATGCAAGGACATGTCTTAAGATGGCAACCCTCTGGGCAGCTGAGGCCATAGGACTTGGTGATATTACAGGAAGTATAGAAAAGGGGAAAAGGGCTGATATGATAATATGTGATCTGCACAAACCCCATCTCACTCCCATATACGATATATACTCCCATATAGTCTATGCCATGAAATCTTCTGATGTGGAGACAGTGATAATTGATGGCAGGATTATAATGAATCAGAGAAGGCTCAAGAGTGCTGACGAAGAGGAGATATTAAAAAAGGCTGAATACTGGGCAGAAAGGATAAAGGGCTCTTAGATCTCCCGCCTTCCCTCAAGGGCCTTACTGAGTGTCACCTCATCGGCAAACTCTATATCACTTCCCATTGGTAATCCATAGGCTATCCTTGTAACCTTTACTCTATAAGGCTTGAGGACCTCCCTTATATACTGAGCAGTGAGTTCACCACGGGTATTGGGATTTGTTGCAATAATCACCTCATCTACTCACTCTGCTACCCTCTCTACGAGCTCCTTGAGCC
Organism: uncultured Nitrospirota bacterium; assembly: GCA_947085365.1. Classification (GTDB taxonomy): domain Bacteria; phylum Nitrospirota; class Thermodesulfovibrionia; order Thermodesulfovibrionales; family CALJEL01; genus CALJEL01. The sequence continues at coordinate 13,316 of CAMTWD010000080.1, read as the reverse complement.
TTACACCCTTTTCACCCCCACCATCTAAGGGAGAAAGTGTTCCAAGAAGGACATGATAAAGTCCCTTAAACACCCCTGTCCTCTCAATCACAGAGACATTGCTCGGCTCCTCCACAACGCAGATCTTCCTTCTGTCCCTTGAAGGATCACTGCAGATATGACAGAGGTCAGATTCAGAGATATTAAAACAGAGACTGCAAAACCTTGCCTTCTCCTTCACCTCAATAATTGCCCTTCCGATGGCCTTTGCCTCCTCATCAGGCATGGAAAGGATATAAAAGGCAAGTCTCTGGGCAGTCTTCCTCCCGATACCTGGAAGTTTTGTGAGTTCCTTAATCAGGGTCTCTATAACAGGTGCGCTCATTTCCCAAAAAGATTTCCGAGTGCTCCAAGATTGGAGAGATTGAGACCCCCGGTAAGCCTTGCCATCTCCTCCTGGACCATCTCCTGTGCCCTCTTCAATGCCTCATTAACAGCAGCAACAACAAGGTCCTGGAGCATCTCGATATCATCAGGATTTACAACCTCCTTTTCAATCCTGATTGATACGATCTCTCCTGCACCATTTGCCACAGCAGTAACCATCCCTCCACCTGCTGAGGCCTCAACAGTCTTTGACCTTGCCTCCTCCTGAAGACGGACCATCTCGGACTGGATCCTCTGAACCTCCTTCATTAGATCACCTATTAATCTCTTTGACATGAATGACCTCCTATCTTCTCCTTTCCTTGATATCAAGCACAGAGCCTTCAAAGAGTTCTATTATCTCCCTCACCTCAGGTCTTGAAAGGACCTCCTTTTTGAAGGAATGAAAATCCTTTTTAATGCAAGTCTCCCGAGAGGTGATGATCCTGATCTTAACAGGTCTGCCGGCAAGTCCTTCTATAACCTCCTTTATAAGCCCCTCCTCTTGAGAGAGGGACTTGGCAAAAAGGGCATGACCACCATTGAATTTAAAGACCAGTTCATTATCTCTGAACTCTATTATGGCATGACTGAGTTTTGAGGCAAGGAGATGATCCCTCTCCTCAATTATCCTCAAAAACTCCTTCACAATACCTTCCCTTAGGGATTCATCCTTTTCTGAAATCTCTTTTTCTTTTATCCCCCCACCTTCATGAGATGGCATGCACTTCTCTAAATCCTGAGAGGTCGTAGAGGTCTTTGGCTGAGGTATAGAAAGAGGTTCAGAATCCACCTTCATATTCTTCAATCTTTCTATCACATCCCTCACAGAGGAAAATTCCTTAAACAGTGTCAATCTTATAAGATTAACCTCTAAGGCAATCCTTGGAAAGGTAGCATTCTTTATCTCCATCTCACCTCTTAAAAGGTCATTCAGCATAAGGACGAGTTCTTCCTGAGAAACCTTTGCCGAAAGCCTCTTCATCTCCTCTAAGTCGTCCTGGGATATATCAAAGAGTAACCTGATCTTTTCTGAGAATTCAGAACCTTCAAGGGCCTTAAGGACAAGTATATCTCTGAAAAAGACTATAAGATCCTTATACAGTGTCCTCAGGTCAGCACCTTTATCCGATGCCTCATGAATAAGAGAGAGTATCCTGCTACGGTCACCTTCAAAAAGGGCATCGGCTATAGAGAATACCATCTGCGAATCACTTATACCGAGAAGGTCAGCCACATCCTTCAGGGTGATCTGATCAGCAAAAGAGGATACCTGATCAAGAAGTGTAAGGGAATCCCTCATGCTTCCATCAGCAGACCTGGCAATGAGGTCAAGGGCTTCATTGGATATATTTATACCCTCCATCTTTGAGATATACCTCAACCTCTCCAGAATCACATCTCTGGGAATCCTTCTGAAGGCAAGGTGCTGGCATCTGCTGAGGACCGTGGCAGGGATCTTCCTGTAGGCTGTTGTAGCAAGGACAAATATTGTGTGAGGTGGTGGTTCTTCAATGGTCTTTAGAAGGGCATTGAAGGCAGACTCACTGAGCATGTGGGCTTCATCAATTATGTAAACCTTATATTTACCGGTGACAGAAGGAGCATACCTGACCCTCTCTCTGATCTCCCTTATGTCATCCACGCTGTTATTGGATGCACCATCTATCTCGATTACATCCAGTGAGGTCCCCTCAGCAATACCACTACAGAATTCACATCTTCCGCAGGGAGATGGTGTTGGACCGTTCACGCAGTTTAAGGATTTTGCAAGAATCCTTGCCGTGGTCGTCTTTCCAACTCCCCTGGGGCCAGAAAATACATAGGCATGATGAACCCTTCCCTGGGACAGGGCATTTTTTAATACCTTTATAATATGGGGCTGACCCACCAGGTCATCAAAGACCTGAGGTCTCCATTTTCTTGCAAGGACGAGGTAAGCCATCCTTCATCTCCTCTCCCAACCAGACAGCAACTTACTGCGGCACACAGCCATGATACTTACCGCTGCTTCCTTCCGGACCTGACGGGGTTCATATCTGACTGTTGCGCAGGGCTGCTGTCTGGTTGAAAAAAGAGACTATGATATACCATCATTCGTTCCTTTTGTATCAAAAGGCTGCATAACCGGTATTTTCATTTTAACACAGGGACCCGGATTTTTTCACTTACGGGTGTGATGTAAGGAATAGATTTAAGCCCCTTTTTTATCTTTTAAAAATTGCCCCCAGGACCACCCTCTTTAGAGGTATGAGTCTTTTGAGACCCAGACCTTCTTTAGTAGAACTTATGGATTCAGATTGTTCTGGACAGAATGATCTATTTCTGAGTCCTTAATCTTCCATAAAGCTCATCCATGATTTCTTTTTCCATCACCTCGTCATTACCTTTTAAAATCCAATTCTCATACCCAGAAAGGGCAGTAGCTTCCATCTTCTCAACCCGAACTCTTACCTTAAAAGGACTCCTCTCTTCTACCCTTACAGTTACCCTGGTCTTTCTGCATGGCACCTTTCCTCCAGCAAGAAGACCTCCCCAACATGTATCGGTAACCTTCCAACCTGTCCTTAAATACCCAGATTGTGCATCAGAGGTCTCGATATCAAACCTTTCTGCTATAGTATTGACCACTATTGTCCACGCCCTTTCATAGGGAATGTTTACCTCAGGGATACCTTTCCATGTAGCTTCTTCTACTGTGGCACAAGAAAGGAGAAATGGAATAAGGATTAATAATGTTGCACCTGCAATTCTTACACCTTCCTTCATGGCCTCCTCCTTTCTAACATTTAATTTCCTCTCATGTTGTAGAGGATCTAAAAAATTTAAACCATATCTTCCCATTAAAAACAACGCCGAAAATAGAGCCCATTAAAGAGGGAATTATCTCCGGTGCCTTTATCAAAGAGAAATCGTTGTGCTGGAATTTAACTTCCCCACAAAAATAAATTGATTAAGGTAAGGCTTATCTAACCTGGGGCTTATCGGAAAAGAAGAAAAGATATTGGTGCCTTAAGGTATTACAACTCTGTCAGGTAATACTCTTTCTGCATCTGTTGTACCCTTTCTGAGAATGCCTGAGCAAAGGACAAAAGGTCCTGCCGACTTTTGATCCACTGGACTCTCTTTTCTAACATTCTCATCTGTAAGGGCTGCACCTTCAGGTGGGCAGAAAAGCTTCTGGGAGTAATTATTCACGAGGAGGGCAATCTTTTTATATATATATTCCTTATCTCCATGGATCTAAAATACTGATAAAGAAGATACATGGCCACATTGCTCTGAGGCTCTCCCCTGCGGCCTCTCTGTCCGGTCTCCTCTGCTGGAGTAATGGGTCCACGGATATAAACCTTATGGGTGGCTAAAAGGGAATACTCCTTAGAGTCGTCCTTCAGGGAAAGATTGCAAGAGATGGTAAGGTCACCCCTTCCGGGCAGATTTTGAATCATCAACTGAGAGAGGTCGTTTATTCTATCCAGTGTATGAAGGACCACCTCAGGCAGGCCTTCATCTACCTCTAATACCTGAAGGTTTGTCTCTGAGGCAAGAACAGGTTTGACCCTTCTTGAGTAGAAGCTCCAGAGATAAGGTACTTCCCTGCCCTGCTGCCTTAGCCGACTAATCTCCTCCTCATCTTTTATTAAACGAAGCACTTCAATAACATAAAAGACCTTCCCTCCCTTAGAGGCGATCTCTCTAAGGATGTCCTTGCTGCTCCAGAGGAATCTGATAAAACGGCTTCTCTCCTCTTCGTCAAAGGTCCATTCGTAGCAGTATCTCAGAGGAGTAAGTCTTACATACCGCTTTCTCCCCTGCCCTGTCATGTAAAGATTATACTACAAGAACTGTCCTGGAGTGACCGCCGTAATCGGCAGGCAGATTTCTGGAATTATCTCCAGCCAAGTCTATCTAAAATCCCCTCTATTTCAATCCCAGACTCACATAAATGAAAATCTCCCTGAGCCCTATTCAACTTAAGGGGTTTCTCTTCAGGATAGGCCAGAAAATAGTTCTGCTAATATATTAATAGCCATGAATAAACAGATCGGTCTTGACTTAATGACCATTGTGCATTTTATAACATTTAAAACATTTAAAAGCCCTCTGAAGGTGTCAGGTTGAAGTTTCTCAGCTCTCCTTACAGGGTGAAGATCTGTGGGATCAGATCCCACAGGGATATTGAGGTGATCTCTCAGGGCATGCCGGATGCAGCCGGGTTCATCGTCGGCGCACTCCACCCCACCCCTGACGCAGTGACCCCTGGCTTCGTGAAGGAGGCAAAGAGGATCCTCCCTCAGTCCGTGAGACCTGTCCTCGTCACGCACCTGACCACAGCAGAGGAGATCCTCAGACTCACTGACGAGACCGCAGTTCTGATCGTTCAACTTCACGGATTCATAACCCCCAGAGAGACAGAGAGGCTCGCTGCAAAGGCTCCTTATCTCACACTCATCAAGGCAATCCACGCAAACCGCGCAGACAGCGTTGCCTCTGTCTCAATCTATCAGGATCTGGTGGATGCAATCCTTCTGGATACAGCCTGGGGAAACTGCGTCGGCGGAACCGGGAGGACGCACAACTGGAAGGTGAGTGCAAAGATCGTGAAGACCACTAAGATCCCAGTGATCCTTGCAGGAGGGTTAAACCCTGAGAATGTTGAATCAGCCATCAGACAGGTCAGGCCCTCAGGGGTTGATGTCAACTCAGGAGTGGAGGACCAGGAAGGTAATAAGGATCTTCAGAAGGTTCTCAGTTTTATTGAAAGGTCAAGGAGTGTCCTTTCGGGACTCTCTCCAGGGATCTCAGAGAGGTTTCTTACAGAGTAGCAAAAAGGACTTGAATCAACTTTTGTGGTTGTGGACTTAGCCTCTACGGAGAAATCGACCTGATGTAAGTTTATGGTGGAGCTGAGGGGGATCGAACCCCCGACCTCGTGAATGCCATTCACGCGCTCTCCCAACTGAGCTACAGCCCCGGCTTATATTATTTTATACCAGCTTGTTATCCTGAGTGTCAATACCCCTGCTATAATAGATTCATGAGGCGTGTGCCAGAGCCAGAGCTAATGGATGATCCTGAACAGGCCCTTGCCTATGCCATGGCAGATTTTTCTGAACCTGACAGTCAGTTTATGAGTTTGTTCAGGGAGGAGTTTGGCAGGGATTTGAAGGGTTTTGTGCTGGATCTCGGTTGTGGTCCTGGTAATATCTCCTTCAGGTTTGCAAGGGAATATAAGGAGTGCATTGTCCATGCCATTGATGGGTCTGAGCCGATGATAGGTATTGCTGAGAATCGCCTTGCAACTGAACCTGAACTTAAAGAGAGGCTCTTCTTTTTCAAGGGTGTTCTGCCTCGTATAAATCCTCCACAGGAGTTTTACGATATCATCATCAGTAATAGTCTTTTGCATCATCTTCACGAACCCGATGCCTGCTGGCAGACCATAAAGAGGTTTTCAAAGAGAGGGACCATTATATTTATAAGAGACCTGAAAAGGCCCTCTTCTGAGGACGAGGCGAGGAGGATTGTGGAGAGATATTCAGGAGGTGAACCGGAGATATTAAAGAGGGACTTTTATAATTCCCTTCTTGCTGCCTTTACAGTGGATGAGATAGAGGATCAATTAAGAATCACTGGATTAAAAAATCTTTATGTGAGAGAAGTGAGTGACAGGCATCTTGTGGTGAGCGGATTTATGTAGGCCTACGGGGCAGTGGCTCTGCCACTGCCCCGTTAATATTGAATCTACTGGGCTCTTTTAGCTGGCGGTGTTGGAGGCTTTGGAGCTGGTGGTGCTGGAACTCCGGCTGGCTCGGAGACAGCGAACCTTCTTTCATCCATACTGTCAAATATCTTTATATCCCTGTAAACCTTTGCTGCCTTAGAGGGATGGCAGAGGGCACAGAAGACCTCCATCTCCCTACCACCTTTTGTATCCACCCGTAGATACTTATAATTTGGATTGGATGGATGGGGGTCGTGACATCCCACACATTCCAGTTTTCCATCCCTGAGGAGGGTTTGATGGACTGTTGCCACCTTTGGATTAGGTGAGATATGGAAGGGATGGCTCTTTGCACCTGATATGGGTGCTATGCCTGCACCACCTTTATCGGGAGTCTCATGACAACCAAGGCAGAGGGCTGTAACACCGCTGTAAGGAGTCTTTGTTTTAGGATCCACTGCCTTTTTGTTTGGCTCTACTGCAAAGATAATCTCACCTTTTGCAGTGTGGATAGCATGGCAACCTGTACAGTTAAGAAGTTCATGTTTACCTGCCCCAAGGCAGATTGCCGGGATGATAAGGAACACAATAAGTAGAATTAGAGACCTCATGCTACACCTCCATAGCTCTATTTAAGTGGCCAAAGGCCAAAGTGGGAATATTATACCACAGGAATTTCTATTGTATGTAAGTCATAAAGATAATTTACAAAATTGATTTTAAATTAAATTATGAAACCATCCATTCCAGAAACAGGTAATTGAAGTGATATGGCAAAGGCAATTTCTGAGGGAGAAGAGGCCTGCAAGGGTTATCGAGGGTCTTCATTTATTGTAAAGAGTATCCTCTAAGCCTTCCACTTTCTGGAAATCTTCCCTTAATTCTGGTAAACTTTAAAAAGAAGGTTGCCCTTGAGGGATATTCTTATCAGGTCATTACAGGAGGTTTCTATATTCAGGTCTCTTTCCACTGAATATCTCGAGAGGCTTGCAAGGGAATTCCAGATAAAGGAATTTAAAAAGGGAGAGGTCATATGTTCAATGATCAGGGAATGTGGGGAAAAGACTGAATCAGGTTATTATCGCATAAGACGCTGTACCCACAGGGAGCTTGCCTCAAGGATTGGGGCATCAAGAGAGGCAGTGACAAAGGCATTAAAGGTTCTCAGTTTTAAAGGGCTTATAAAGGAGGATAGATATGGATACATGATAAGCCCTAAGATACTTGGCAGAGAGGCTGAATAAATAAAAACCATGAGACCTACCATATTTCATAAGTTCCTCATCGTAATCCTTCTGATAGTGATCCCCTTTATACTCTTTTCTATCTATCATGCAAGGATTATGAGTGAAAAAGAGATGGCCCAGTGGCATGAAGAGAATCTCAGGCTTTCAAGGAAGATAGCTGAGGAGCTGGACCTCAGAGTTGACAGGACATGGTCATTGCTCAGGGCACTTTCATTACATCCTTCTGTGCTTGGCCTCAATTCCTCTGAATGCGACAGGATAGCAGGCCTTCTCCTTAAAGAGTATCCAGAATATCTTAATATCCTCGGTGCCACGATGGATGGCTGGAATTTCTGCAGTGCTGTGCCTGATCCTGCCTTCAGGAATCTTAATTACAGGGACATGGAGTGGTTTCAGGAGGGTTCAAAGGGCAGACCCTATGCAGGGAATCTCCACATCTCTAAGTACTTTAAAAGACCTGCCATCATGATTACCATGCCTGTCTTCAGGGGCAAGGATCAGATAGCCCTGCTCGGCGCATCCCTTAATCTCGAGGTCCTGAGTGAGTGGCTCGTTGGCTATTCAGAAAGATCCTATCTGGAGATAATCCTCCTTGACAGGACGGGGGAGGTGATAGTGAATACAAGAAATCCTGGCAGGACCGTGGGTATAAATCTTACCAGATCAGAGGATATGTTTACATCAGCAGGCCCTGATGGTGTGAAGAGGCTTTACAGTTTCAGCACTTCGAGGAATGGATATAAGGTAATAGTGGGGATTAATTTAGATTATGTCGAAAAGAGGAGCAATGAGATGAGTAAGGAATACCTTGGAGTTGTCTTTATCCTTGGGATCCTTTCGGTCCTCTTATCATTGCTCTTTTCCAGCAGGCTTAAGAGGGGATTTGATATCCTGATGAGAGGTATAAAGGAGTTAGAAAAGGGAAATTATTCCTATAGATTGGATGTATCGGAAAGAGGTGAGGTAGCGAGGATAGCAGAGGTTCTAAATGAACTATCTGAGAGGCTTCAAACCACATTAGATTCCTTAAAGGAGAGTGAGGAATTTTATCACTCCCTTATAGAGAACTCCCCTGATATTATCCTCGTTACTGACAGGTCAGGATTGATAATCTATGGAAGTCCATCCCTCAATAATCTTGGATACAAACCTGATGAGGTAAAGGAAAGGAGTATATTTGAATTCCTCGACCCTGCCTATAGACCTGAGCTAAAGAGGGAGATTGATGAGGCGATAAAGAATCCAGGAAGGATTTACGATGCCACCTTGAGGATATTTCATAGAGATGGCTCACTCAGGCTTCTTAAGGGCAGGGGCAGATATATACCTGAAAGGGACTGCCTTGTAATGAACTGTATCGACATTACAGAGGAGATGAAAAGGGATAATCTTCTTAACGACATCTTAAGCAGTATAAGCGATGGTTTTTTAATCCTCGACAGGGATATGAAGGTGGTCTCAGCAAACAGGGCCCTTCTGAAGAGTCTTGGCAGAGAGCTCTCAGAGATAAGGGATAGATACTGCTGGGAGGTATCTCACAGACAGGACAGGCCGTGTTACCTCCTTGGTGAGGTCTGTCCTGTGAAGGAGACGCTCAGGACCTCTGAACCATCCATGGCACTTCATACCCATTATTCAAGCACTAATGAGCCAATATATGTGGAGGTGAGGGCCTATCCTCTGAAAGACCTATCAGGCAAGGTCACAGGTGTTATTGAGGTGATTTCAGATATTACAGAGAAGAAGAGACTCGAGGCACAGCTCCTACAGGCACAGAAGATGGAGGCGATAGGTCAGCTGGCTGGTGGTGTTGCCCATGACTTCAACAATATCCTTACAGCAATAGGTGGATATGGAAGTCTCCTCGAGATGAAGCTCCCTGAGGGAAGCCCACTTAAGGAATATGCCTCTGAGATACTGAAGGCCGTTGAGAGGGGTTCAAATCTTGCAAAGGGTCTCCTTGCCTTCAGCAGGAAACAGCCTGGCAATCCCCAGCCTGTTGACCTGAATGAGATAGTTCGGATGGTTGTAAAACTCCTCCTGAAGCTCCTTCGTGAGGATATAAGGGTTGAGGTGGATCTATATAAGGATGAGCTTATAATAATGGCTGATGCCGGACATATTGAACAGGTCATGATGAATCTTGCCACAAATGCAAGGGATGCCATGCCAGAGGGTGGCGTGATTACCATCAGGACAGAGAGGGTCTATATAGATGAAAGATTCAGGGATATCCATGGATACGGAACCCCTGGTGAATATGCCCTCTTGAGCTTTTCCGATACAGGCATTGGCATGGATGACACTATAAAGGCCCGTATATTTGAACCCTTCTTCACAACAAAGGAAGAGGGAACGGGTCTTGGCCTCTCTATTGTCTACGGGATTGTGAAGCAATACAATGGATATATAAATGTCTATAGCGAGCCCGGCAAAGGCTCAACCTTTAAGATATACCTTCCCCTCTATATGGCAGAGGAGAAGGCAGACCTCTCAAAGAAGAGACAGGTAGTCTTTATAAAGGGTCTTGGTGAGACCGTCCTTCTTGTGGATGACGATGCTGAGGTGAGGGAATCCATCAGGCATGTCCTTGACTTTGCAGGTTATAAGGTCATTGAGGCATCCGATGGTCTTGAGGCCCTTGAGATATTTAAAGAGAGGATGAACGAGATTGACCTCGTAATAACAGACCTCATCATGCCGAGAAAGAATGGCAGGGCCCTTTATGACGACATCAAGGCACTTAAACCATCCCAGAGGGTTGTCTTTATAACCGGACATACAGCAGAGAGTCTTTACAGGGAATACCTTCCAGAAGATGGGGTGATCCTCTTTAAACCAGTCCTGCCTTCGGAATTTTTAAGAAAGATAAGGGAACAGTTGCAGTGATTCAGATTAAAATCACACCCAGTTCTTCTGCCCTCTTAATTGCTCCCTCTGTGGTCTCCTTGCCTATCGCAACAGAGATAGTAGGAAGTCCCATTGCCCTTCCAATAAGGATTGCCCTCTCGTAGGCCCTTTCCACATCCACCCTGTCCACCTTTACCGAGACCTCTCCTGCAATAACAGCCATCCTCTCCTTTTCTGTCTTCAGAAATCCCTTCACCACTACATCGATATTCAGGCAATCATTCTTTTCATCTTCAGTTATAATGCCCTTATCAACAGCCTCTTCAAGGATATCGGCCAGTTCCTCAAAACTTACAACCTTACATCTCCTGATAAGCCTGCCAAAGTAGGATGGTGCCCTTTCTCTGACCTTTCTCTCAAAATTATCACCTTTAAGCTCAGCCACATCAATCTTAAGCACCCTCACATCCTCTTTCAGCACTGCCACATCCTGCTTGAGAGCTTCCACATCCTGCTCGATCCTATCAACCTTTGCCTTCAGGGGTTTAAAATCATTCTCAATAAAGGCCTCAAATCTCCGGGGAAGGTTGATAAGCTCCTCAGTAAGGATAATCCTCCTCAACTCCTCAAGCCATTCAGGTCTTTCCTTGAGGGCCTTGAGGAGGTCTTCAAAGGTCTCTATCTTATAGGTAGAAAGCATAATTTATTATATCATTTTAGAAGACCCATTGACCTCAGGCCCTCTTTTACCCGAAAAATAGAGATAGAAATTCCCCAATAGTCCCCTCTCTCTTGAGGGCCCCCTCACCCTCGCCCTCTCCCCAAAGGGGAGAGGGAATAAGAAAAGTAGTAAGGAATAGAAAATAGGAGGTTGAGAGGAAACGGTTAATAGCCTATTTCTACACTGAAAGACTGAAGTGCCTGGGCACCATCGCTGTCTGATACAGAGATCTGGAAATTGGCAATTCCTCTAAAACCCTGTGGTATGGGCCATTTCAGCAGGCCCTTTTTATCAATTGTTGTTCCCTCTGGACCTGAAATTAAGTTATAAGTAAGAGGATCGCCCTCTTTATCTTGAGCAGTGACCTGATATATCAGCAAATTATTTTTTATGGTAATATTTTGTGGAGTGGATGTGATGAGAGGTGGGGAATTTACAATCGTAACCTTTACAAAAGCAGGGTCTCCATCTTCTTTGCCGTCATTTGGGGTGACATAAATTGTTATGGCATCTCCTTTTTTAAAATCTGAGCTTAATAATAGCTTATCTGAATTTTCGAAAATTAATTCGTCATTTCTGAACCATTGATATAGAAACCTTATTTCATCACCATCCTCATCCCTTGCCTGAACTGTAACATGTAAGGTGTCACCTATGGTTGGAAAGGATGGTATAGGATTTATTGCTATAACTGAGGGCCTCTGATTGATCTTCTGAAGACCCTGTAGAGTATCCGGAGTTTCAATATCACCTTGAATCCCTGAAGCTGGTTGAGCCTGTTCTTCTTGAGGGTCAGGAATAATCTCCTTCTCTGCCTTACAGGCAATTAATAAAAGAGAGACTAAAATCGGAGTGATTATCTTCATTTTACAGTCTTATATACTGCCTCTGTCCTGGCAATACTTTTTGGATCATCATTCATTTGAGCGGTAGAGATGATAGAATAGAAGATATAAGCATTTTTGGTGGTCCCGATGCCCCCACCTGAAAGGGGTGGAGGAGGCGGAAATCTTAAGACACCACCCTGACCCGGGATAGGAGAGGTTCCTAAACAGCGAATCTCTGTTGTTATTGTATACTTTCCATCTGCTGTCTTCATTGTTATGGTTTCTTCTCCTCCTTCTCCTTCTATCTGTAAGGAACAGTTTATAATCATTTTTAACTTTTCTAAATTACCACTCTTTACTCCTCCAATATTACCAGGTAGCTGTCCATCATTTATATATGCATTAATGATGCCAGCCATGTATTCAACCCCCCCTTTTGATGCCTCATAAACTGTGCTGAACTGTCTATTAATAATATTAGCTCCTGTTGTTTTAAGAAAAAGATAGGTCAGCCCTCCTATGAGCGTCATTATTACAACCACCATTACTAGGATCGTAACGAGTGCTATTCCAGATTCCTTAATGGAATTGTCTCTTCCAGCTTTCTCCATTTATAATACCTCTGTTCTTCTGTCAGATTAATCGTGACCCTCAATGAGGGGGGAAGGTCTTCAAAGAATGTAATAGTTTGTGGTCCCTGACTATCCATCCTCGGGCTACTCTGCACTAAGAGTCCGAGCCTGAGTAATCTTAACTTTCCAGTTCCACACTCCTCCGGCCTCTTTTTCCAGGTGAGACCCCCTGATGAGTCTATACAACCAAATCTGTAATTGAGACCTTTATCACCATCACGATCACTTTTAAAAACACAATCAAGCACTGGCTGATAATTTCTTCTGCCTAAATACCTGCTTACACTTTTAGAGAATTTTCCTGTTCCGTCGCTACAGATTTTAGGTCTATCTTCTTCGTAGTCTTTAATATCTATGCTCATTTCATAACATCCAGTATTTATATTTAGCTCAGGACACTTCAGATCGGGATCGGGAACCCAATAGGCTATGTAATCTGCTTTTTTTATCTTTGGTGTGCACTGGATATCAACTATTCGTCCGCCCTGAATCTTTGAAAATCCTAAGAGTGACCTGTTGATTGAGCTTATTACAACAACACATTCGTTATTCAGGCTACTCCATTCGTCCTTCGGCTCGACAGAACAATCCTCACCTACATAACCCCAGAGACCTGAGTACTTATCAGGTCCGACTGCAGTACTGCGGATGATAAGCTCAGTGTCTTTAACAAAGATAGGGTCCTGATAGATAGCGTCCTGACAATGGGATGTGGATATCCCAAAACCCGCTGATTGGATATCCTTAAGGACAGGCCAGAAAAGGTTCAGGAGATCTATCTCAGTCTTTGATACCCTTCTTTCAGAGGTAGCATGTTTTAGAAAACTGATATAGACAGAATATATCATGCCTGCTACAATGGAGAATATCGCAAGAGTAATCATCAATTCAACAAGTGTAACACCCTTT
>CAMTWD010000079.1:0-10899 GCA_947085365.1 uncultured Nitrospirota bacterium | reverse complement strand
GACAACATATGAAGGAGGCAGCATGACCTCTACAACTTCTGGGCATAAAAAATGTCTTGACAAATGGGGTGCAGTACAGGCGAGGTAACAGTTGCCAGTGGCGAGGTAACAGTTGAAAGAGGCAGCATGACCTCTACAACTTTTGTGTTTAAAAATGTCTTGACAAATGGGGTGCAGTACACAATCTCTGTAGCCAAAAACTGTTGTCTCCTGGCTTTCTGTTTTGATATACTTTATTATCAAGCCGGAGTGGCGGAACAGGTAGACGCAAGGGACTTAAAATTCCTCGGTGGGTGACCACCGTGCCGGTTCGAGTCCGGCCTCCGGCACCACTTAAATACCCCGCATTTCAGTAATTATCCTTTCAGAAAGGAATGCACTGTTTTGAATACAATCATTCATGGCAACACCCCTGTAGGCATTTCCTGTAAGATAGAGACCTTTAAATTTAGTAAGAATACCTTCCATCTCTTCCAGTCTCTTAGCGTGTCCGAGAATATATTGGGGGATTGCCTTTTCGTATCTAAAGATCCTTGTAAAGACAGGCCCTGCCTTAATGCCAGTAATCCCTTCAAGCTCTTCAAGGACCATAGATATAAGCCCTTTATCGTCCATCATGGCAAGTTCAGGAGCCCTTGCACCACCCACCATACACCTGAGAAGAATGTGGCCTTCTGGTGCCCTTCCAGGAAATATGCTTGAGTCAAAGAGACAGCCAAGGATCTTCCGTTTTTCCTTACCGGCTACCAGAAATCCGAAATAATCAGTCTCAACCTTTATTTCTGATTTCTTAAATCCAAGGGCAACAACTGATATAGGAGGGTAGGGTATCTCTTTAAGTAACCCTGATAGAGCTGGTGCCATATCCTTTAAGATTTCTGATGCATCATGGGCAGGGGTTGCAATCACTGTTACTTCTGACTCATAAACAGAACCATCTCTACAATGAATCCTGTAAATGCCTCCGACCTTTTCAATCCCTTTTACAGGAGAATCTGTCTTTATTCTGTCACCAAGGATATCTCTTAATGTCTCAATTATAGAAAACATCCCTCTCTCAAAGGAATGGAGAACGCCTCCAGGCCCTGCCTCAACCCTTTTACCTGATCTTTTTGACTCCTTTCTCATGGCAATAAGTCCCTTTATCAACCCCCCAAATCTCTTTTCCAGTTCATAGACCTTTGGGAAACAGCTTTTTATGCTAAGCCTTGAGGGATCTCCAGCGTATATGCCTGTTACCATGGGATCAATGAGTTTCTCAAAGAATTCCCTTCCAACCCTCCTTGTGACAAAGGATTCTATTGTCTCGTCATCAGGGTGTTTTGGGGGAACAAGATATTCTCCTATCATCCTTACCCTGGCCAAGGGGCTCAGGAAATTTTTCAAAAGGATTCCCTGAGGTGTCTCAGGTATCAACCTCAGTTTACCATTAATATAGACATACCTCTTTCTTGCACTGTCACTACTCCTTAAGGGGTTTAGATTCAGAGACCTTGCAAGGTTGATGGTTCCCTCTTTATTGTCAAGAAACCCATTCACACCTGCCTCGCATATGAAGCCTTCTGCCCTCTCTGTCCAGACCTTACCCCCTGGCCTCTTTCCTGCCTCAAGGACTGTGATATCCATATCAGACCTTTTTATTAATAGATAATAGGCAAGGGAGAGGCCGGATATGCCTCCGCCGATTATTACAACCTTTCCCATGATCCCTCCTCCAGGGCATCTATTACCATGTGATAAAGGGCCTCTATAAATGTGGGATTTGTATTTAGGGATTCTGTTCTGTAAAGTTCAATCCCTAAGGATTTTGCCATTTCCCTGTAGTATATATCTATCTCGTAAAGGGTCTCTATGTGATCTGATACAAAGCTTATAGGCACAGTGAGGACCTCTTTTACTGAAAGGCCTGCAAGCTCTTTTAGCTTCTCCTCTGTAGAGGGTGAAAGCCATTTCACCGGTCCACTCCTGCTCTGATAGGAGAGATGCCAGGAAAGATTTATATCCCCTGTCAGGGCCCTTACAGTCTTCATCAGTTCATCCACATAGGGATCTCCCCTTTCTATAAAGGCTACAGGAAGGCTATGGGCACTGAAGAGGATATGGGCCTTTTCAGGATCCTTTAATTCCTTAAGGGCCCTGAGGATATTTTCTTTGAGTGCCTTAATATAAAGGGGATTATCAGGCCATGACCTGATGATCTTCAAAAAGATACCGCTTCCTTTCAAAGATCTCTGAAGTTCCTTTATGGAAGAACCAGATGTGGCAATACTGTAATGGGGATAGAGGCAGAGGCTTATAAGGTGCGTTATCCCATCCCTTTTGATCTCCTCCACTGCCTCAGGAATTGAAGGATGCCAGTAGCGCATTCCCACATAGACCTTCACACCTTTATGCTTTAGCCTTTCGCTTAAGGCCTCTGCCTGTGCCTCAGTTATTATCCTTAACGGAGAGAATCCTCCAATTAATTTATAGGTCTTTTTTGATTTTCTACTCCTCAATAAGGAGATCCAAAAGGCAAGAGGTCTTTGGAGGATAGAAGGCCCGAGCCTGATAATGTCCCTGTCAGAAAAGAGATTATATAAAAAAGGCCTTACAGAAGAAAGCCTGTCAGGCCCTCCAAGATTAAGGAGGATTACGCCAGTCTTTGGAGACACATAAATATAATACCATAAGGTTTGCTGGGATAACAAACTTTTAGCAAATGTTGTAAAATATACGCCATGGACTTTCAGCAGTTAATAATGAAACTGAATGAATTTTGGGCATCAAAGGGATGTGTTATCCATCAGCCCTATGATATGGAGGTTGGTGCTGGCACTTTTCATCCAGCCACCTTTTTAAGGGTCCTTGGTCCTGAACCCTGGAGAACTGCTTATGTGGAGCCCACAAGAAGGCCTACAGATGGCAGATATGGTGAGAACCCTAACAGGCTTCAACATTATTATCAATATCAGGTTATCCTCAAACCCTCACCAGAGGATAGTCAGGAGTTATACCTTGAGAGCCTTTCATACATCGGGATTGATCCATCAAGCCACGATATAAGATTCGTGGAGGATGACTGGGAATCACCTACACTTGGGGCCTGGGGTCTGGGATGGGAGGTATGGCTTGATTCTATGGAGATCACCCAGTTTACTTATTTTCAACAGGTTGGGGGGATTGATCTAAGGCCTGTATCAGTGGAGATTACCTATGGACTTGAAAGGATTGCGATGTATCTGCAGGGGGTCGAGAATGTCTTCGATATAATCTGGACAGACAACATCCGATACAGGGATATCCACCACCAGCAGGAAGTGGAGTTTTCGAGATTCAATTTTGAATCTGCTGATGTGGAGATACTGAAGAGGCATTTTGAGGATTATGAAGGGGAGTCAAAGAGACTCTTCAGCCTCGGACTGATCCTGCCAGCCTATGAATATTGTCTTAAGTGTTCCCATATCTTTAATCTCCTTGATGCCAGGGGGGCATTGAGTGTTACTGAAAGGACAGGTTATATAGCAAGGGTGAGGACACTGGCAAAGATGTGCGCAAAGGGATATCTTGAGCAGAGAGAGAAGATGGGATTTCCATTAATGGGAAGGTGGAGAGATGCATAAGTTTCTGCTCGAGATCGGTGTCGAGGAGGTTCCAGCCAGGTTCTTTCCCCAAACCCTTGAGGTGATGAAGGAGATTACTAAGAATCTTTTAGAAAAGAACAGGCTTTCCTTCAGTAAGATAAAGACCTTTGCAACACCGAGGAGGCTTTCTCTAATTATAGAAGGACTTCCTGATAGACAGGAGGAGACAGAAAAGGAGATATGGGGCCCTCCAGCAAAAGTAGCCTTTGATGAGAAGGGTAATCCCACAAAGACCCTCCTTGGATTTTGCTCTTCCTATGGTCTGAAGCCAGAGGATGTGGCAGTTAAGAAAAGGGATAAGGGTGAATATGTTGTGGCTAAGATGAAAGAAAAGGGATTAGCCACGGAGGAAATACTTCCGAAGGTCTCTGTGGAGTTTATAAGCTCATTGAGTTTTCCAAAGACGATGAGATGGGCAGATCATAATATAAGATTTGTAAGACCCATCAGATGGATTCTTGCCATTCTTGATTCAAGGCTCATAGAGTTTGAGATTGATGGTATAAGATCAGGCAATTATACCTACGGACACAGGTTCCTCTCGAAGGGAAAGATATTCATAAATCATCCTGACGAATATCTTGCTAAACTTAAGGATTCCTATGTAATTGTTGACCAGGATGAGAGAAGGGAGCTTATTCAGAACCAGATAAGAGAGCTCGCCAGGATCCATAACCTCTCTGTCCATGGAGATGAGGAGCTTCTCACTCATGTCACATATCTTGTGGAATATCCGAGGGCTGTGATTGGAAGATTTCCTGAAGAATATCTTTCCCTTCCATCAGAGTTATTAATAACAGTTATGAGGGATCATCAGAAGTATTTTGCTACATATGATGCTAAAGGCCTCACCAATTATTTTATCCTCGTATCAAATACATTAGAAAAGAATGACCCCGTTGTGAGACAGGGAGCAGAGAGGGTTATCAGGGCGAGATTTGAGGATGCGAGGTTTTATTACCTCGAGGATAAAAGGAAGAGACTTATAGATAGGGTGGAGGAGTTGAAGAAGGTAGTTTATCACGAAAGGCTTGGAAGTCTTTACGACAAGACCGAGAGGCTTGTAAATATTGCAGGACATCTTGCAGAAAGGGCGATGCCCTCAAAAAAGGAGAATATCCTGAGGGCAGCCCTTCTTTCAAAGACCGATCTTATAACAGGGGTGGTAAGGGAATTTCCGGAGCTGCAGGGGATAATGGGCTATTATTATAGCCTTAATGATGGAGAGCCTGAAGAGATTGCCGTTGCCATTAAAGAGCATTATCTGCCACAGAAAAGCAGTGACAGGAATCCATCCACTGATGAGGGTGCAATCCTGAGTATCGCTGACAAGATTGATAATATCGTCTCCTTTTTTGGCCTTGGGCTTGAGCCCACAGGTTCTGAAGACCCCTTCGCACTGAGAAGACAGGCAATAGGGATAATAAGCATATTAAGGGAAAGAAATTACCCTCTAACCATTGAGGAGATTGTAACAGTAGCAGGCAAACAGCTTAAAGGATTAAATATACCAGTGGAAAGGATAATGGACTTTATCAACCAGAGATTTGAGGTAATCCTCACTACAGAGGGCTACAGCCCTGAGCTGATAGGGGCACTGGAAAGGTTCTTTTCAAAACTCCCCATAGAAGATATAATTCTGAGGCTCAGGGCACTGGAAGACTTTAAGAGAGAAAAGGGTTATTATGATTTTATTCTGGCTTCTAAGAGGGTCTATAATATACTTTCAAAGGCCTACAACCCTCAGGCCTCAGTGGATGAGGCACTCCTTGAGTCAGGAGATGAAAGGGCACTCTATTCAAAGATTAGAGATGTAGAAGAGAGGATAAAAGGCTACATTGACCTCAGAAGATATGACCTCTGTCTCGAGAAACTGGCTTCCTTAGTGCCAGAGATAAACAGATTTTTCGACAATGTCCTTGTAATGGTAAAAGATGAAAGGATGAGGACAAACAGATTGAATCTATTATCTATGCTCTGGAGAAATATCCTTGAGGTGGCGGACTTTTCAAAGATCACCTCGTGAGCTCTACTTTACTCAGGAATGGCAAATAAATTAAAATAACCTATGTCAAAAATGACCGGTGCAGAGATAGTAATTGAATCCCTAAAAAGAGAGGGTGTGAAGTATATCTTTGGTATCCCTGGGGGGGTTGTCCTTAGTATATTTGACCAGCTCTACCAGGATAAGGATATCAAGCTTATCCTTACAAGACATGAGCAGGGTGCGGTCCATGCAGCTGATGGATATGCGAGGTCAACAGGAAGACCAGGTGTGGTCCTTGTTACCTCTGGGCCTGGTGCAACAAATACAGTTACAGGCATAGCCACGGCCTATATGGATTCTGTCCCTATTATTGTGCTTACCGGTCAGGTTCCCACAAAGCTTATAGGAAACGATGCCTTTCAGGAGGCAGATATTGTAGGTATTACAAGACCTTGCACAAAATACAATTATCTTGTAAAGAAGACAGAAGATCTTGCAAAGGTCATTAGGGAGGCCTTTTATATAGCCACAACAGGAAGACCTGGCCCCGTATTGATTGACCTTCCCAGGGATGTTACCTCTGGAAAGGCAGACTTTATATGGCCTGAAGAGGTAAAGTTAAGGGGTTATAATCCTAAATATGAAGGCAATAAGTGGATGATTACCCAAGCTGCCCATGAGATTGCCAGGTCGAAGAGGCCTGTAATTATAGCAGGTGGTGGAATAATTATATCCGAAGCCTCAAAGGAATTAAAGGAACTGGCAGAACACAATCATATCCCTGTCACTAATACCCTTATGGGTCTTGGTGGATTTCCTGGCACCCACAGGCTCTTTATGGGCATGCTGGGGATGCACGGGACTTACTGTGCAAACATGGCTGTTCAAAACTCTGACCTTATTATAGGTCTTGGAATTAGATTCGATGATAGGGTAACAGGAAAGGTTGAGACCTTTGCACCCCATGCAAAGATTATTCATGTGGATATTGATCCCACCTCCATCAGAAAGAATGTGAGGGTGGATATACCTATTGTGGGAGATCTCAAAAGGGTTCTTGCGTTACTTAATAAGATCCTGAAGGAGGAGATCAAAGGTCAGTGGGAGGAGGTAAGGAGGGCATGGTTAAAGCAGATAGAGACATGGAAGAGGGAAAGACCCCTTACCTATGAACATAGTGATGAGGTGATAAAACCCCAATATGTTGTGGAGAAGATCTATGAGCTTACAGGCGGAGATGCCATTATAACCACAGAGGTGGGTCAGAACCAGATGTGGGCAGCCCAGTTCTTTAAGTTCAATAAACCAAGGACATTAATAACCTCTGGTGGCCTTGGAACAATGGGATTTGGATTTCCTGCTGCAATTGGGGCCCAGATTGCCCATCCAAATAAGCTTGTAATTGACATAGCAGGAGATGGAAGCATCCAGATGAATATACAAGAGCTGGCCACAGCAGTATTGAATAAACTGCCGGTTAAGGTAGCCATTTTAAACAATAGATATCTTGGTATGGTGAGACAGTGGCAGGAGCTCTTTTATGGGGAAAGGTATTCTCATAGCTATCTTGATGTGGCACCTGATTTTGTAAAGGTGGCTGAGGCCTATGGAGCAGTAGGCTTTAGGGCGACGAAGCCTTCTGAGGTGGAGCCTATCTTGAAGGAGGCCTTTAAGATCAAGATGCCTGTTCTTATGGACTTTATAGTGGACTGGAAAGAGAAGGTCTTTCCAATGGTGCCAGCAGGTGCATCCCTTGATGAGATGATCTTCGGAGAGGATAAAAAGACGGAGAAGAGGCTCAAGGCTGTAAAATGAGACATACTATCTCGTTACTTGTAGAAAATAAGTTTGGTGTCCTTTCAAGGATTGCGGGTCTCTTCAGCGGAAGGGGTTATAATATCGAAAGCCTCTCTGTAGGAGAGACGATTGATCCAAGTGTGGCTGTGATGACCATAGTGACCAGTGGGGATGATCTTGTAATTGAGCAGATTACAAAACAGCTCAACAAACTTGTGGATGTAATAAAGGTTGTGGATCTTACGGAATTTGACCATGTAGAAAGGGAGATGATCCTTATAAAGGTGGCTCCCCAGAAACATGAGGACAAGGCTGAGGTTCTCAGACTTACAGAGATCTTCAGGGGTAGGGTTGTGGATTCAAGTCCTACTACATATACCGTGGAGATCACTGGTGATGAAAAGAAGATAGAGGCCTTTATAGAGCTTATGAAGCCCTTCAGGATTAAAGAATTCGTAAGAACGGGGAAGATTGCCATTGCCAGGGAAGGAGTAAAGAAGCAGAATCAGAGGTCCGGACAACAGGAGGATTAAGATAATCTTTGTTCCCCAAAAATTTTACATAATATATATTATCGGACTAAATTGATTCCACAATCCCTGTTAAGAAGCTGTTAATAAAAATGTAAAATAGGAGGCTAAGGCATTGGAATTGAAAGAGATTTTATATGGATGGTCAGAAGGAAGACAGGTTTAAAGATATCGAAACCTCAAAGGGTTATTAACTCAGAATAACCTCTCCTCTGACCCCTCTTTCGGATGCCTCTTTTATATGAACATCCAGGGCCATCCCTTTTTTAACAGAAATCCCGTAAGGAATTTCTGCTGCTACATCGATATAGTTGTCAGATTTTCCCTGAAGGGTCCTTTCCGAGATCTCTTCCACAATTATTCTTAAAATATTACCAACCTGGGATCTATAGAAGGAGGTTCTCAGTTCTCTGTCAAGTTCCTTTAATATCCTTAACCTGGTATCTTTTGTCTGTTGATCTATCTGATCGGGCATATTCCACGCCCTTGTGCCAGGCCTTTTTGAGAAAGGAAATACATGGAGATAGCCGATCCAGGCCTTTTTAATACAATTAAAGGTATTCTGGAATTCCCTTTCCCCCTCGCCGGGAAAACCTACGATTATATCAGCACCTATATTGATATCTTTTATCCTTTTCTTTAAATATTCTGAAAGTTCAATGAATCTTTCGGGAGTATAATGCCTGTTCATTCGATTAAGAATACCTCTGTCGCCACTCTGAAGAGAGATATGAAGATGTCTGCAGATTCTCCCTGACTTTTCGATGAGATTTATAAGTTCTTCTGTAATCTCAGTGACTCCCAGTGAGCTCAGTCTGATCCTCAACCTTTCAGTGGATGATAAGATCTCCTCAAGCAACTCCTCAAGCCTTTTTACTGGATTTAAATCCCTGCCATAGGACCCGAGATTTATCCCTGTAAGGACCACCTCATTATAGCCCATCTCTTCAAATTCTCTTATTCTTTTGACAATTACCCCTGGCTCAATAGACCTCGACCTCCCTCTGACCATGGGAATAATACAGTAGGAACAACTCTTATTACAGCCATCCTGAATCTTGAGAACTGGCCTTGATCGATACAGGGGTCTGGAATTATAATTTAATAAACAACTTGAGGATTTATTATTTAAGATATTGATTATATTTAACTTTTGCTCATTTTTAAAGACAAGGGCATCGGGATTAATATTACGGATTACTGATTCATTGACCTGGGCATAGCAACCAGTAACAATAACCCTTGCCCCTGTCTTCGTTGCCCTTCTGATGAGCTGTCTTGACTGGTAATCACTTTTTGATGTTACTGTGCAGGTATTAATGATACATAAATCAGGATTACCATCAAGATCAACGGGCTTATATCCAAGGTTAATCAGCTCTGAGGCAATAAGATCACTCTCTGCCTGATTTGTCTTACAGCCAAGGGTAAGGATGGTAAATCTCATAGGGGTTCCCCGATGAGACTATGGA
The DNA here is from genome assembly GCA_947085365.1 of uncultured Nitrospirota bacterium. Lineage (GTDB taxonomy): Bacteria > Nitrospirota > Thermodesulfovibrionia > Thermodesulfovibrionales > CALJEL01 > CALJEL01. Next base: position 1,490 of record CAMTWD010000079.1, on the reverse strand, counting down.
TCCTTGCATCAATAATCCTGACCAACACAGTACTGCCTGGAGGGATGTCTTTATTTATATGGACTATCTTGTTTGTCCTTGTTCTTCCCTGAGCATGGCCGCTCTCCAAGATCTCCTCAATCAGGACCTCCTGGACTGAACCAATAAGATCTTTATTCTTTTTCAGGGTAATCTCATCCTGTAGCCTTAGTATCTCCGAAAGCCTTCTGGATTTAATATCTTCCGGAATCTGTTCAGGCATATCAGCAGCCTTTGTCCCTGGTCTTGGAGAGTACTTAAAGGCAAAGATTCCATCGTACTGAATCTCTTGTAGTGCCCTTATAGTAAGGGCATGATCCTCTTCTGTTTCTGAAGGAAATCCAGCAATTATATCGGTAGTTATGGCAATTGCAGGGATATATCTTCTTAATACCTCCACCTTCTTTTTATAATCCCTATAGGTATACCCTCTGTTCATCAAGGAGAGAATCCTGTCAGAACCAGACTGGATTGGAAGATGGAGGTGTTCACATACCTTTTCAAGGGTTGCCATTGTCTTTATCAGTCTCTCTGTAAGGTCTCTTGGATGGGATGTTATAAAGCGAATCCTCTCAATGCCTTCAATCTTATTAAGCCTCTCAAGGAGGTCTGAGAAGTCCCTTTCCCCATCCTTGTAGGAATTAACATTCTGACCAAGAAGCTGTATCTCCTTATAACCCTTCTCTGCCAGCTCCATAACCTCTCTTACAATATTTTCCATGGGTCTGCTTACCTCTCTTCCCCTGGTATAGGGGACAACGCAGTAAGAACAGAAATTGTCACATCCATACATTATCGTAACAGAAGCCCTTATACCGTCAATCCTTTCAGCAGGAAGGTCTTCCAGGTGAAGGGAGGGATTGGGATCTGTTTCCACTGCCCTATCCTTTAAAAGGATTGCCCTCAATCTTCCTATATTCTGAGGTCCAAAGATGTAATCCACATGAGGGGCCCTTTTTAAAAGCTCCTCACCCTTTTGTTGGGCAATACATCCACAGACAGCGATCTTAAGAGAAGGCCTTTGCTTCTTTAGATGCTTGAGCCTGCCAAGGCTACTGAAGAGCTTCTCTTCTGGTTTTTTTCTTATACTACAGGTATTAAAGATTATAAGATCTGCCTTCTTGGGCTCATCTGTAGGTAGATAACCTTCTCTTTTGAGAATTCCCACGATCTTTTCAGAATCGTGGAAATTCATCTGGCAGCCACGGGTCTCTATGTAGAAGAACTTACGGGACATATAATATTATAATATTTCTTTCGAGGGTATTTCTAATGATGCTCAAAAAGGATTGTGATAAGTCAAGACCATCTTAAGGTATAATAAATCTTATGAAACCAGAGGAAAAGGTCAGAGAGATTTTAAAAAGGCTTAAAAGGCTCTATCCTGAGCCAAAGACTGCCCTCCACTTTTCCACCCCATTTGAACTCCTTGTAGCCACGATACTCTCTGCACAAACCACTGATAATCATGT
>CAMTWD010000078.1:0-9841 GCA_947085365.1 uncultured Nitrospirota bacterium | reverse complement strand
GCAGATAAAGGTCCAGTTTATCTCATGCGTTAATCCAGGACAGTCTCTGGCATATTCATGGCCTTACAGACAGGCAATGGGTGGAGCAAAAAAAGGAGAGCAATGGCCGCTTATAGTGACCCTCGAGTCATTCCCCAATGCAACTACCATGGTATCTGATGTGGTTCTTGGCGCATCTTCATGGTATGAGAAGGAGTTTATCTTCGGCAACCTTGAAAGAAGGTATCAGGTAATCAAACAGGTAATTGAGCCATATGGAAATACGATAGCTGATCACACCATTTTTGCCATGATAATGAGGCGTCTTGAAGAAAGGGGTCTTGTTCCAAAGGGTCATGTTTCCCAGTTCTGGCCTGAAAAATATGACGGCGCGGACTGGATGAAAAAGACCATAGATGCGGCTAAGACAAAGGAGTGGAACAGGGATTTCAGCGCTAACATCTGGGAAGAACTAATGACGCTTTCAGCAGGCACAGCTTATAACTTCACAGGCATGAACAGAAAGGTTCTGCTTGAAAGGAACCACGGTTACAGGATTCCTTTCCCTGCTGATGTCCATACTGATGCTGCAATGAAGGCACGGTATGAGAAATACGAGTCAAGCATTCAATATGCCTTCCCGTATGACCCTCTGATTGAGAGAGTTACAAAAACATATCTTGATAATATGAAGGCATTCAACCCTGTTTATGGCGCATGGCTTGAAAAGAACATAGAGGCAATGAAAAAGGATGAGGCATATCACAAGGAGCAGAATGTGCCAAAGGGCTGGTATGCAAGCTTCTATAACTCAAATGCCTTTATCCACGGTATGATTGACCTGCCTGATGGCAGGAAGGTGCCGGGATGGGACGGCAGGGCAATCATCTGGGCAAACCCGTGGTGGGCCTGTAAGTTTGACGGAAAGGAGTTTGTGAAGGCCAAGACTGTTGATATCCTGGTGAGGAGATTCAATCCTGTAAAGGTGGAAGAAGACAGCGCACTGCCCTTTGATGTGGTTACCAGGTATACTGTAACTGTAATAGGTGATCCCGATAAGGACAGGAAGGCTCTTAAGACCATCGCATTGAGCCCTGCAGAGATACAGAACCACAGAGAGGAGTTCCTAAAGGCTGATGGAACAAGATTAGTGATCTATGATACCACTGGTTATATCTATGGGGCCTGCACAGGAAGGGTTCTTGAGCACTGGCATTCAGGCTCAATGACAACAAGGGTTCGGGAGCTTAATCGGGCTGTCCATGGTGCCTATGTGGAGATCAATAAGATACTTGCTGATAGACTTGGCATTAAGGAAGGAGACAGGGTGATAGTGGAATCCAGAAGAGGTAAGATTGAACTTCCGGCTAAGGTTCTTGATGTTACAAAGGCAACAGGCGGACCGAGATATGACTATGTCTTCATCCCGTGGTTTGACGAGTATAAGCTCATAAACATGATAATGAACGAGTACTTTGACCCATTCAGCTTCCAGATGGACTATAAGATGTTCTCAGTGAAGATATACAAAGGCAGGACTAAAGGCACACAGGCAGAGCCTAAAGAAGTAATAGCCTAAAAACCCTTCATCTCACTCCCCTCACATCAAGGGAAGGGTGAGGGGGGTGATAAGGATTTCAATATGTTAATGAAAAGGTTTTTGATAGTTATTATTTCAATTTTTTTGATTGGGTCATGCACAAAGAAAGAAGAAGAGGCGAGCAGTGCGCCTCGTAGCGAGCAGATAGCTAAGGTGGGAGATAAGGTTATAACTAAGGAGGATATTGAGGCAATCCCGGAAGCCATGCGCATATTGTATTTAGGTGCAGAAGGACTTGAGAGATTTATTACCGAGGAGATCTTATATCAGGAGGCATTAAAGAAAGGACTTGATAAGGATCCCGAATATCTTAAAATGGCTAATTACTGGAAAAGAAAGGCGTTAATTGATACCCTCTTGGATAAGGAGATAACAAAAAAGATAAAGGTGGAAGATAAGGAAATAGTTGATTATTACAATAAAAATAAAGAGGAGTTCAAGGTAAAAGAGACAGGGCAGTATATCCCCCTTGAGAGCATAAAGGAAGGACTGCGCCGGCAGATTTTAATGGAAAAACAGAAGGCCCTTTTTGATAAATATATGGCTGACTTGAAAAAGAGATATAAGGTTGAGATTAATGAAGCCCTATTATCTGCACCTGCTGAAACCAAATAAAATATAAATGGGATTTAACAGGAGAGAGTTTCTAAAGGCATCTCTGATTGCCATAGGGGGTGCAGTGGGGATTGGATGTCCTGTTTCTGGGAATACCTCCTCTCAGGAAGGGCAATTTCTTGCACCCCTGCCTCATATAGATATTGGCGGCATTATCAGACCACCTGGGGCCCTTCCAGAGAGGGAATTCAGGACCAAGTGCATAAGCTGTGGTGTATGCGTCAATGTCTGTCATGTGATGAAATATGATGCAATTGCCGTTGTGGGACTTAAGGATATAAAAAATTTCGGAACTCCTTATATAAAAGATATGCGAGACTTCCCCTGCGGCCTCTGTATGGAATGCCCGAGGCATTGTCCCACTGGGGCTTTACAAAGGATAGAAAAGGAAAGGGTCTCAATGGGAATGGCCCTTATCGACTTTAGTCTGTGCTTCGGCTACAATGGTGATGTCTGTCTTTCCTGCAGTAAGGCCTGTCCCTTAGGTGCAAAGGTCTTTGATTTCTACAATAGCGAATGGGGAAATCAACCTTTTATAAATGAAAGTTGTGTTGGATGTGGTTTATGTGTGAAGTATTGTCCTCTTGGTGGCTATGCCATAAAGGTGGTGACGAAGAAGAGATATTCAGAGATAAGATCATGGTATCTCGATGAATTCAAGAGGCTTATAAATATGTCCAGTGAAGAGAGATATGCCATTGTATATACCCAGAATCTGCCCCAGATCATGGCAAGGGGGAGACTTATAGAACGTGAATACAGATAACCCAGTAGGTCATCAACCAGAAGTCAGAGAAAAGATAAGGCTCTCAAGATTACGGAGATTTGTCCAGGTTGGGATAATAATCCTTTTTCTCCTGCAATTTCTCAAGATTAAGGTTTTGGTTGGTGGACTGACAGGTTCTTTGGTTGTCTGGTTTGTAAAGCTTATAGATGTCTTTGCGTATCTTGAAAGCCTTATTGCATCAAAGGATCTTACAACTACTGCCCTGATAGCTGTGCTTCCAATCATTGGTATATATCTCATTTTCGGCAGGGCATTCTGTGGATGGGTCTGCCCGATGGACCTTCTTTATGAGATGGTTGATAAGGTGAGAGGCAACAGGCAATGGGCAATAGAGAAGGGGATTTCACCAAAGATTGGATATGGGATTGCTGCTGGATTACTCCTTGTCTCGGCAATGGTGGCTATCCCATTTTTTACTAACTATATCTCTCATCTCACAAACCTTTTCAGGTTTTTGACAGGCAGCGTATTTTTTGCATTTAAGCTTCCTGTGGAGCCAGTGGTGCTGGCATATTCAGGAGGTATGATAGTTCTGCTTCTTGTGCTCGAATATTTCTTTCCACGGCTCTGGTGCAGGGTATTATGTCCTGTGGGAAAAACCTATGGGCTTTTTAACAAGGTAAGTCTTCTTAAGCTTAAGTTTGTAGATGGGCAGTGCGGCGAGTGTAATCTCTGTGATAAGATGTGTTATATGAATGTTAAGATAGCTGAAAGGATAGATCAGCCGGGACTCAGGGATACAAACTGCATTTATTGCGGCAGGTGTGTGGAAGGATGCGAGACTAAGGGTAGGCTTATAAAAATGAAGATAGGAGGATTGGGATGATTGTTGCAAGTGGTTTTATAGAGGCAAATGACATAAGGGATGTGGAGAGAGTAGTGGAGGAATTGAAAGCAAGGGGCGTAGAGGTCAACGAAGTAAAGGATGAGAAGATAGTATTTTTAGTTGAAAGGGAGACGGTCTCAGAGGTAAAGGATTCACTCGATTCTTTAAAGGAGATAGAGGGCGTCAGGAATCTCTACCTTGCCTATTACAGCCTCGAAGGCAGCGATAGGGATACAGAGGGTTTACCTTTACAGTGATTCTATGCCTGAGGGATACCTTTATCCCCTGAAATAGAGAAATAGAGATAGAAAATTGTTAATCCTCTCAATCCCCTATTTTCTATTCCCTACCGCTGCCCCAAAAGATCTTTGATTTTTTGGGGACCCCTACCGCTACCCCAAAAAATCTTTGATTTTTTGGGGACCCCTCTCCCCTTTGGGGAGAGAGTCCCTATTTTCTTATTCCCTCTCCCCTTTGGGGAGAGGGCGAGGGTGAGGGGGATGGTAAGGGAGAGGAGACTATGGGAAAATTTCTATCTCTATTTTTCGGTTTATCTCTGCCAATGAATCAAAGGATTTGTTATACTAATACCGGGATGAAGGCCTTGAGGATATCTGTGAATAAATTTAATGATATCTTTCAGAGATTCAATTCCCTGAGTGAAGGGATAAAGGTTGAGTTTGCATACCTTTTTGGTTCAATACCTCAGGGGTCTTCAGGGCCTTTAAGTGATATAGATATTGCAGTGTATTTAAATAAAGAGCCATCCCTTGATGAAGAACTTGACCTCCATCACTTTCTCAGTAGAGAGCTGAAGACTGACAGCCTTGACCTCGTGATTCTGAACAGGTCGAAGAATATTATTCTGATGGATGAGATAATCAGGACAGGTCTTCTTCTTTTTGAGAAGAACCCTGAACTCAGAGAAGATTTTGAACTTAATGTGATTCATGATGCCATAGATTTTAAAGAACAGAGAAGGCTCTTTATTGGTAGATGACAGAGAGGATAAGAAATAAGATAGAAAGGATAAGGGAGTATATAGGGTTTCTCAGAAAGATGGAGATGGATTGTCAGAAGAGATTTCTGGCTGATCCAGTCTACAGAGGAGCAATTCTCCATTATTTATACCTTACAGCCGATTCTTCCATATCCCTTGCTGAAATGGTGATCCGTGAGAGGGGTTTGAGGACCCCCCAGAGTTATAGTGAGGCAATTGATATACTTGGTGAGAATGGGATAATACCCCCTGACTTCGCTTATGAATTTGCCAGGATAGCCTCTTTCAGAAATCTTCTTGCCCATGATTATGAGAGGATAGACTACATGAGGATATGCAATGAGGCATTAAAAAGGCTTGAGGATGTGGAAAGGTATCTGGGATATATAGAGGAGTTTCTTCATCTCAAGGTGAAGTCAGTCTGATCAGCAGAATCCGTAGTCTTTCAGTGATTGACCCTCATTCTGTCTTAAAACGATATCCTACACCAGGCACAGTGATTATATATTCAGGCTCCTGAGGGTTGTCCTCTATCTTTTGTCTGAGATGCATTATATGGACATCAATAACCCTGCTCCAGGAATAGAGGCTCTTTTCACGCCAGAGATGTTCCTTAATCTCCTTTCTGCTGATTACCCTGTCGCGATTCTCCGCAAGAAAGACGAGGAGGTTAAACTCCTTTGGGGTGAGTTCAATAATCTGCTCCCCTTTTTTCACCTCCCTCCTTTTCAGGTCTATAATCAGTTTCCCTGCCTGAATAATCTCCTTTTTTTCATGCCTTGTCCTTCTGAGGCAGGCCTTTATCCTTGCAATCAATTCCAGGGTCTCAAAGGGTTTTACTATATAATCATCAGCCCCACTTTCCAGCCCGATGATCTTGTCAGATAATTTGTCCTTTGCCGTGAGCATTATAAGGGGTATGTCGGGATGGGTATTCCTGAGATTACAGCAGAACTCCACACCATCGCCATCAGGAAGCATCAGGTCAAGTATTATCAGATCAGGTCTTCTGGCTTCGAGGGCCTTTTTGGCTGATTTACAGGAATCAGCTGTGATTACAGAAAAGTTATTCAGTTCAAGGTTGGCCTTTAATACCCTGAGTATGTCTGGGTCATCGTCAACCACGAGTAAGAGGGGTCTCTCTTTCATATTCTCTGTTACTTCGCCACTGAGTCGGTCTTAAGTTTTACATAAAAGGTAGAACCTTTCACTCCATTTCTTCTTACACCTATCTCTCCACCATGGGCCTCTACAATGCCCTTTGCAATGGTAAGACCGAGTCCTGTCCCGTCCTTTGATCTTTTATAAAACTTCTCAAATATCTTTGTCTCTTCTTCAGGAGGTATTCCTGGTCCTCTGTCACTCACTTCTACATAGATGGATCCGTCAATCCTTTCTGCTGAGATCATTATAGTCTCACCAGGAGGACTCCAGGCAAGGGCATTTGAGATGAGGTTTGTAAAGACCTGTCTCATCCTCTCTTCATCTATAACACATGGAAGGCTTTGAGGGATATTCACAGAAAACCTGATACCCTTTTCTTCGGCCTGGAGTCTGAAGTTGTTGAGGCTTTCCATTATTATAGGTGAGAGGTCAGACTCCTTTATATTAAGCTCCTGAAGGCCTGACTCTATCTTTTCTATGTCAAGCATATCATTTACAAGTCTTATCAGCCTCTCGGTATTTCGCCTTATCATGATCAGGAAGTCCAGGTCCTGATAATCAAGACCTGACCTCTCCATCTTTTGGATGAGATAATCCAGTGCTCCCCTTATGGATGTAAGGGGTGTTCTCAGCTCATGGGAGGCCCTTGCAATGCAATCAGATTTTCTCTTGTTGGCCTCATCCAAGAGCCTGTTTGCCTCAAGGAGTTTTCTGTTGGTCTCCTCCAGTTCCTTTACTGCTGTCTTTATACGATCGTGCAGGCAGTGGTGATACTCTGTAAGCCTCTGGGCCATCTTTGTGAATGCCCTTGCAAGATCTTCAATCTCGTCACCTGTTCTGCAGATATCTGAGGGTGGTGCCTCCCCTTCAGAAAAGGTGGTTATCGCCCTTTTCAGTCTCTTTAATGGAGAGAGGGTGAGTCTGTTTATGAGGATATAAAGGACGATGAGGATGAAGAGGGTAGTTATGACTGCTGAGATTAACATCCTCTCTCTATTCTTGGCCATCTCCATGAATATCTTCTCAACAGGTATGGTTATGCTTATAGCTCCCCTCACATCACCCACCCTGTATCCTTGACGACTGTGGCACCTGAGGCAGGATTCTTCCACATAAAGGGGTGATATGTATCTTAGATGTCTCTGACCATCAATCATCTGGATCTTTGAGAGCTCCTTCTCTCCTGAATCCTCGAATCTTTTAAGGGCCTCCCTTTCCCATTCATCTGGTGCATTAAGGGGATTTATGAGTTTAAGGCTTGTTATCTTGAACCAGTAGAGACCCCTTTCCCTTGCATACCTTGAGAGTTCCCTTGTAACAAAGGCAGGATTTTCCTTTATAAGTATCCTTCCCCTGATATCCCTTGTCTCAGCCTCTTCTCCTATTTGACTGAGATAGGTATTGGGTTGAAGCCATGGCTTCTTTTCAACGAATATGCCACCGTGGTCAGCCACCCATCTTCTTGTGATGATGATCTGTCTCAATAAGGCCCTTGCCTCATTCTCTGCCTGTTCCATTATGAGCCTGTCCTGATGTCTTGCAATCTGATAAAAGGAGATACCGAGACATGTGGCAAGGATGAGTGTAGTGGCTATAAGGAATTTTGCCACGATACTTAACTTCATGTTATATTATAACTTACATTCGTTGGGAATTTTTAGAAAGGGGTTAAACCATGGTCTTTGATGAAATAGGGCCTATGAGGATTGAAGAGCTCTACTTTCCAAAACTCAATTTCAGGGCAATAGTGGTTGTGGACAGTATTGCCCTCGGGCCTTCTATAGGTGGGGTGAGGGTATCCCCTTCTGTCACCTTAGAGGAGGTCTCAAGGCTTGCAAGGACTATGACCTTAAAGAACTCTATTGCAGGACTTAACTATGGTGGTGGAAAGGCAGGTATCATTGCTGACCCCAAGAGTCCTCATATTGAGGAGATCTTCAGGGCCTTTGCTCAGAGGATAAAGAATCTCGATGAATACATCCCGGGGCCCGATATGGGAAGTAATGAAGAATCAATGGCCTGGATATACGATGAGATAAAGAGGGCAGTAGGTCTTCCTGAGGAGATCGGAGGACTACCCCTTGATAAGCTGGGTGCTACGGGATTTGGGATTGCTGAATCTGCAGGGATTGCTGCCAGATATAAAGATCTTGAACTTTCTGGGGCAAGGGTTGCTATTCAGGGATTTGGCAGTGTTGGAAAGGCCTCAGCAAGGTTTCTTTCAGAGAAGGGGGCAATTATCATAGCAGTAAGTGATACAAAAGGCACCATCTATAATCCCCGTGGACTTGATATTAAAGACCTCCTGACTGTAAAGGATTCAACCGGCTCAGTCATAAATTATCCTCACGGCGAGAGGCTTTCCCCTCAGGCTATCTTCTCTGTTGAGTGCGATATATTAATCCCTGCAGCTAACCCTGATGTTATAAATGAGGCGAATGTGGAAACGATAAAGGCAAGGATTATCCTTGAGGGAGCAAATATACCTGTTACCCATGCTGCTGAGGAGGTTTTATATCGAAAGGGTGTCCTCGTGGTTCCTGACTTCATAGCCAATGCAGGAGGGGTTATTATGGCTGCGATGGAGTATGCTGGAAGGACTGCTGAGGAGGCCTTCAGGGCAATCTCCGAAAGGATCAGGAAGAATACCTTACTTGTCATTGATAGGTCTTTAAAGGAGGGGATCTCACCAAGAAGGGCAGCAGAGGCCATCGCCCGTGAGAGGGTTCTTTCTGCTATGAGGTACAGGAGGTTTTAGTTATAATATATTTAATAAATCCTGCATCTTCGTTTCATAAAGGATCAAGGGAGGTGACAACAGTTGACAATAACTATGCAAAAGAATGTATAACTATAAGTGATAATGGATGTTGCTAAGTATGCAAAAAAGATGTATTCAATCAGTTAGTTACAGAACACTTATAAACTGGGAAAAAGAAGGTTTAATTACTCCTCTTAGGACACCAAAGACCAATGCAGCTGAGATTTACGGATAAAGAGGCGGTAAAAAGCATGATAACAGTCCAGGCCAAGCTTATATTCTCAAGTAAAGAAGACAGACAGGCAGTGATGGATCTGATGAGGAGATGGTCTTCCTGCATGAGATATGCCTACAACAGGCTTTTAGAAGGTAAAGACAGAGAGACATTGAAAAGAGACCTCCAGAGAATTTTTAACTTGAACTCCAGGTATGTAGACGATGCCATTGCCAAGGCTAATGCTGCCTTGAAATCATGCAAAGAACTGAAGATCAATCCCAAAAGGATAATCTTTGGCACCAGAAAACTCTTTCTGAAACTGAAAAAGAAACATTTAAGTGGTGGCAAAAGAAGAGAACTGGAAAAAGAGTGGATCGAGAAGCGTCAGGGGACACTCTATTCCAGAGGAGACAAATCAAAACAGGGCAACCTGAACCTCAGGATAGAACAAAGAGGAGAAAAACTCTACCTGAGAATAAACACCAGTGATAGAACCCATGTTTATGCGGAGATCATCAGAAAAGTAACCCGGGATACTGACAGATGGATAGACTTCAACTGGAGACTGCAGGAGGCTCAAAAGACTAAAGAATTCTTCCCATACACAGTGGAATTAAAGCTCAGAAATGGTGAGATTTATGTCCTCATAAGCTATGAAGAGGATCTACCAGAGTTAAGGATTACAGAAACCAATGGAGTAGTTGCTATTGATATAAATGCCAGTCCCTTTCACATAGCCTGGGCTGAAGTAAGCCCAGAGGGGAATCTTCTGAGCTATGGCAGGATAAGTCTACAGGAACTCCTGGGTATAAGCAAAGAAAAAAGAGACTACCTTCTCTGGCAGGTGGCTCATGCAATCATAAATCTGACACTAAAGAAAAACAAGGCAATC
>CAMTWD010000077.1:0-5971 GCA_947085365.1 uncultured Nitrospirota bacterium | reverse complement strand
GTATTCAATTTAACAACCTTTATCTTCCCTGCATATTCCTTTGCAAGCTCCTCAATCGTAGGAGCTATCATCCTGCAAGGGCCACACCACACAGCCCAGAAATCAACCATCACAAGACCTGGTGCATTGAGAACCTCCTTTTCCCATGTCTCTGTAGTTGCTTCTACCACACCTTCTGCCATAAAGAACCTCCCTTCAGAGATTTATTTAAAAATCTTACCTCGGCACTAACAAAAGTATATTATTTTATTGTTTATCCCGAGGCCTTGTCAAGGCAACAGAATTTATCCTGTGGGCAAGGCAGGCAGCTCCAAATCCATTATTAATATTCATTACAGCCACTCCTGGAACACAAGAATTGAGCATACCAAGAAGGGCAGCCACTCCACCGAGACTCATTCCATAGCCAGAAGAAGTTGGCACCCCTATGACAGGTCTATCGGTAAGGGCAGCCACGACTGATGGCAACGCACCCTCCATTCCTGCTATTACTATAATGGCTCCTGCCTCTTTGAATTTCTCCATATGGGATACAATCCTGTGAAGACCGGCAATCCCCACATCCTGTATCACCTCCACAGGATGTCCCAAAAATTCAGCAGTCACCTGAGCCTCTTCTGCTACTGCTGCGTCGGATGTCCCTGCCGTGATAATTAATATCTTTTTAGATCCTTTTTCTGAAAGACTGCCGGCAACGATAGTCCCACTTCTTTCATAAAATCTTGCCTCTTTAATCCTTAATTTTTTATATACCTCCTCTCCTGCCTTTGTGATAAGGAATCTCCCATGCCTTTCATACATCCTTCTTGCGATCAGTACTACCTCATCCGGTCTTTTATCCTTTGCCAGGATTACCTCAGGAATTCCAGAAAGGATCGTCCTGTGATGATCTATCTTGGCAATTGAAAGGTCCTCATAGGGAAGATGCCTTATAAGTTCAAGGGCATCCTCTGGGTTTAATCTTCCTCTCTGAATCTCCCTTAATATCTTTAAGAGCTCATTCCTCGTCATTTAAAGGAAACTCCTCCTTAACTGGTCTTGCCATAAGCTCAATGAGGGCATCCTGGGGTGATTTATCTTTATAAAGGATCTCATAGACCTTTTCGGTAATAGGCATCTCCACAGAATATCTCAGAGAGAGTCTGTAGGCAGACTCAGTGGTATCAACTCCCTCCACAACCTCCCGCATCCCCTTGAGGATCTCAGAGGGTTTTTCACCCCTTCCAATCCTGTATCCAAGGGTATAGTTTCTTGAAAGATTGGTCGTAGATGTGAGGATTAAGTCCCCAACTCCACTGAGACCTGAAAATGTCCTGTAACGGGCACCCATAGCGACCCCGAGCCTCGTAATTTCAGCAAGACCCCTCGTTATCAGGGAGGCCCTGGCATTAAAACCAAGCCCCAATCCATCAGATATTCCAGAAGCAATGGCAATAACATTCTTCAGGGCCCCTCCTATTTCAACTCCTGTAACATCATCATGGAGATAAACCCTGAACCTCTCAGAACTGAATAGGTCCTGAATCAGGAGGCCTTTATCTCTATCCCTTGAGGCAAGGGTAACAGCAGTAGGAAGACCCCTTGCAACCTCTTTTGCAAAACTTGGACCTGAAAGAACGGCCACATCCAGACCTGTTAATTCCCTTAATATCTCTGAAGGGGTAAGAAGTGTCTCTTTTTCGATCCCCTTTGAAAGGCTTATGAGCACTGCCTCAGGGCTGAGCTCCCCTTTGGTGGAGAATACCCTTCTTATAAACTGTGTGGGTACGGCATTGATTATGAAGCGGGCCTTAAGGATGGCATCAATAAAATCTGTTGTTGCCCTCACATTATTCGGGATTACTAAATCAGGCAGATACCAGGCATTTCTCCTTGTGGTCTTTATAATCTCAGCGAGTTCTTCCTCATGTACCCAGAGGCATACATCATAGTCCTTTTTTGCCAGATGGCAGGCAATGGTGGTTCCCCAGTTACCAGCACCTATCACAGCTATATAACCCATGATAGACCACTTAACCCCTTGATCACCTCTTCACTGCTACTTCGCCACTAAACTGTTACCTCGCCACTGAAGGGTTTATAACCCTGTCAATCCTTCTTAATGCCTTTTCTTTACCCAGGACTTCAAGGACATCAAATATAGGAGGGCTCACTGTCCTTCCTGTAAGAACGACCCTTAAAGGTTGTGCCACCTCGGATAACTTTACTCCCAGGGTATTTACAAGCTCCTTAAAGGCCTTTTCCATCCTTTGGGAGTCCAGGCCATCAGAGCGAGCAATCAGGTCCCTTACCATTTTAAGATATGATATACTCTTTTCATTAATAAACTTCTTCTTTGCCTCCTCCTCAATCTCTATCTCGTCGAGTATGTAATACCTGAGGGAATTGGAAAGCTCAAGGAGTGTCCTCGATCTCTCTTTAAGTGTTGATATAGCCTTACAAATCCATGGGAGGTCAATAGGTGTATCCTCTTTTATAATACCATCCCTGATAAGGAAGGGCCTCACGAGTTCATAAAGCCTTTCAGGTGTGGAATTATTTATATAATGGCTATTAAGCCACAAAAGTTTTTCGGGATTGAAGACAGCAGCAGACCTTCCCACATTCTCAAGGGAAAATTTTTCTATCAGCTCTTCCTTAGAAAATATCTCCTGATCCTTATAAGACCAGCCAAGCCTGACAAGATAGTTCAGGAGTGCCTCAGGAAGGTAACCCATATCCCTGTAGGCAAGGACAGAGGTGGCACCGTGTCTCTTGCTGAGCCTTGTCCTGTCAGGACCGAGTATCATGGGGAGATGGGCAAACTTAGGGGGTTCTGCATTGAGTGCCCTGTAGATATGAATCTGTTTTGGTGTATTGTTGAGGTGATCATCACCTCTTATAACATGTGTAATTCCCATAACCACATCATCCACCACTACAACGAAATTATATGTGGGTGTCCCATCAGACCTCATAATTATCAGGTCATCAAGCTGTTCGTTATCAAAAGAGACCTTTCCCCTGATGAGGTCATCCACGATCGTCACACCTGTCTGGGGCATCTTGAATCTTACAGCTGGAGACCTTCCAGGAATAGGTGCCTTAAGGTCTCTGCACCTTCCATCATATCTTGGTGGCTTTCCTGATGCAAGCTGGAGCCTCCTTCTCTCCTCAAGTTCCTCAGGCGAACAATAACAGTAATAGGCCTTGCCCTCTTCAAGGAGACGCTCCACATATGACCTGTAAATATCCAACCTCTCAGTCTGTCTGTAAGGTCCTTCGTCCCAGTCCAGACCAAGCCACCGGAGACCTTCAATAATTGCCTCTATGTATTCCTCTGTAGAGCGACTTCTGTCTGTATCCTCTATTCTCAGGATAAAGACACCTTTATGATGCCTTGCAAAGAGCCAGTTAAAGAGTGCTGTCCTTGCACCTCCAATATGAAGATGTCCGGTAGGGCTTGGAGCAAATCTGACCCTTACTGTTACATCGCCACCACTTACCTTTGAACTCATAGCTATTGAATATAACAGAAGATCCAATGATAGGGCAAGGCTATTACACTTACAGAGACTATCCTTTATCAAACTAAGGCCTTTTTAAGTCTGATCATCTCCTCTCTAACCCTCTCTGTGAATTCCTGTGCCTGAGAAAGGGACGCCGGTGGAGTTATGGGAGGATTGATCTGAACCTTTATACTGCTATATCTCGGGATTATCCTTCCCCTGGGTAATATCCTGAAGGTCCCATCTATAATCACTGGCACAACCGGGACAGATTCCGAGATACTCAAGAGGGCAAAACCTGACTTGAATTCCCTGATCTCTCCATCAAAGGACCTTCCTCCTTCTGGAAAGATGCAGAGGGGATCACCCCTTCTCAGACATTCCTTTGACCTTTCCATGGCATCAATGAGTTCTGTATGAGGACTCACAGGTATAACATTTAAAAGTTCCGAGATGAATCTAAGGGGAAAGTATCTCTTGAGACCCTGAAAATAAAGCCTCCCTGAGATCCTGAATGGAAGGGCTGAAAATATAACAAATCCATCAAAGTAACTCGTGTGATTGGGTGCAATGATAAAGGGCGGTGGTGGAAGATTCTCAAGGCCCCTTATCTTCATCCTGAAAAGGGCCATAAAAAGGGACCTTAATAAGAGATGGGATATCCACAAAAGGATAAACTTTAATCTCTTGAAGAGAAAGGAATTGTAGAATCCGCCACCTTCTCTCTGCCTGACCTGGCTGGGTCTATCTCTATATGTATCAATGTAGTCAAGGATGTCCTTCAGGGTGTACCAGTTCCTTATAACCTGATCATCGAGTTTTATAGAGAATTCCTTCTCAATAGAGCTTGCGAGCTCTATCCTCCTTAAAGAATCAATACCAAGGTCAATCTCTAAATGGTCCGAGGAATGGAGGTCTCTCTGTTCAGGAGCAAAGGAAAGGATTATCTCCTTCAGTCTTCTTCCTGTATCAGTCTTAAGATGAGGATCCTCTGGCCTTTCAGCCCTTTTACCTGTAGACTCACCTATCAGGTATCTTTTAAATTTCCCAAGTCTTGTCTTCGGGAGGGGTTCCTTCACAAGCCTGAATCCCTTTATTCTCATATGGGAAGGTAATCCCCTTGATACATTCTCAATCTCCCATTTGAGAAATGAATGGATGTTGACTATACCCCTTCTCTTGGCCTCCTCATGATCAGGAAATATCACTGCCTCCATGGAATTAAGAAGGCAGATCTCTTTAATGAGGGGAATGGCCTTTCTGTATCTCTCCTCTACATCCTCGGGATAGATGGTCTTTCCTGAGGAAAGCACAATCACATCCTTCTTTCGACCTGTAATGAAGAGATAGCCCTCACTATCAATATAGCCGAGGTCACCTGTAAGGAGCCATCCATCCCTTATCGCCTCTTCAGTGAGGCCCCTGTCCTTGTAATATCCCTTCATTACAAGGGGACCCCTTATTGCGATCTCTCCAACCGTTATCTCGCCACCTTTACCTGAATCATCGGAAGGGAGAATCGTAAGCTCCACTCCCTCAAGGGGTTTTCCAGCAGAACCCGGTTTTCTTCTCTTTACGGGATTGAAGGTTGCTATAGGTGAGGTCTCTGTAAGACCATATCCCTCAATAACAGTAAAACCAAGGGCCTCGAGGTCCTTCATCACCTCGGGGTTGAGCCTTGCACCACCTGTGGTAAAATATCTAAATTGAAACCCTGTCTTTCTATGAATGAAGAAGAAGAGGTACTTTCCGAAATTTATATCCCACCTCCTTCTTAAAAAAGAGCTTATTGATTTAAAAAGATAAAAGATCTGCCTTATAAAGATGGGCAGGGCCTTGAATCTCTCCATTATCCTTTTATGAAGGAGTTCAAGTAACAGTGGAACAGCCACAAGGCAGGTGATACCCCTTTCCCTGATGGTCCTCATCACCTCCTCCCCTTTCAGACCGGGGGAGAAGGTTACCTTTGCTCCTATGGAAAAGGGGATCAAAAAGGTGCATACAAAGGGATAGGTATGGTGGAGTGGAAGAAGAGAGAGGATATTGTCTGTCTCACTGATAATCCCCGTCTTGATCACTGCCTCTATCTCAAAGACAAAATTCCGATGACTGAGCATAACGGCCTTCGGTCTGCCCGTTGTCCCGGAGGTATAGATAATGGATGCAATATCCTCTTCTGAAAGACTTACAGGCTCGATCCTTTCAGAGGGGGGTAATTCCTCTATCTTCTCTATATTAAATCCCCTTAAGCCCCGGACAGCCCCTGCAGTCCTTTCCGAATAGAGTATAATGGCAGGTTCAGAATCTTTTATGATACTCTGGAGGGTCTCGGCATCTGTCTCCACATCTAAGGGAACTGCGATAGCACCACTCAAGATTATCCCTATATAGGCTGAACACCAGTAAGGAGAGTTATCTGCATAGAGTATGACCCTGTCAGAGGCGGAAATCTCCCTCTGAAGATAAGAGGCAAGCCTGAAGGC
>CAMTWD010000076.1:0-13966 GCA_947085365.1 uncultured Nitrospirota bacterium | reverse complement strand
TCTTGAGGCAGGGCCTTTGATTGAGGAATTCAAGAAGATAAATGCCCAGAGGCTTCAAGGGCCATTCCTGACTGTTACCCCTCCACCTATCCATGAAAATAGCAAGCTTCAAGGGTCACTCCAAAGGCTTAGAGAGGTGGTTCTGAAAGGTTGTGTGCCCGTAGTTTTACTATTATCTGCCCTCTTCTTCATATTTAAAACTACAACCATCAAAGAAGATAATATCACCTTACCCGTTCTTACACCTCCACCAACTGTTGGGGGTCAGGGATCCCCGACTGTTACTCCACAACTAAAGGAAAGGGCTGTCAGTTCACCACTTATTAATGAACATATCCTGAAGATAACAGCCACTGAGCTCACATGGCTTCTCATAGAATCAGAGGAGGGTACCAGAGATATTACCATGAGACCCGGGGAGACAGTTCAGTATAAGTCAAAAAAGGGGTTTAAGCTTACCATAGGAAATGCTGGAGGAATAAGATTAATCCTTAACGAAAAGGACCTCGGCCCTTTAGGAAAGTCTGGAGAGGTAAAGATCCTGACGCTTCCTTAGTCAAAGTTCAATTTTCCCTGAGAATAACCCTCAAGGTCAACAGTGACCGTCTTATATCCAGCCTCCTTTAATCCCTTTATTACCTCCTGCCTGAGCTCATCACTAAGGAATCTCCTGACCTCCTCTACGGAGACCTCTATCTTTGCCATTGGCCAGTAATCCCTTACCCTCACAATCCTGAAACCCCTTTCTTTTAAAAAGGCCTCTGCATCCCTGACCCTTCTTAAGGCCTCAGGGGTTATCCTCCTCCCATAAGGGATCCTGGAAGAAAGACAGGGAGATGATGGTCTGTCCCAAGTAATAAGTCCAAGGTCTCTGCTGAGGATTCTTATCTCATCCTTTGAGAGTCCTGCCTCTATAAGGGGACTCCTGACTCCAAGCTCCTTTGCTGCAAGGAGTCCGGGCCTGTAATCTGAAAGATCATCCACAGTACTTCCATCAAGCACAGAGGCATATCTGGCCCTCTCCTTTATTTCATTAAGGGCACTGAAAAGTGCCTTCTTGCAGTAAAAACACCTCTGCCTGTCATTACGGAGAAATTCCTCTTTCTGTAGCTCACTTCCTTCAATAAAGATATGCCTTACACCAAGTTCTTGCGCCATCCTCCTTGCCAGTTCTATATCCTCTGGTGGAGATGTCTCCGAGATAGATGTAACAGCAACAAACTCTATACCCGAAAGCTTTAATGCCTTAAGAAGAAATGTGCTATCCACCCCTCCTGAATAGGCAAGGACAGCACCATTTATCCTTTTTAGGATTTCGATAAGTCTGTGAAATTTTTCCATACCTGTTACCTCGCCACTAAATTAGGCTTAAGGCTGAAGAAAAGAGACAAAGACAGGATTATTGTTTTTCTCTTCAGCCTATCGCCTTCAGCCTTCAGCCTCATTTACCTCGCCACCTATACCTGCAGTATCTCAAAATGCTCCTGATGAAAAGTCGTATCTTCCTGAACGATTATCTTTGTATTAAAAAGTGTCTCAAGCTCTTCCACACCCTGTCTCTCTTCATCGGTCAGTAATTCTGCCACAAGGGGGTTCACCTTGACGATCAGCCTTGCAGCCAGATAGGGCCTCATCTTCCTAATCTTTCTGAAGATCTCATAGCAGACTGTCCTCGGAGTTTTTATATATCCCTTGCCATCACAATATGGACAGGGCTCACAGAGTATCCTTATTATGCTCTCCCGTACCCTCTTCCGGGTCATCTGGATTAGCCCGAGCTCAGAGATATTCAGGATCGTGCTCTTTACCCTGTCACGCTTCATTGCCTCTAAAAAGGTATTGAATACCTTGAGCCTGTTTTCCTCCTTATCCATATCTATAAAGTCAATAATGATTATACCCCCCAGATTTCTCAATCTTATCTGATAGGCAATCTCCTTGGCTGCCTCAAGGTTTGTCTTCAGAACCGTCTCCTCAAGGGATTCCTTCCCAACAAATTTCCCTGTATTGACATCTATTACTGTCATCGCCTCTGTCTGGTCTATAGCGATATACCCTCCTGATTTCAGCCAGACCTTTCTACCCATAGCCCTTGATATATCCACCTCAACCCCAAAGGCATCAAAGAGTGGCTCCTGTGCATCGTAGAGCTCCACCCTCTCTGCAAGCTTTGGAAAATAAAGAGAGACAAAATCGAGAACCCTGTTATAATCCTCCTCTGAATCAATTATGACCCTCTCAACATTCTGACCCATCATATCCCTCACAGTCCTCAGAACAAGGTCAAGATCACTGTAAAGTAAAGAGGGAGCTGAAGATTTCTCCGTCTTTTTCAGGATATTCTCCCAGAGCTTACAGAGGAACTCCAGATCCCTCCTCAGTTCTTCCTCAGTACATCCCTCTGAGGCTGTTCTTATGATGATCCCTCCGCTTTTTGGTTTTATGGATTCTGCAATAGCCCTGAGTCGAGCCCTTTCCACCTCATCGGTAATCCTTCTTGAGACCCCTATATGGTCAATGGTGGGCATATAGACAACATACCTGCCAGGCAGTGTGATATGGGAAGTCACCCGTGCACCCTTTGTCCCTATGGGATCCTTTGCTATCTGGACGAGTATCTCCTGACCTTCCTGGATTATCTCATTTATGGATAGCTTATGGGGCTTTATAAAGAATCTATCCGGAGACTCCACTTCACCACATTGTGAGTCATGATTTAAAAATCCATTAAATTGAGCAGGTGATTCATCCATAATTACTATATCTCCTACATAAAGAAAGGCTGCTCTTTCCAGTCCCACATCCACAAAGGCTGATTGCATCCCTGGCAGTACCTTTATAATCCTACCCTTGTAGATATTGCCTACAAGGCTTGCACCCCTTCTGCGCTCGATATAGAACTCCACCACCTGTCCACCCTCAAGGATGGCCACCCTCACCTCTTCTCTCGTGGAATTTATGAGTATCTCGCTCTGCAACCTTTGAGTCAGATCTTAAAATTAATTTCAGACCTAAAAAGTCCAGTCATATTATATCAAAAACCTTTTGAACCACCCACCAATAGGTGGCGAAGTAACAGTAGGGAGGTCTCACAGGAGGAAGCTTTGTTTCCCCCTGTCTACCCCTATCTCTATTGGCGAAACAAATCTTCCTCCCAGGATGCCAAAAAGCCCTGTCCTGACGATCTCTATATCCCCTCTTAGTTCACACTGGGATGAAACTGTCTCCTTCCTTTGGATATCCTTTAGTGGCGAGGAAGTAAGCATCCTCTTCACTAATTCTATTATCTTTACCCTCATCCCATCCTCCTTATCAACAAGAAGGAGACTCACTCCTTCCTCTGTGGTTTTGATGTCATACAGGACTGGAGGGCTTTCAGACCTCAATCTATTCTCAAATGCCCATCTCAAATCCCTATCAGGAATCTTTATAAGATATTCATAGGCCTTTATAAAGGAGCTCAAGGATTGAATCCTAAGAGGCACAGAGATGAGGGCCCTCAGCCTCAGCTCCTCTGGGAGCTGTTCGTTTATGGCATCCCGGAGTGCCTGAAGTGATTTAAGCATCAATCCATCAGAAAGCACAACCATATCAAAATACTCCTTTAAACCAGCTACTCCCACTGGCAAGGCAGGGCCGAAGGAGAGCTTTGCTGAAGGATGAAACCCTTCCGTGTAATCCAGAGGGACTTCTGCCCTTCTCAGGGCCCTTTCAATCAGTCTCATGAGTTCAAGATGGCTCAGATATCTAAGGTCTCCTGTCTTTGAAAATTCTGCCCTGAGCCTCATTGGTGGCGAGGTAAGGAGAGGAGATCTTGACCTCATGACTGACTCTCCAGTCTTTATAGAGATCATTGGTGGCGAGGTAACAGTTCTTAGTGGCGAGGTAACAGTTGCCAGTGGCGAGGTAACAGTAGGTGGTTTGCTCTTTTTCTGCCCTGAGGTCTTGCACTCAAGACCACAGGCAGAGCAGGCCTTTTCACATCCTGGCGTCTTCTGGATCTGAAGGGATCTCTTATATTCTTTCAGAAGGAATTCCTTCTTTATACCTGTATCAACAATATCCCAAGGGAATGGTGTATTATCCTCTGCATTATAAGTGGCAAATCTTGTGGCATCAATCCCTGTAAGCTCCATTGCCCTGTACCACCTGTTTATGTCAAAGAATTCACTCCATGCATCAAGCCTTGAGCCCAATCTCCATGCCTGATATATAACCTCTCCCACCGAGGCATCACCCCTGGATATGATTGCCTCCAAGAGACTCATCTCTGGATCATGACCCTTGTAATTTATACCCTTCTTTTCAAGGCCCTCCTTCAAGTATTGGGCCTTCCTCTTAAGTTCCCCTAAGGCCTCCTGACCGCACCACTGAAAGGGTGTATGTGGTTTGGGAATGAAGGGGGCCACACTGACACTGATATTTACAAATCTCCTTGTATATCTCTTTGCAATCCTCAGGGCCCTTGTAGCCATATCGATAATCCCCTCTAAGTCTTCATCTCTCTCTGTGGGAAGACCAATCATGAAATAGAGTTTCAGATTCAGCCATCCCTCTTCAAAGAGGATATGAAGTGCCCTCTCATAGTCCTCGTCGTTCAGTTCTTTATTTATAACAGACCGCAATCTCTCTGTTGCTGCCTCAGGTGCGATGGTAAAACCAGTCTTCCTCACAGCCCTTATCGATCTTAATATCTCCTTTTTTACAGCACCAACCCTCAGGGATGGCAATGAAAGGGCAATCCTCTTGTGGGAGAAGAGCCTGTTAAATTCCTGAAGGAGAAAATCCAGCTCTGAGTAATCACCAGCACTTAAAGATGTAAGGGATATCTCATCATATCCTGTAAGGGGAAGACTTTTCTTGGCAATCTCTATGATCTTCTCTGGAGTTCTCTCTCTTAAAGGTCTATAAATCATGCCAGCCTGACAGAATCTGCAACCCTTTGGACATCCCCTTGATATCTCTATATTGAGCCTGTCATGAACTGCATGATGTGCCACCACGGGCCTTAAAGGAAAGGGGGCCTGATTAAGGTCAGAAAGAATAACCCTCTTAACCTCCTTATTAACTTCAGGCACATAAAAACCTTCTATCCCTGAAAGGGCCTTCAGGAGACCTTCCCTTCTGGTGTCACCTTCCGAGAGATAGGCCCTTACAGTGTTTACCATCTCGACAATGGCATATTCAGCCTCTCCAATAAAAAGGGCGTCAAAGAACTTCATAAAGGGGGCAGGATTCACGGTGCAGGGTCCTCCAGCTATAACAATGGGAAGCCCACATCTGTCATGCCTTAATGGATGAATACCCCCAAGCTCAAGCATATTCAGTGCCGTTGTAATGGATAGCTCATACTGAAGGCTGAAACCCACTATATCGAAATCCTTAAGAGGAATCCTGCTCTCAAGACTGCTGAGATAAAGGCCATTTCTTCTAAGATATTCCTCCATATCAGGCCATGGTGCGAAGACCCTTTCAGCGACCACTCCCTCAATGGAATTTAGTATCTCGTAAAGAATCTTTAACCCGAGATGGGAACTGCCTATCTCATAGGTGTCAGGAAAACAGAGGGCTATTCTCAGTCTGCCTTCTTTATGAACAGAATTCCACTCCCTGTTTATATATCTGCTGGGTTTCTGGAAATTTATGAGGTTCATTTATATAGGATAACATGATTTACATCTCTGACAGGATAAGCCCTTTCTCTCTGAGAGTAACCTCTGCCACTAAGGAAGCCTCAATAAGAAAGAAGGGCTTTTCTGTCTTCAATATGTTAAAATAACCCAATCAGCCAGATTTGCTGGCAAAGGCCTAACGATAGGCCTGGGAGCGTGAGGGGTTCTGGTGTCCCCCCTGGACTTCAAATCCAGTGTTCCCTCCCACAAGGGGGGAAGGTGGGTTCGATTCCCATACGCTCCCGCCAATATTCTCTTTGTTGAAAAATAACAGTTGGTGGCGAGGTAACAGTTTAGTGGCGAGGTAACAGTAGAGGTTTTATGAAAAGACTTCTTCTAAATGTTCAGAAGGAATTCTGTGAAGAGTGTGCCTTAGCTCTCAGGAGATTCATAGGAAGACTCTCGGGCGTTGAGTCCATTACAACTGAGGAGGGAATAATAGAAATAAGATTTAATGAGTCCATTGCTGATGAGAAGGAATTGTTAAAGATAACAAGGGAAAGCATTGAAAGGCTTGGTTATAAACTTTTGGAAGAAGAGAGACTCAGAGATACCGAATCATGAAGACCTCCTTAGACTGCCTGCCCTGTTTTCTGAAACAGACCATTATTGCCCTGAGACTTTCTGGGGCATCAGAGGAGCTCCAGAAGGAGGTCATCTCTGCTGTAAGTGATGAGATAAAGAGGACAGACTTTACAAGACCTCCTGCATGGACAACCACCTTTATCCATAAAAGGATACGGGATATCCTGGCAATGGATCCCTTTGAGAGGGTGAAATCAGAATACAACCAGAAGGCCCTCTCTATCTATCCTGACCTTAAGAGGCTTGTATCAGAAAGTCCTGATCCCCTCTGGACTGCGGTAAGATTGGCTATTGCAGGAAATGTTATTGATTTTGGCATATCCACCACGATCGATATTGAAGGAACAATAAAGAAGGCCCTTGATGGTCTCAGTATTGACCATTTCGAGGCCTTCAGGAAAGGGATCTATTCCTCAAAGAGCCTTCTTTATCTCTTAGATAATGCCGGAGAGATAGTCTTTGACAGGCTTCTTATAGAGGTCCTTAAGGATATGGGCATAAGGGTAACGGCTGTGGTGAAGGGTGAACCTGTACTGAATGACTGTACCTATAGAGATGCCCAGGAAATCCACCTTGACAGTGTTGCAGAGGTTATTGACAATGGTTCCTATGCCATCGGAACAATTCCAGAATTATCCTCCGAGCACTTCAGAAAGATCCTTGAGGAGAGCCCCATCATCATAAGTAAGGGCCAGGGAAATTTTGAGACCCTCAGCACTTACCTCAAGGAACGAGGAACAGGCTCAAAAAAGGTATTCTTTCTCTTTCAGTCTAAATGTGAAGTTGTCTCGAGGGAACTGGGACTACCTGTGGGCTCTATGCTCCTCTCCTCCTGGCAGGTCTCTGCCTGATATTTCTGGAACCTTTCTGGGGCTGGCGGGGTTTTGCCTTATCCACAACAAGATTCCTCTCCATAAAATTACTTCCATTGAACATCTGGATGGCCTTCTCTGCATCGGACTCACTGGCCATCTCCACAAAACCGAAACCCTTTGATCTTCCCGTTGCCGGGTCCTTCACGAGCTTCGCAGAAAGAACCTCTCCTGCCTTTGTAAAAAGGTCCTTGAGGTCCTCTTCAGAAGCCCTGAAAGATACATTTCCTACAAACAACTTGTTACTCACCTCTACTGCCTCCTGAAAAATAAAAATCCCAGGGCAAAGCCCTGGTGCGATAGCCTATTTCCAAATACCCCCTTTATCTTATAAAATAAATATGATAAAAAGCAACTGAAATTGTCAAGACTCTTTAATCATTGAAATCCTCTCCTTAAGAGAAACGGGCATGAAATATGCTGTAGAGAGGGCATCTGAGGCCCTTTTAAGGGGAGGTGTGATAGTCTATCCCACAGATACCATTTATGGATTTGGAGCCCTTTATAACAATGAAGTGGCATTAAAAAAGATTATAGCCCTGAAAGGAAGGCCTGAAACAAAGGGCATTCTCCTTAGAGTGAGGGATATGGAATCCTTAAGGTTTTTAACTGAAGAGATACCAGATAAGGCATTAAGTTTGGCAGAACGGTTCTGGCCTGGTCCCCTCACTATTGTCTTCAAGGCCAAAGCTGGTCTTTTCGACCTTATAACAGGTGGAACTGGAAAGGTTGCTGTAAGGATACCTGGTGAGTCCTTTGCCCTGGAGCTCCTAAGAAGCACGGGCCTCATTATTACATCCACAAGTGTAAATCCCTCAGGCCTTCCACCTGCTGAGGATGTAGAGACAGTAAAAAGATATTTCGGGAATAGCCCTGACCTTATTGACCTTGTTATAGATGGTGGAAGATTGTCCGGGCCACCCTCCACAATTGTGGAAATAATTAATGGGAAGATAGAGATCCTCAGGGAGGGCATAATAAAAGCAGACCAGCTTAATGGCAAGTAACTATTAGTGGGTGAAATACACTGCCCGTTAAGGTATAATAAAGACCTTAAATAAAAACCCTGTTTAGCGAGGGGGAAGCCTGTGCATATTGGTGTTATTGGAACTGGTTATGTAGGTCTTGTAACAGGTGCATGCCTTGCAGAATTTGGAGTATTTGTTACCTGTGTTGATAAAGATGCCTCAAGGATAGACCAGTTAAAAAAGGGGATCATCCCATTCTTTGAACCAGGGCTTGACGCCCTTGTAAATAAAAATCTCCAAATTGATATTGCATCCAATCCAGAATTTCTCAGGGAGGGCTCTGCCATAGAAGACTTCATGAGGCCTAACAGGGTCGTGATTGGAGGGGAGAGCCCCGAGGCAATAAAAATTATGAAGGACCTTTACAGACCCCTCTATCTGATAGAGACCCCTTTTGTCATTACAAGTATAGAGAGGGCCGAACTCATAAAATATGCCTCCAACTCCTTTCTTGCAGTAAAGATCTCCTTTATAAACGAGATAGCAAATCCCTGCGAAAAGGTTGGAGCAGATGTCCACATGGTTGCCAAAGGTATGGGACTTGATCAGAGGATACCCGGTCCAGGATATGGAGGCTCCTGTCTTCCTAAGGATACTCTCGCACTCCTCAAGCTGGCAGAGGAGCATGGAGAGGATAGATACTTCTTTGACCTGAGGAACATCTACGAACCAAAAAAGATGAAGAAGATGGGCTTTATTTATCATTCTGTAGGAAGGAGCTGATTATGGAAGATCACACCGTTACTTCGCCACTATGGGACTTAGACATCAAAACCCTGAGTAAGAGTCTGTTAAAAAAGGAGATCAGACCTAAGGAGGTCGTGGAATCCCTTCTTAAAAGGATCTCTGAGGTGGAGCCATCCATAAAGGCCTATATAACCATCACACCTGATGAGGCATTCAGGGGTGCAGAGATTGCAGAGAGGCTTATAATGGAGGGTAAGGCAACCCCCCTCACGGGTATCCCCTTTGCTATAAAGGACAATATCTGCACAAAGGGTATAAGGACAACCTGTGCATCAAGGATCCTCGAGAATTTTATCCCTCCCTACGAAAGCACTGTTACTGAGAGATTGAGATCCTCAGGTTATGTCCTGATAGGAAAGACAAACATGGATGAATTTGCTATGGGTTCGTCAACAGAAAACTCTGCCTTTTATCCCACAAAGAATCCCTGGGACCTCACAAGGGCACCTGGTGGTAGCAGTGGGGGCTCTGCAGCAGCTACTGCAGCTGGTCTCACAATAGCAAGCCTGGGATCTGATACGGGGGGATCCATAAGACAGCCAGCCTCCTTCTGTGGAGTCGTGGGACTTAAGCCCACCTATGGTTCTGTCTCAAGGTTCGGTCTTGTTGCCTTTGCCTCATCCCTTGACCAGATAGGACCTATCACAAAGACTGTATGGGATGCTGCCATTGTTATGAATGTTATCTCAGGCCATGATCCGAAGGATTCCACATCCGTGCCTGATTCTTATTTTGGTATCTCTCGGGACTATACCTCTCAGCTGGGCAAAGAGATTAAGGGCCTCAAGATTGGCCTTCCCGAGGAGTATTTTATTGAAGGCATAGATAAAGAGGTAAAAGAGGCAGTTCTTCTTGCTGTTAAGCACCTCAATTCCTTAGGAGCTGAGGTCATAAACCTTTCCCTTCCCTATACCTCCTATGCAGTGGCAACCTATTATATCCTTGCTACATCAGAGGCCTCATCAAACCTTGCAAGATACGATGGAGTAAAATATGGCCTCAGGGTAAAGGGTCACGACTTACTGGAGATGTACAGGAAGACCCGTTCTCAAGGTTTTGGCGACGAGGTAAAAAGGAGGATCATGCTTGGCACCTATGCCCTCTCTTCAGGATATTATGAGGCGTATTATAAAAAGGCCCAGCAAGTGAGAACCCTCATTAAGAGGGATTTTGAAGAGGCCTTCAAAAAGGTGGATCTTATTATAACCCCCACCTCTCCTACCCCTGCATTCCGATTGGGGGAAAGGATATCCGATCCCCTTCAGATGTATCTCAGTGATATATTTACCATCTCTGTGAACCTCGCAGGGCTACCTGCTATCTCCATACCCTGTGGCTTTACAAAGGATAATCTTCCCATAGGTCTGCAGATTATTGGAAAACCCTTTGATGAACCAACTATCCTCAGGGTTGCCCATGCCTATGAAGAATCAACAGAATGGCATAAGAGAAGACCCTTGCCTTTTCTATAAGGCTTGGTTATACTTATTTGCATGGCGCCATTAAATGAAGAGATCTTTAGAAAAGGGCTTGAGCTCTTTGAGGAGGGTAGATACTCTGAGGCAGAGCCCTATCTTAGAGAGATCATCAGGCAAAATCCTAAGTATGCTGATATCCACAATAAACTGGGTATTATAGCCAGCATGAAGGGTGATCTCAAAAAGGCGGTGGAGCATTTTGAGGAGGCCATAAAACTAAATCCCTTCTATACAGAGGCACTCCTTAATCTCGCTGTAACCTATAACGAGATGGGAGAATTCCAGAAGGCCCAGGAGGTCTTCAGTAATGCCAGACAGCTTGCTATAAGTGGAAGAAAAAATATTGATCCCTACCTTGCTGGAAAACTTGCCAACGAACATTTCAAACTCGGCAATCTCTATTTTGATATGGACCTCTATGAAGATGCCATTGATGAATACAGAAAGGCCATTGAACTGAGGCCAAATCTTCCGGATGTAAGGGTCAAGCTCGGCATGGCCCTGAGGGCAGTGGGTAAAGTGGAACTGGCAATACAGGAATTTATCCAGGCAAAAGAGCTCAATCCAAATCTTGTCCAGGCATGGATACAACTTGGTCTCACCTATTACATGCAGGGACACACGGGCCTTGCAGCCCTTGAATGTAAGAAGGCCTTAGAGATAAACCCTGAACTGAAAGAGGTCCGAACATATCTTTCTCTTCTGAAGACAAAGGAGCTTTAAAAGCAACGGTGGTGATGGTTGAGGGGCCATCAAAAAGACTCCTTTCATTAGAAGACCTATCCATCTATTTAAAACCTTCAGGTATATCAATAGTCTCAGGGATAAATCTTTCCATAAATGAGAAGGAGACCTTCTCTATCGTTGGGGAAAGCGGTAGTGGAAAGACCATGACAGCCCTTGCCATAATGGGAATCCTTCCAGAGAATATATCAGCAAGGGGAAGGATCCTCCTGAATGGCATTAACCTCCTTGACCTTACCCCTGAAGAATTCAGAAGGCTGAGGGGCAAAAGGCTTTCTATGATATTTCAGGAACCCATGACCTCTCTTAATCCTGTTCTTACTGTAGGATATCAGGTCTCTGAGGTTCTCATCACCCATCTGGGTATATCAAAAAAAGAGGCAAAAGAGAGGACTATTGAACTTTTCAGACAGGTCAACATCCCTTCACCTGAGAGGAGATACAATGAATATCCCCATCAGCTATCCGGGGGGCTGAGGCAGAGGGTTATGATAGCAATGGCTATTGCCTGTAATCCCTCACTTCTTATAGCTGATGAGCCCACAACAGCACTGGATGTTACGATCCAGGCACAGATACTGGAACTCCTCGATAGATTAAAGGAGGAAGAGGGGCTTACAGTCCTTCTCATTACCCACGATCTCGGGATAGTAAGACAACACTCGGAGAGGGTTGCTGTAATGTATGCCGGGACCATAATGGAGCTCACTGATACAGAGGAATTATTCCGGCATCCCTTACACCCCTACACCTTGGGACTTATTAATTCCCTTCCCGATGTCATAGGTGGCGAGAGTAACAGTAGAGGAAGGGCCTTGAAGCCAATACCAGGATCTATACCATCCATTAAAGAGATACCGAAGGGATGCAGATTTTCTCCAAGGTGTTATATCTCTGAAAGGGAGTGCGAGACAGAAGAGCCACCCTTGAGAGAGGTTATGCCAGGTCATTTTGTGCGTTGCAGAAGGATATGAGGGAAGAGATCCTCATTGAGACAGAGGAATTAAAAAAATACTTCAAGCTGAAAGAGGGGATCCTGAAGGCTGTTGATGGTGTAAATATTAGGATCCCCAGAGGGAAGACCGTTGCCCTTGTGGGTGAAAGTGGTTGTGGAAAATCTACTGTCTCAAGGCTTATACTTAGACTCATTGAACCCACCTCTGGCAGGGTCTTCTTTAAAGGAAAGGATATCCTTAGTCTGAAGGGTGAGGAACTCAAGGCCTTCAGAAAATCTGTCCAGATTATATTTCAGGACCCCTTTGCATCCCTGAATCCGAGGATGAGTATCCTGAGCACACTCTCAGAGCCTTTAAAGATCCATAAGATTGTTCCAAAGAAAGAGATCAAGGAGCATGTGGCTGAACTTCTCAGAAAGGTTGGGCTTGACCCTGACTCAATGAATAAATACCCTCATGAATTCAGTGGAGGTCAGAGGCAGAGGATCTGTATTGCCAGGGCCCTCAGTGTAAACCCCGAGATCATTGTGGCTGATGAGCCTTTATCGAATCTTGATGTATCGGTACAGGCCCAGATCCTGAATCTTCTTGCAGATCTTCGGGCAGAAAAAAATCTATCTTACCTCTTTATCACTCATGACCTGAGGGTGGTACATTATTTCAGCGATTGGGTAATGGTAATGTATCTGGGAAGGATTGTGGAGTCTCAAGAGACAGAGAAACTCTTTTCAAAACCCCTTCATCCCTATACAGAACTCCTCCTTGATTCTATACCTTCAATAAGCAAGCCTAAGGGCGAAAGGAAGGGTTGGAGTTTTCTTAAAATAGAGGAGATACCAGGATGGCAAAGTAACGGTGGCTGCCCCTTTCACCCCAGATGTCCTAAAAGGTTTGAGCCCTGCACCAAGATCATGCCTGAACTTAAGGAAAGAGATGGCTCCTTTGTAGCATGCCATCTTTACTGATTGGTGGCGAAGTAATAGTGATGGTGCCGGTGGTGGGATTTGAACCCACATGCCCACGAGGGGCGGGGGATTTTGAGTCCCCTGCGTCTGCCATTCCACCACACCGGCTCTCTCAACTATTACTCGCCATCAAAAGTGGCGAGTAACAGTTACGGTTACTTTTAACAGCGGCTTATCTACTGTTACCTCGCCACTAAGTATGGTGTTTGATAAAATTGCTTATGCTCCTGTCATAGGTCCTTTCTGCTTCAGCAGAGAAGAAACAGGCAGGGAGCTCTCCATTCTGCCGGTGATAATGAAGACAATCACAGCACCTGAACTTCTTTGAACAGGGTTCATAGGAACAATTGCAGTACTTTTTATTCCTTTCTATCCTGGGACAATCCATATATTCGCCCCTTTTTCGATATCCCTGCAATTGTATGGGAATCCTCCCTTTTTGCCCACCTTACAAGACCCACCTCCCTGTTATCTATCACAAGGACATGACCTGGTTCAAGGGCAAGGGAGGTTAATATACATAAACCATTTTCACTCTCGTTCAAGACCTTTGCCTTTGACTCCACCCTCTTTGCCTCATAATATTCATAAAAAGTAACAGCGATATTTATCTCACCTGACCTTTCAACCCTCGGAGAACTCCTCCTTTCTTCCATGAAGGTATTATATCATAATAGAGGGTCGAAGGTTTATGATATTATAAATAATTCAGGAGGGAAGAGGGATTGCTTAGGGTAGCTGTAATAGACGGACAGGGAGGAGGAATCGGTGCCCTTATAGTAAAAAGACTGAGAGAGGAATTTGGTGAGGAGATCGAGATCTTAGCCCTTGGCACAAACTCCACAGCTACTTTTCAGATGATGAAGGCAAAGGCAAACAGGGGTGCCACAGGAGAGAATGCCATAATATTTAACTCATC
>CAMTWD010000075.1:0-12212 GCA_947085365.1 uncultured Nitrospirota bacterium | reverse complement strand
CTATCTCTTCTATCTCCTCTTCTTCAAGGGCCTGGATGTGGGTGAAATCAAATCTGAGCCTCTCAGGTGTTACCAGTGATCCAGCCTGTCGGACATGCTCACCAAGGACATCCCTGAGTGCCCTGTGAAGGAGATGGGCTCCAGTGTGGTTTCTTGCTGTTGCTGCTCTTAAGAAACTGTCAACCTCTGCCTTTATCTCGTCATGAAGGTTGATTATACCCTCTCTTACCCTTATATAATGGGCTACCAGATCCTTGTGTGGTCTCTTTGTATCAAAGACCTCAGCAATAGCTGAATCAGAGGATATTATTCCCTTATCTCCTACCTGACCTCCCGCCTCTCCATAAAAGGGGGTTCTGTCAAGGAAGAGCAGACCCTCCTCTCCGGAAATAAGTCTTTCAACAGAGGTGCCATCTTTGATGATACCCACAATCCTTGCAGTGCTTGAAAGACCTTCATAACCTGTAAACTCAGTGGGGGTCCTTTCAGCAATCTCCTTATAAATGGATGGAATAGTGAGGTCTTCCTCCTTCCACGAAAGCCTTGCCTTCTCCCTCTGCCTTGAGAGCTCTCTCTGGAAACCCTCTTCATCTATCTCAAATCCTGCATCACGGGCTATATCCCTTGCAAGGTCAAGAGGAAACCCATAGGTATCATAAAGCCTGAAGACCTCCTCACCCGGTAAGGTCCTTGAACCGGTCTTCTTCAGGGTCTCCATCAATTCATCAAGGAGTCTCGTCCCCTGATCAAGGGTCTTTCTGAATCTCTCCTCTTCAAGTTTAAGAAACTTCTCTGTCCTCTCCGGAGCTGTCTTCAGTTCAGGATAGGTATCACCAAAGCTATCCACCACACTCCTTACAAGCCTGTAAAGTCCTGGCTCATCCCTCCCTAAGAGGTGCATATGTCTCAGGGCACGCCTTATTATCCTTCTTAAGACATATCCCCTTCCTTCATTGGATGGGATCAGGCCTTCTGCCATAAGAAATACCACTGCCCTTATGTGGTCAGCTATAACCCTTATGGAGGCATCAGTCTCAGGAGATTTATGATAATCCTTACCTGTGAGTGAGACAATGGCAGAGATGATCTCTCTAAAGAGGTCTGTATCAAAGTTGCTCTTCTTTCCTTGCAGAACTGCTGTAATCCTCTCAAGTCCCATGCCGGTATCTATTGAGGGTCTTGGAAGGGGTGTAAGCCCGCCATCGGCTGACCTGTTATATTGCATGAATACGAGGTTCCACAACTCGAGATACCTATCACAATCACACCCAACAGTGCAATCAGGTCTTCCGCAACCTACTTCAGGACCCTGGTCAATTATTATCTCTGAGCAGGGGCCACAGGGCCCTGTATCACCCATCTGCCAGAAATTATCCTTTGCCCCGAGTCTCACAATCCTTTCTGGAGGTATATCTGTAAGTTCTGTCCAGAGTGCCTCTGCCTCATCATCCTCCTCGTAAACAGAGGCCCAGAGCCTTTCTGGAGGAAGTTTAAAGATATCCACCAGCAATTCCCACGCAAAGGAGATCGCCTCTTTCTTAAAATAATCTCCAAAGGAGAAGTTTCCCAGCATCTCAAAGAATGTATGATGCCTTGCAGTGTGACCAACCTGCTCGAGGTCACTCTGTTTTCCACCTGCCCTCATGCACTTCTGGCATGAGGCTGCCCTTGTATAGGATCTCCTTTCATTTCCGAGAAAGACCTCCTTAAACTGAACCATTCCAGCATTTGTGAACAAAAGGGTGGGATCTCCCGGAGGTATAAGGGGTGAACTCTTCACAATCCTGTGCCCCTTGCTCAGGAAGAATTCTAAAAACTCCTGCCTTATCTCCCTTCCTTTCATTTATTAACCAACTCCTCCATCTTAGCAGGCCACTGAACTGTTACTTCGCCACTAAACTATTTAATCTTTATGGTGGGATCTCCAGAGATGATTGACTGAAGCACTCCATCTTCAAAGATAAGTCTGGTCTTTAAAAGACCTGTGGTGGAATAAACCCACATCTCCCTGTATTTGCCATCCTTAGGCTCAAGGACCTTCACCTCAGAGGGTGCTCCCCAGGCATATCTTACCTGTATCTGCGTCATTCCCATAACAACCTCACCTGCCCGGATATGTTTCTGGATTGCCTCTGGAAAGTCCCTTATCTCTCCTGGAGAATACCTGATACCTCCTGCACAGGCCATCAGGCTTAAGGAAAAGAGAACCACACCCCATTTAAGGGCTTTATCACTCAGGCTTCTATATCCCATCTCCTTCCTCCTTATATCTTTTTAAGACCTTCTCTATTGTATCAGAACTGTATCCCCTTCTGTAGAGATACCCCCGAAAGGATTTCTCCTCTTCTGGGGTATTAAGAGACCTGGTCCTCAACCATCTCTTCAATAACCTCATGGCCCCATCAAATTCATCAAACCCAGAAAGGGCCTCCAGGGCGGCATCCTTTGAAATACCCTTCTTGAGGAGAAAGTCCTTTATTCCTCTTGCTCCCAGAAGCTTAGAGTCCCTGCCAATTCTGAGAAAGACCTCCAGGGCCCCCCTCTCATCTATAAGGCCGGATCTTTTCAGGTCATCTATTGTGCTATCAATAATCTCAGTGCTGAATCCCTTTGCCCGAAGCCTCTCCCTTATCTCATCTTCAGTCCTTGCCCTGTAGCTCAAGAGTTTAAGGGCAACAGCCCTTGCCTTACTGCTATCCCCAAAGATCTTGGGATCTTCCTGGAACCCCACTGTTACCTCGCCACCAATTATCTCGAGAATCTCTGGATCTGGAATCCTGGCTTCTTCTCCTCAGAACCCCTCCCCTCCAATGTCATCTCTGCTGTGCTCTGGATTCCCTTAACCTTCAGGGTAAAGTCATCGGGCTTGGATGCCCATTTAAGTGCCTCCTCGTATGTCACAAGGCCTGCCTTGTAAAGGTCAAAAAGGGACTGGTCAAAGGTCTGCATTCCATAAAGGAGTTTACCCTGGGCAATCACATCAGGAATGAGCTTTGTCTTATCTGGATCAAGGATGCACTCCTTTATGGTGAGTGTGCCGAGCATTACCTCAACTGCCGGAACCATTCCGAGTCCATCTGCCTTCGGAAGAAGTCTCTGAGAAATAACAGCCGTGATAACAGAGGCGAGCTGACTTCTTATCTGGTGGTGCTGGTGAGGTGGAAACATACTTATAATCCTGTTTACTGTCTCCTTCGCATCAATGGTATGAAGGGTGCTCATAACGAGATGACCTGTCTCTGCAGCAATAAGGGCTGTCTCAATCGTCTCAATGTCTCTCATCTCACCCACAAGGATCACATCAGGGTCCTGCCTGAGGGCAGATCTCAGGGCCTTCAGAAAGGAATCCGTATCAGAACCTACCTCTCTCTGACTCACTATCCCCCTTTTGTCTCTATGGAGGAACTCTATAGGATCCTCTATTGTTATGATATTTACTGCCTTGTTTGAATTTATGTAATCAATCATTGCAGCAAGGGTTGTGGATTTTCCACTTCCTGTTGTGCCAGTAACCAGAATGAGACCCCTCTCAGACATGGCAATCTTCTTTATCACATCAGGAAGATTGAGCTCCTCAAATGTGGGGATCCTCGTCGGTATAACCCTGAAGACAAGACCCACAGCACCTCTCTGATAAAAGGCGTTACAGCGGAATCTACCAAATCCAGGGATACTATAGGCAAAATCCAGTTCATGTTCCTTTTTAAAGGTCTCCCTCTGTGGGGGGCTCATAACACTGAAGGCAATCTTCAGGGCCTCCTCAAGGGTTATCCTCTCCATTCCTTCCATTGGCTTCAGTTCACCATAAAGCCTCACAATAGGTGGTGAACCCACCTTTATATGAAGGTCAGAGGCACCCATCTGACAGACCTTTTTCAGAAGTTCATTTATATCCATACCTTACCCTAAGTGTTACTTTCACCGACAACCTTTACCTTAATCCCTGAGGCCTCTTTAATCTTTCTCTCTATCTCATCCCTGATCTTGGGATTATTCTTCAGAAATTCTCTTGCAGCCTCCCTTCCCTGGCCTATCCTCTGTCCAGCATAACTGAACCAGGATCCTGATTTCTCTATAATTCCTTTCTCAACACCCAGGTCTATTATCTCTCCTTCTCTGGATATC
Source organism: uncultured Nitrospirota bacterium (assembly GCA_947085365.1). Classification (GTDB taxonomy): domain Bacteria; phylum Nitrospirota; class Thermodesulfovibrionia; order Thermodesulfovibrionales; family CALJEL01; genus CALJEL01. The sequence continues at coordinate 8,087 of CAMTWD010000075.1, read as the reverse complement.
CCTTCATTAAAGTATATGTCAAATTCTGCCTGCTTAAAGGGAGGGGCAACCTTATTCTTCACAATCTTTACCCTCACCCTGCCACCAACAGTGTCAGTGGAATCCTTAAGATTCTCAACCTTCCTTATATCAAGCCTCATGGTGGAATAGAATTTAAGGGCAGTTCCCCCTGTGGTTGTCTCGGGATTTCCAAACATTACACCAATCTTCATCCTGATCTGATTTATGAATATCACTATCGTCTGGGACTTGGAGATAGCAGAGGTAAGCTTCCTTAAGGCCTGGCTCATAAGCCTTGCCTGTAGCCCTGGAAGGCTGTCACCCATCTCTCCCTCTATCTCTGCCTTTGGAACAAGGGCTGCCACAGAATCTATAACCACTATATCAACGGCATTACTCCTTACGAGGGATTCGGTTATCTCAAGGGCCTGTTCACCCGTATCTGGCTGAGAGACGAGAAGATCCTCAATCTTTACACCCAGCCTTTTTGCATAATTTATATCAAGGGCATGCTCTGCATCTATGAAGGCTGCTATCCCACCAAGTTTCTGGGCCTCGGCAATGGCACTGAGGGCAAGGGTCGTCTTTCCCGAAGACTCAGGTCCGAATATCTCTATAACCCTTCCCCTGGGATATCCTCCCACGCCTGTGGCAATATCAAGGCTTAAGGAGCCTGTGGAGATCACTGCAAGGGGCTCAACAGCCTCCTGAGACCCGAGTCTCATAATGATGCCCTTGCCATAGGCCTTCTCTATCTGGGAGATAGCTGACTCGAGGGCCTTGAGTTTTTCTTTATTCATCAATTCCTCCTTACTGTTACTTCGCCCCTCAAGCGGGCTTTTCAGTTGTTTATATTTTACCACATTATAAGGCTGAAGTTAGGCTGAAGGCTTAAGGCTGAAGAAAAGAGACAAAGAGAGGATTATTGTTTTTCTCTTCAGCCTATTGCCTTCAGCCTTCAGCCTATTTTTTGCTGAGTCTAAAGGCAGCAAGTCTCTCATATCTTGCCCCATCAGGGGCAAGCTCACTCTTCATAAGGACAATCTCCTTTACCTGAAGTATCCCGAAATCCCTGTCCTTGTTTTTTATCAACTCATGAAGAAGTCTCTCTATCCTCAGGTAACAGTTTTTATCCTTTATCCTTGCAAGTGTTATATGACCTGTAAATTCCCTCTCCTCAGGAAAACCAAGTCCTTTAAGGTTTTCATCTACTGACCTTTTGAGATCTATTAACTCCTTGGACTCCTCTATGGCAACCCATATAACCCTTGGGGGCGAGGTTAGTCTCCTGTGAAGAGGTAACAGGGGGAAGGTCCCTGTGCCCTTCACCCTCAGAGAAAAGGGTCTCATCTCAGTGGCAATATCCTGAAGTCTGCCCTTTACGGCGATCAATCTATCCTCACTAACCTCCCCAAGGAACTTAATCGTGATATGGAGGCCCTCAGGTCTTACCCATTTTATACAACTAAGGCCACTTGGTGGCGAAGTAACAGTTGGTGGCGAGGTATTAGTGAAACGACCCTTTAAATCCTCAACAAAGGAGGAGATCTCCCTTCTCAGTCCCTCATCAAGCTCTATTGCCACAAAGGAACGAATCATCTATAAGTGGCGAAGTAACAGTTGGTGGAGAGGTAACAGTTTAAGACACCTTTCAGTATCCTCAAGGATATGTTTGTGTAAATTCCTGCCACGAGATCATCCATCATTATCCCATATCCACCACTAAGCCTCTGGAATCTCTTTATGGGAAAGGGCTTCAGCACATCAAAAAACCTGAAGAGAAGAAAGGCAATGGCGAGGCCACCAAGTGTTACCTCGCCATCTTTATCTGGCTCGATGCCATAGATTCCTACAAGATAACCTACGAATTCATCTATCACTATATGCCTGCTATCCTTTTCATTAAGACGCCTTTCCGCCACTTGAGATACATAGATTCCTACAATAAATAAAAATACCACGAAGAGGGCCAAAAAGAGCCTATCGGGTTTAAAAAAAAGGATAAATAAAAAGGAAAGGAGTGTGCCAAATGTCCCTGGTGCAATGGGAATATAACCTGTATAAAAGAGGGAGGCTACCATCACAGATGGGTCAATCCTGCCTTTGCCTTGCCACCTCAGTCTCACATAGCCCTCTATCCCATTAATGGCGAAGTAATAGTTTAATGGCGAGGTATCGATCAACCAAGAAATCTCCTTATATGAGCAGCCTCTATTATCATCTCCTGGATCCCAGACCTCGCACCCTCCTTCAATGCCCTTATTATCCTTGAGGTGACAGCCCTGTGTGCCATATCGGGTTCGTAATCAAAAAGCTCACTTCTGATATTTGCCCTCAGCTCTTCGGGAATTAATTCAAGGCACTCAGGATTAAAATATCTCAATGCCCTCTCCATATCCTTTTCAAAATTTATATACGCATCCCTCAAAAGCACTATATCCTCCTTTTTCAGGGCATTCAGGCCGATAATCTCAGGAGGAAGGCCTATGGAATAACAGGCAGCACAGAAACTTATAACCCTTGGAAGTCTCACCCTCCCCAGACTCCTGGAATATCCAAAGAGACCTACATGGAGTTTCCTCATCCTCCTTCTGGGAACATACTGGGCAATCTCATTAATCAATGGAGCAAGATACTCTATCTGTCTCTGATATTCCTGTGAGTATCTCTTTATCAGCCTGATACAGCCCTCTTCATCGAAATCCTTGAAGGGTCTTCTCGGAAAGGATTTAAGAGTCTTTATTGCCCTGATCACATCCTCCACAGGATTGTCGTACTTAAAGGCTGACTGCACAGTAAAGGTCTCCACATCGGGATACTCATTAAGGACATCCTCTACAGTATAGGGTGTAAGGGTTCCCCTGAAGGGTGGTGAACCAGCACCAAGGATAGGATAGATCCTTATTCCCCTTTCCTTAGAGAGCCTTCTCAATCTCTGAAGTGCTATCTTATTGCATAGAATTGCACTTATCATTCCATAGTTCATGGCAGGATCAGACCTGGCGAGAAAGACCCTTATATATTTCAGATCCTTATCCCTCAGATAGGAATCCAGTATCTTTGAGGCATCAAGCATATGTTCCATATCCTCAAAAAGGGGAATGAGATTTATAGTCTCAGGGAAAAATTCACCTATCCACTGGGCAACAGTTATGTCACCAGAAGATATCTGCTGATGCTGTCTGGCATAAATGAAATCTTTATAAAAATAATAAATCCTATTGAGTTCCTCGTGGGATGTGGTCATGGGAAGGATAACCTCAAATATAGGGGGGAGATCATCACCATAGAAAAGCACTGCAGCATCCCTTGATCTTGGAATACTCTCAAGGGTCTCGATAACAACCTTTGCCTCATCCCTCTCCACAGAGGGATTGGGAATTCTCAATGTAAGGAAGATATCCCTTCCAAGTCTGTGTTCTTTAAAAAAATGGGGATACCTTGTGAGGAGTTTTCTCACAACGAAATCATCTATCTCCTTACCTTCGCTATCCCACATCTGTTCATCACAACCAAGATGGGAAAAGGCATAATAGGCCTCCTGGATCTCGTCATCACCGGACATATCCTGTGTCTCAGCAAAAAATGGAAGGGTTACATTATCAGGATGTTGCGTGGACATTACCCTCGGAATCTTCATTGAAGTATTTTAGCATAAAAAGTGTGCTTATTGATAGTGCTATTGTCTTACCACTAAGCTGTGATATAATTGTAATGGTGAGATAACCTCTTGGAGGAAGATTCTGTGAAGGAAAGGGTTGAGACTGTGATAGAAAAGATAAGGGAAGGGCTGAGGGCTGAAGGCGGAGATATTGAGCTCGTGGATATAAGAGATAATGTGGTCTTCGTGAGGTTAACAGGTGCCTGCGGAACCTGTCCCATGTCACCCCTTACCATGAAGAACTGGGTGGAAGGGATCCTGAAAAAGGAGATCCCGGAAATCGTGGCTGTAAAGGCTATTTAGAGGGGCAAGTGAAAAGGTTTCTCTGTTACCTTCTGATAGTGGTATATATTGCAGTCCCTTCTGTGAGTTCAACTGTTAGTGGGCCTTCTATCAGGTATTTTTCCTATCCTGAATACACGAGGATCGTTATTGAATCTCCTGAGGAACTCCTCTTCTCCTCTGGTAAACTCAAAGATCCTGAAAGGATATTCGTAGATATAAACAGGGATCTCAAAAATCTTCCAAGAGAGATTGATATCAAAGACAGTATTGTAAAAAAGGTCAGGACAGGCTATCCCCAGAAGGGTATCACAAGGATAGTTATAGACCTGAGAGGTGATGCTGATTACATGGTCTTCCCCTTATATGGACCCTTCAGGATAGTGATCGATGTTATCTCTAAGAAAGCCGAAACTTCTGTTGGGGGTACACAGGGGGAAACCTTGTTTCCCCCTGTGGGACCCCCAACTGTTACTTCGCCACCAACTGTTACTTCGCCACTAAGATCAGTTGCTCCTGACAAGAATAAAACATTCACTCCTTCTACAAAGAGACCGGTGATTGTCCTTGATCCAGGTCACGGTGGTCACGATCCAGGAGCAATTGGCAGAAAGGGTCTTAAGGAAAAGGATGTAACTCTCGATATCGCCCTCAGGGTTCGTGAACTATTGAAGAAGGATTTTGAGGTTTATATGACAAGGGAGAGGGATGTCTTCATCTCCCTTGACGAAAGGACTGCCTTTGCAAACAGCAAGAAGGCTGACCTCTTTGTCTCCATCCATACAAATGCTCACAGAAAGAGACATGTTAAAGGTATAGAGACCTATTTCTTAAACTGGACAGATGATGAAGAGGCACTGAAGGTTGCTGCAAGGGAAAATGGTATCAGCCTTGAGGCCATGAAGAATTTTTCCAATTTCGTTGACTTGATCAGGATGGACCTTGAGGCACAGGCAAAGAGGGAGGACTCCATGAGGCTGGCTGCGGTAATACATGAAGAGTTAAAGGAGAATATTAAGAGACCATCAAACGGGATAAAGAAAGGTCCCTTTTATGTTCTTTATACAGCAAAGATGCCCTGTGTGCTGGTGGAGGTATCATATATAAGCAATCCTGAAGAGGAGAGGCTCCTTGCTACATCCCGTTACAGGGAGGCCATTGCAAGGGCTATTGCAAAGGGTATCAGGAAATATTTTGAGATCAAAAAAGAGAAGGACTTACAGGCAAGGGCATATTAAGGTGGCGGGATTCTTTATAGTCCTATACATTCTCTATTCAATAGTCCTCTTCTCTCTATCAGATGTGAGATATCTGCTCATCTTCTCCTCTCCTGTTATAGTACTTATCCTGCTTCTTCCGTGGTCTGTGCTCAAAAGGGGCATGGTCGTGACGATCCTCTTTGCCCTCATGATATTTATAATGAATATCCTGAGCCCATCTGGAGAGATCCTATTTAAGAAAGGTCCCTTTATACTAGGAGATGAATCCATCAAAAGGGGACTCCTCAGGGCAATCCGCCTTGTGGTGCTTGTATGGGGTGGAAAGGTCCTCTTCTGGAGATTCACTCCAGAGGAGATATTTAAAGCCATTGAAAGGCTCCTCGGTCCATTGGGAAGAAGAAAATCTATAAAGGGATTCATAGAGATCGGGCTTCTCACCTTAAAGGCGCTGCCTGGTGTAAAGAGGGAACTCCAGAGGTTATATTCAGAAACCTGTAGAAAGGGAAGTCTCCTTATAAGGGTAAGGTCAATGGCCTCTATTGTGGTGACCATACTCATCAAGGCTATTGAGACTCCGGAGGAGTTCTTCTGAGAACTGTTACTTCGCCACTGAGAACTGTTACTTCGCCACTGAGAGCCTTAAGCACAGACCTGAACTCACTGCTTCCATCCTGGGTCTTTGAAGGAGGAAAGGAAGTGGATGGAGGTAGATCTGTAAAGATCCTTTATTGACTATCCCTTTATCTTTGGACTACAATGGCATCCTGAAAGGCTTGATGACCCTCTCTCAAGGAGGAGTTGATGAAAGCTGGGAGGTTCTATTTTATTACAGTAATCTTTCTCTGTATCCTTCTCGGATATCTCCTCTACAGGATCATAAATCCATTCCTCATCTCCATCCTCTGGGCAGTAGTGCTTACTATAATATTCTTTCCTCTTTATTCCCTCTTCCTGAAATACACAAAAAGGGAGTATCTTGCCGGTCTTCTTACGATAATAATCGCTGTAATCTTTATCCTCGGCCCCTTCACCTATTTCGGGATACTTCTCGGGGCAGAACTTGTTCAGCTCTCGAAACTCCTCACTGAGGAAAGGCTCTCTGCAGTGAAGGAGGCATTCCATTCATTAAAGATAAGGGCCTTATTTGATTTCATTAAAGATAACTTTGGTATAACAGAGGAGGAATTAACCTCTGAGGTGATGAAGACCGTAAACTCCTTAAGCAGAGAGATTCTCACAGATATCACCCACAGCCTTACGAATATCCTTGGTATTGCTATTAACTTTATTATGATGATCTTTGCCCTCTTCTTTTTCCTCCTCAGAGGTCCTGTATATCTTGGAAGACTTCTTGAATACCTTCCTTTTTCTGAATATGAAAAAAAGAGATTGATATGTCTTACAAAGGATATTATCATCTCAACTGTATATGGTGGTATTATTGTTGCCCTTGTCCAGGCCCTCATAGGAGGTATAAGTTTTTGGATACTGGGAATACCAACCCCTGTTATATGGGGAAGTGCCATAGCCATTGCATCCTTCATACCCATTCTTGGAGCCTTCTCCGTCTGGGGCCCTATAGCACTTTATCTCTTTATTACTGGTGAGATCCTGAAGGGATTTATCATGGTGGCCATCGGAGGATTCATTATAAGCACAATCGACAATGTCCTGAAGCCTGCCATCATCGGCTCCAGGACAAAGATGCCCACAATCGTGCTATTCTTTACCGTTCTGGGAGGAATAAAGGAATTCGGGCTCATCGGCCTCATCGGAGGACCACTAATTGCAGGGCTTTTTGTGGCTGTAATAGAGATATTGAGAAAGATGGATCAGGACTTAAAAGTGGGAGGTAACAGTCCGTAATGGTCCCACTGTTGTAGCAAAGCCCTTTAATGGTCTGGTAAGACTTAAGGAACTTATAATGAAAGAAGCCACTCCTCTTTTGTGTCACCCAGGATCAGGAGGTGATAGATATTAGTAATGCCCATCTATAGCATTGACAAGTGGACAGGTTAATCCCCGGGTCTTAATAACCCCTTGCCATTGCCTCGAGCCTCTCTATCCTCTCCTCAATTGGTGGATGGGTGCTGAAGAGCCTTGCAATACCACCCCCTGAAAGGGGATTTACAATAAACATGTGGGATGTGGCAGGATTGACCCCCATCGGAATCTGCTGAGAATAATTATGGAGTTTCCTGAGGGCATTGGCAAGATAAAGGGGATTCCCCACTATCCTTGCACCTCCAGCATCAGCCCCATACTCCCTTGTCCTTGATATGGCAAGCTGCACGAGCATGGCAGCAATAGGAGCAATAATAGCCATCAAAAGGGCAGCCACAGGACTTCCACCTCTCTCTTCGTCATCACTTCTCCCACCAAATATAAATGCCCACTGGGCCATCTGGGCAAGATAGCTTATAGCTCCAGCAATAGTAGCAGCAATGGTACTTACAAGTATATCCCTATTCTTAATATGGCTCAGCTCATGGGCAATCACCCCAGCAAGCTCGTTCCTGTCAAGGAGTCTCATGATCCCTGTCGTTACAGCCACTGCACCGTTACGAGGATTTCTTCCTGTGGCAAAGGCATTGGGCTGATCAGCCTCAATTATATAGACCTTCGGCATCGGAAGACCGGCCCTCTGGCTGAGGGTTCTGACGATTGAATAGAGTTCCGGGGCCTCAGCCTCTGTAACCGGAACCGCCCCATACATCTTGAGCACGATCTTATCACTGAACCAGTAGGCAAAGAAATTCATTGCAAGGGCAAGTACAAGGGCCACGGTCATGCCCGTCTTTCCACCAAGAAGTCCGCCTATGAATATAAAAAGCACCGTAAGGGTAACAAGCAATACCATTGTCTTAAGGGTATTCATAATCTTACACACCTCCCATTCTTACTTCACCACGGAGCATTGTAGT
>CAMTWD010000074.1:0-2699 GCA_947085365.1 uncultured Nitrospirota bacterium | reverse complement strand
CCTACGAACCCCTTGAGGACTTCCCCTATGGTGCAACCACAGCCCTCGGTGACATAGATGGTGATGGCATTAATGAACTCATAATCGGAACAGGACCCGGTCCAAAGGTCCCTGCAGTGGTTACAGTCACTGACCTTGACGGTAATCTTATCGCCCGGCTCAGGCCCTTTGGAACTGGTGATGGAGTGGAGGTATCTACTGCTGACCTTGACGGTGATGGAAGGGCTGAGATAATTACAGCAAAGACGAGAAGGTTTGCTGAAAGACCCTCTGTTGATCTTAAGATCTTTAAATACAATGGCACAGAGTTTATAGATACTGGCCTGACACTGAACCAGAAGGGAGGAAATGGCATAAGGATAGCCACAGCAGATATAGATTCTAATAACATTCCTGAACTCCTTCTGGTTCCTGCAAGGGGTAAGGCAGAGGTGCAGGTTTATCGTGTAAATACCTCATCCTATCCATGGAAGGCTGAGCCTGTTGCCACCTATGATGGATGTGGTGGCTCTGGTGGTTCTAATATATCAGCAGGGGATACTGATGGAGATGGTGTCCCAGAGATAATCCTCACATGCCAGTATGATACAGGCACAGCTGTCAGGATACTCAACGCCTCTGGAGAACCCTTAAAGGAATTCCCTACAGGCTCATTCCTTAAGGACTATGTATCAGCAGGGGATCTTGACGGAGATGGGATTGTAGAGATAATTATAGGAGATGGACCTTCTGCCCATAGTAAGTCCGTCAGGATATTCAATCCTCAGGGTGACCTCCTCAGGCACTTTGATGCCTTTGAGGATTCCTTTGGTGTGAGGATATCAACAGGAGAGTTACAATAAAGGGGGGTTATGGTTATGAAAGGTATAATAAGGATAGGTTTAATAACAGGTCTTATCCTTCTTCCTGTGCTTGCCTACGGGCTTGACCAGCCCCACCATCCCCGGGGCGCACAGGTTGTGAACTGTGGTAGCTGCCACTGGACAACAGGGTCTGCAAATCCTCCCTGGGCAGGCCAGACGAAGCCCCCTGGGTGGAGTGATGCTGACTGGACACTCAATAACCAGAGGTGCTGGGTCTGCCACAATACAGATAGCACTATACCTGCACATATCCATTCTGCCACAACTACCTCCCCCCAGTACTGGAGTGGCTCATGGACAACAGAGTGTGTCTCCTGCCATAACCCCCATTTTCAGCGTCAGCCAAGGGCATGGAGGACTGACCCCAATCTCTGGTTAGCGACAGGTTCATTCACTATCTCAGGTGTGGGTTCTTATGATTCCGTTAATAACAGGACCTTAATAACGCTCCCCTCAGCCCTGAATGGAGAATATCAGAATTACTACTTTGTCCCTGATAGGAATTTTCCCTTTTATTACAAGATTATATCCCCCACCAACGGTCAGACCCAGTTCTATGTGCGTGGTCAGGTGAATACTAACTTTGTAAGGGGTGGGGGCTTTGGTATCATCTATGGAAGGCTTATTAAGGATTACCTCACCTATACAAACCCTGCTGGACAGAGAATCACTGCAAGTATAAAATTTTATCGCCCTGCCTCCAATGTCCCTGGTGGTTTTGTTGATGCAACCAATTATTCTCAGAGTATCTGTCAGGTATGCCATACCCAGACAACTTACTGGAGAAGGGATGGCACCCTGGCAACTCATTATCCTGGTGGCGAGAATTGTGCCACTTGCCATTCCCATCCAAAAGGATTTGCTGATCCACTAGGAGAAACTGGTCTTACCTGCGATGCCTGCCATGGGAATCCGCCAACAACAGCAACGATTGGGGGGCCAACAGGACTTGCAACACCAGCGACAGGTGCCACAAATCCCTTAAGCCCTGGAGCCCATTCTGTGCATGTGACCACAAGGGGTATGACCTGTGATGCCTGCCACAGGGGCACTGAAATGCCTACCGTAGACTATCAGATAGATATAGGATTTTCCATATCAGGAACAACCTATCGTGGCTTCAAGAATACAGTTGAGTCAGGTAGATTCACGGGTTACAATGCCCTTTTAAATGAATATACATGGAATGCCTCATGGCCAGGCACTACAGTTCTTACAGCAACAAACTATGAGAATAGATGTTCAAACATCTACTGTCATGGTTCAACCCTTACAGGTGGAACAAATACAACGCCCTCATGGGTGGGTGGTCCAGCTGAGGCTGCCTGCGGGACATGTCATGGTGCCTCTTCTGGAGCACCTCCCACAGCAGGCAGTCACACCAAACATGCAAGCAGTGCATCAGGCATCGGACTTGCCTGTTCAAAATGCCACCCCTCTGTTTCAGATGGAAGTCATGTGGATGGCTCTGTTGCCTGGTCCCTTGATAGTACTGATCCGAGGATAGGTTCATCAGCCAGATACAGGGGTGCACTCTCGGGCCAGACGGGTCAACTCGCACCTTCTGCCACCTATGGTTCCTGCTCAAATATCTATTGTCACAGTAATGTCCAGCCAGATGGTGGCACAGGGGCTCCCACTTATTATGCAACGCCCACATGGGGAGGCTCTGTCACATGTTCAAGCTGTCATCCTGATATGTCCTCAAGTCCCTCAGCAACAGGCTCTCATATAAAACATGCACAGACCTACGCTTATGCCTGCTCAATCTGCCACAGCGGTGCAGGCTCTGGAACTACCCTTCATGCCAATTATAATATTGAAGTAACCTTTGGG
>CAMTWD010000073.1:0-32797 GCA_947085365.1 uncultured Nitrospirota bacterium | reverse complement strand
ATTTTCTCCTTGGCGAAAAAGAAAAGGAGTTTTTAATAAAATTCTAACTGTTACTTCGCCACCACACTGTTACTTCGCCACTAAGGTAGGGTATTATTTAGTGCCGAGTAATAGTTACTTCCCACCTTCTTTTTACCCCAATTAGGGGCAAACCAACAGCCACTATCTTATCACCAATACGTGGACGCCGTCGCAGGCCATGGCAATATCAGGACGGGAGGTAGACTGAATGCGTATAATGCGGTATATTAACAGCGAATAAAGTAGAACGCATTGCAAAGCACCGCCGGCGAATACGATGCCGACGGCTGTATTATGCTGGACAGGAGGTGCGCCATGATGTCTATCAAAGGATATCTGTTAATCGCATTGGCGGGTCTCTGCATGGCATTTAGCGGGTGCGGGGTACATCCCAGCTTTAAAACGACGCTCGTAGTGAAGGACCAAAGTGGAAACGTAAAAACCCAATTCACCACAGGGGAACCCATATTCTTTGAGCTTTCCATAACAAACATCACGGACGTTCCTATGACCCTTACTTTGGCAAGTCCCCAGATCTATGAGTTTCTCGTGGCCCCGGCGGGGGAGACACAGCCCGTGTGGCACTGGTCCTCAGATAAGGTATTCCCAGCCGTAATCGTCGAGTTGAGCTTCGCGGCCGGAGAGACGAAAACCTACTTGGTAGTGTGGGACCAGATAAATGACGCAGGCAGGGCCGTGACCCCGGGGGATTATGTGGCGCAGGGTTTTATGTGGACCGTGCAAGAAGCAAAAATTGATGTTATCAGCGCCGAGACGGAGACCCGGTCGGCTCCGGTGAGTTTCAGCATCCAGTGAAGCTGCCATACTCTATTATATCTGACCTTTTACCCTTCTCCTCTGTGGGGCTTACTTTATTGACCTTAGGCTCTTCCTTCCTTGAAGGCACTTCGGGCCCTTCAAACTTTTTAACCTCACTTGATGGCGAGCTAACAGTTGGAGACCGATGTAATCTCTTAAACCCATCTTCAGCCCCAGATCCTTAGAAAATAGATAACGCATACCTGCACCGAGAAAAGGCGTTCAAAAAAGATAGTTCAAGGGATATAGAAGGGGAAAGATTCAGCAACTGTTACCTCGCCACCAACAGTTCCTTGCTCTCCAGTTTAGTGGCAAAGTAACAGTCGTGGTGACGAAGTAAGGGCTTAAGGCCTTCTCTATAATGAAGAAACGATCTCTATATATTTTGACTTCTCCTTTAACTGCTCAGTTAGAACCTCCTTCATCAAAGCACAGGCCTCTATGATCTTCGGACTGGAAATACTATAGTAGATATTCACACCTCTCCGCCTCGTCTTTAAAACCCCTTTATGCCTCATGATCGCCAGATGTTGTGAGACATTTGCCTTCGGAATACCGAGGATCTCTACCAGCTCTGAAACACTCTTTTCTCCATCCTTGAGGGCATTTAATATCTCTATCCTCTTGGGACTGGCAAGAACCTTACATATCTCAGCTTGAAGTTCATAAAGTGTCTTCTGCCGTTTCATAGTTTCAATTTTATAGAATTCTTAATAATAAAGTCAAGAATTTTTTTGATTTTTTTCTGTTCAATATTTTAAAATTTAAAGCTATGCAACTGTTACTTCGCCAGCAGTGGCACCTTTCCATCATCAGACTCCCTGTTTTAGGCCCTATTATATCAGGGATCCTCCTGATCCTCTCCTTTCCGAAACCAGGCCTTTACGGCCTTGCCTGGGTAAGCCTTATACCTTTTTTACTGAGTATAACGGCACAAAAGGTCAGTGGCAAGAAGGCCTTCTGGATGGGCTTTGTCTTTGGCATGGTCTATTTTTTTGGCACGATTTACTGGATCTATCATTCTATACACTTTTATGGAAATGTGCCTCTTATACCAAGTATCCTTGCTGTCCTTCTTCTGTCAGCCTACTTAAGCCTTTATCCAGGCCTATTCTCCTTTCTCCTCTCCTTCATTTATACAAGAACCTTTTACCCCCTTATTATAATCGCTCCAAGTCTCTGGGTAATACTGGAATACCTGAGAACTTATCTCCTTACAGGCTTTCCGTGGTCGCTCATTGGTTACACCCAGTTCAGGGTTCTACCTGTTATACAGATTGCTGACATAACAGGCGTATACGGAATCTCCTTTCTTATTGTGGCATTTAATGCCTGTATCGTGGATATAGTGCTTCTGAAAAAGAGAAGAGAAGAGATACCCTTTTACTCGTTGGCTCCGCAGATAGGTGGATTTGTCTTTTTAATAATAGCCCTTCTTTCTACCCTTGCCTACGGATACTGGAGATTATCCCAGCAGAGGCCAGGCGAACTTATAAGGATTACGATCGTCCAGGGCAATATACCGCAGGACAGAAAATGGGACCCCCTTTTCCAGAATGAGGTAATGAAGACTTATAAGGAACTGACCAGAGAGGCTGTAAGGTTAAACTCCCCTCATCTCGTTGTCTGGCCTGAAACAGCCACACCTTTTATATTCGATCCTGACCCAGTCAGTCCTGCTTCTTATCAGAGTATTGACCTCATGGAATTTACGAGGGAGATCCAGACCTATCTACTCTTTGGTGCCATTAGATCAGAATCTGTTACTTCGCCAAAGGGTGGCAAAGTAACAGGTGGGTCTCCAGCCTTTTACAATAGTGCATTTTTATTAAATAAGGATGGAAAAGTTACATATATCTATGATAAAATACACTTAGTCCCCTTTGGAGAATATGTTCCCCTCAGAAGGCTCTTATTTTTTATAGATAAGATAACGGTAGGTATAGGGGATTACAGGCCTGGAGAAGATACAAAGAGGGCAGTTACACCCTTTGGAAGATTTTCAACCCTTATATGTTATGAGATAATATTCCCAGGCCTGGTGAGGGCTTCTATTAAAGATGGAGGTGATTTTATAGTAAATATAACAAATGACGCCTGGTTCGGGAAGACCTCAGGACCCTATCAACACTTCTCCAAGGCGGTCTTGAGGGCAGTGGAGAACAGAAAGCCCATCATCAGGGCAGCAAACACAGGTATCTCTGGATTCATTGATAGTAATGGAAGAATCTTGGCTGAAACCCCGTTATTTGAGAGAATGGCAATTACAATGGATCTGAAGACAGAGAGGACAGCAACATTTTACACGAGATTTGGAGATCTCTTTGTATATATCTGTATATTAATAACCATCTTTGTATTGGCAAAGGTGATAAAGATATAACCTTCTTAATGATGAGGTAATTGGTAGCGAAATAACGGTCTGGAGGAGAGTCAAAATGATAGAAAAGGATGAATTAAAGACAAAACTACAGGAATTAAAACAGAAAGCTGACACCTTAAGGGGGTATCTTTGATATAGAACTCCTCACAAAGCAGATCCTCTTAATAGATGAGGAATTACAAAAAAACGAGGTCTGGAAATCCCACGAAAAGATAAAGGATCTGGCAAAGAAAAAGGCCAGGATTGAAGATATCCTCAAACCCTTTCAGATGTTAAATTCCAGGATTGAATATATAGAGGGTTCTTTAGAGCTTCTTGAAGAGGAAGGGGGAGAGGTCCTTGTCTCTGAGATAAAAGAGGAGCTTAAAAATCTGGAGGCTCAAATAGACGAGCTGGAACTTAAACATCTGATGAGAGGGGAACTTGACAGGAATAATGCGATCCTTTCAATTCATCCTGGAGCAGGTGGTACAGAAAGTCAGGACTGGGCACAGATCCTCATGAGAATGTATCTCAGGTGGGCAACCAAGCATGGATTTAAGGCAGAGATAGTGGATATCTTATATGGTGAGGAGGCAGGTATAAAGGATGTGACAATAGAGATTAACGGACCTTATGCCTATGGATATCTTAAGGCAGAGGCTGGAGTACACAGACTTGTAAGGATATCTCCTTTTGATGCAAACAAAAGGAGACATACCTCTTTTGCAGCTGTCTTAGTCTATCCTGAGATTGAAGATGATATCACGATTGAGATAAAGGATGAAGACCTTAAAATAGAGACCTTCAGGGCATCCGGAGCAGGGGGTCAGCATGTAAATAAGGTCTCATCAGCCGTGAGGATAACCCATATCCCTACAGGTATAGTTGTAACCTGTCAGAATGAAAGGTCACAACATAGAAATAAGGCAATGGCCCTTAAGATACTCAAGGCTCGTCTTTATGATCTTCAATTAAAGGAACAACAGAGTAAAATTGAGAATCTTGTTGGAGAAAAGAAAGATATAGCCTGGGGAAACCAGATAAGGTCTTATGTGCTTCAACCATACAGGCTTGTTAAAGACCACAGGACAGGAATTGAAAAAGGAGATGTGGATTCTGTCTTTGATGGAGAGATAGATATCTTTATTAAGGAATACCTTAAATTGTTAAACAAAGGTAAGGTAGAATTGGTGGCGAGGTAACAGTTGATGGTTCTAATTTCTACTTCTTAAAAAAGATTTATTAAAGTAGTAGGGGTAGTAGGGGGTTAAAGATTGTTAGTATTACCCAAAAATTGGTGGCCAGATTTAAGGTGGTTGCAAAGATACTTTGCCGCCAACTATGTTAGTAAAGATGTTAGGTGGAGGTAAAAAGGCTTTGGAAAATGTTTATAAAGAAAATATTAAGATATTCTCCATAATCTTTTAGTATAGTATTTAAAGGAATTACTAACAGGTGTTAGTAACATGTTAAAAAAAGGTCAGGAGATTTGGGAGAAGATACTTCTTAAACTTGAAGAGAAGGTGGGAAGTAGCTCTTTTGAGTTATGGATTAAACCATTAAAACTTATTGATTTTAAAGAGGATTTGGTGGTTTTTGAGGTTCCGAATAGATTCTTTAAGGAATGGATAGAGGATAATTACCTTGGCTTCCTTACTGAGGCCTTTAATGAAGTGGGTTCTTTTTCAGGTCAGTTTAAATTCAAGGTTGCTGATACGGATAAAGAATTTAAAAAAGAGGTGGCCCAGATCGAAAACAGGACAAAGAAACTTGCCAGTAAGGGTATATTTCTTAATCCAAAGTATACCTTTGAATCCTTTGTTGTTGGGCCAAGTAATCAGTTTGCCAATGCTGCTGCAAAGACAGTTTCGGAACAGCCTGGTAGAGTTTATAATCCCCTTTTTATTTATGGAGGTGTTGGGCTTGGTAAGACCCATCTTATAAATGCCATAGGAAACTACATCGTTGATAATTTATCAGGTCTCTCTGTCCTTTATGTTCCCATAGAGCAGTTTACAAATGAGGTTGTGGCAGCAATAAGGCATCAGAAGATGGCAGAGTTGAAGGAAAGGTATAGAAATATCGATGTACTTCTTTTGGATGATATCCAGTTTATTTCCGGGAAGGCAGCTGTTCAGGAAGAGCTTTTTCACACCTTTAATTCTCTTTACGATAAACAGAAACAGATTGTTATGGCAAGTGACAGGCCACCAAAAGAGATACAGGATATACCAGATAGATTAAAGACGAGGTTCAGCATGGGCCTGATAGCTGATATTCAACCACCAGAATATGAAACAAAGATAGCTATCCTCAATAAAAAGGCTGAAAAGGAGAAGATAAGACTTCCTGAAGAGGTATCTCATTGGCTTGCAAAGAAGATAAAGTCAAATATAAGAGAACTGGAAGGCTGTCTTATAAAACTTGCAGCCCATTCCTCCCTTACAGGGGCACCCATAACCATAGAGATGGCAAAGACTGTTCTTAAAGATGTAATCTCTGATGAAGATAGGATCGTCACCCCTGAACTGATCCAGAAGACAGTGGCTGAAACCTTTGGTTTGAAGGTTCAGGACCTTAAATTAAAGAGGAGGACAAAGGAAGTAGCGATTCCCAGACAGGTGGCTATGTTTTTAGCAAGGGAATTGACAGAGCTCTCCCTTAGTGACATAGGAAAGCATTTTGGTGGAAAAGACCACTCCACAGTTATTTATGCCTGTAAACAGGTACAGGAGAGGATGTCAAAGGATGAGAATTTTAAGAATATAGTGAAGTCTCTTATAGAGAAATTGAAGCCATAATATATTAAGGGGTTTTCCCTTTTGCACAACTGTTACTTCGCCACTAAGTAAGGAGGCAATTATGAAGCTTACTGTATCAAAGGAGATACTTCTGAAAGGGTTGAGTAATATCCAGGGGATAGTGGAAAAGAAGAGTACTATGCCCATACTCAGCCACTTCCTTCTGGATTGCAGCGGTCCCAGTACTGTCCTTTATGCCACAGATCTTGAGACTGCTGTTCAGGTCTCCCTGAATGTGAAGCCCTCTGTAGAAGGTGCCCTTGCTATTCCTGCTAAGACATTTATCTCCATGGTGAAGGAACTGGATGAAGAACTGACCTTAACACAAGGAGAGAATTTTACTCTAGATATCCATTCTGGTAAGGTCTCGATGAGGCTTTCCTGTCTTGATCCTAAGGAGTTTCCTGCCTGGCCAGAAATTAATGATCCAGTGGAGGTAATACTCAATGGAGAACTCCTGAGGGAATTGATTGAAAAGACCGTTTATGCTGCCAGTGATGCTGATACGAGATATGTATTTAACGGGATACTCCTGAATACCCAAGGGGGTCAGCTTACATCTGTTGGAACAGATGGCCACAGGCTTGCCCTCTTCAGGACACCTGTTGAGATAGACTCAGAGATAAAGGTTATTCTTCCCAAGAAGGCTGTAACAGAGCTTAAGAGGTTACTCGGAGATGATCCGGTAACCCTTTTGATAGGTAAAAATCATGTGCTTTTCCGGACAGGGGATCTTCAGTTTCTTACGAAGGTAATAGAAGGAACATTTCCAAATTATGAACAGGTGATACCAAGGTCTTCGGCACGGAGATTTGTGGTATTAAAAGCAGGGTTTGAGAAGGCCCTGAAAAGGGTTTCTATCATCTCCCGGGAAAGGTCAAATGCTGTAAGGCTTGATATGGCAGAAGGTATCCTGAAGGTGAGTGCCTTCAATCCAGAGCTCGGGAGTGCTGAAGAGGAACTTGCTGTTGAATATTCAGGAGATGCCTTTACAATAGGATTTAATGCCCGCTACATCCTGGATGCCCTTCAGGCTGTAGAGTCTGATTATATTGTGATGGAATTCAATGACCCTCTTGGGCCATCCCTTCTTAGGGGTGATGGAGATGAGGAATACCTTGTAGTAATAATGCCTATGAGGATTTAAATTACTTCGGTGGCGAGGTAACAATTGGGATCGCACAGGGGGAAACGCAGTTTCCCCCTGTGTACCCCCGAAGTAACAGTTGTGCAGACTATCTCTCCATAAGGAGGTTACAAGCATAGATGGCTGAAATTAAAAAGTCTGGTGAGAATATAGAGACAGCAGATGGTGGCGAGGTAACAGTGCCTGGTGGTGAGGTATCTGTTGGCGACACCTATGGCGCAGAGGCAATAAAGATCCTTAAAGGCCTTGATGCAGTCCGGAAGCGGCCTGCCATGTATATTGGATCAACAGGTCCAGAAGGACTCCATCATCTTGTGTATGAGGTTGTGGATAACAGTGTAGATGAGGCCTTGGCAGGATATTGTAAAAACATAGAGGTGATAATACACCATGACGGAAGCTGCACTGTAATAGACGATGGAAGGGGGATACCCACAGAACCCCATCCTGGTGACCCTGAAGGCAGAAGTGCTGCTGAGATAGTCCTCACAGAGCTTCATGCTGGTGGTAAATTTGAGTCAAAGGCCTATAAGATCTCTGGAGGACTTCATGGTGTAGGGGTCTCTGTAGTGAATGCCCTCTCAGAGTGGCTTGAGCTTGAGGTGAGGCAGAATGGTCAGGTTTATCATCAGTCCTATGAAAGGGGGAAGCCAAAGACACCCCTTACAATAGTTGGAAAGACTAAGGCAAGAGGAACAAAGATTACCTTTAAGCCTGACCCCCTTATATTTGAGACAACAGAATTCAATACAGACACCCTTGCACAGAGGCTGAGAGAGCTTGCCTTTTTAAATAAGGGTCTGCAGATCACCCTTAAAGATGAGAGGACAGGAAGAAAGGAGGTCTTCAGTTACAAAGGAGGTATAGTCTCTTTTGTAGAGCACCTCAATAAGAATAAGACCCCTATACATCCGAGGCCTGTTTATATTGAGGGTGAAAAGGAGGATGTGGTAGTCGAGATAGCCCTTCAGTACAATGATGGTTATGCAGAGAGCATCTACTGTTTTGCAAATAACATAAATACCCGTGAAGGGGGTACACATCTTATAGGTTTTAAGTCAGCCCTCACAAGGACCGTTAATTCCTATGGTCTGAAGGCAGGGATTCTTAAAGAAGGAAAAGAGACCCTCACAGGTGATGATGTGAGAGAAGGTCTTACAGCTGTGATAAGTGTAAAACTTCCCAATCCCCAGTTTGAGGGTCAGACGAAGATGAAACTGGGCAACACAGAGGTGAAGGGAATAGTTGAGTCCATCGTAAATGATAAGCTCTCTCAATATTTTGAAGAAAATCCCTCGGTTGCAAGAAAGATAGTGGAGAAGGCCCTTCAGGCAGCCAGGGCAAGGGAGGCAGCAAGAAGGGCAAAGGAACTTACACGCCGAAAGGGCCTTCTGGAGGATACAACCCTGCCAGGAAAGCTTGCAGATTGTTCAGAGAAGGATCCGGCCCTTTCAGAACTCTTTATTGTTGAGGGAGACTCTGCAGGAGGTTCTGCAAAACAGGCAAGGGACAGGAGATTTCAGGCCATCCTTCCCCTGAGAGGTAAGATCCTTAATGTGGAGAAGGCCCGTTTTGATAAAATGCTCTCCAGTGAAGAGATCAGGGTGCTTATAACAGCCCTTGGCACCGGTATAGGTCCTGATGATTTTGATATCTCAAAGATTCGATACCACAAGATCATCCTCATGACCGATGCCGATGTGGACGGTGCCCATATAAGAACACTCCTTCTCACATTCTTTTTCCGACAGATGCCTGAGGTGATTGAAAAGGGTTATCTCTATATCGCCCAGCCCCCTCTTTACAGGGTAAAGAGAGGCAAACAGGAATTTTATGTCCAGACGGATTCAGAACTTCAGGATATGCTCTTTAAGATTGTAGAGGCAGAAGTAGAATTGAAGGCCAATAACATGCCTGTAAAGGCGGGAGAGCTTACAAAGAAACTCAAGACGCTTCAGTCCTTTGAAAAACTCCTTGAATGGTTCAAGCTCAAGAGAAAGGATCCGGATGTCTTAAGTTTTCTTGTGAGTAAATCTGTAAACAAAGATACCTTCAAGGCAAAACAGAGATTAAAGGAATTGATCTCTGCTCTTAAGGAGGCCATACCTGATCTCCAGATCTCCGAGATAGAACCTGATGAGGAACATGGTGGATACAGGATCTCGATAAAACATGGGCTGATAAAGATGGATATTGACCATGAACTCATTGCCTCACCAGAATACAAGGAGCTTTGGACCCTTTACAGGGCAAGAGAGGACTTTTTGCCCCCTTATACGGTGATTCTGAAGGCAGAGAAGGCAGACCCTGTGAAGAAGGAATTTAAAACAGATAAAGGGCTTCTGGAATACCTTCTCGCTCTGAGCAAGAAAGGTCTCACCATTCAAAGGTATAAGGGTCTTGGAGAGATGAATCCTGATCAGCTCTGGGAAACCACAATGGACCCTGAAAGGAGGTCTCTTCTTAAGGTAACCATAGAGGATTCTGTGAGGGCGGATGAGATATTTACCATCTTGATGGGTGATCAGGTAGAACCGCGAAAGGAGTTTATAATGAAGCACGCCCTTGAGGTAAGGAATCTGGATATCTAAACCGTATATTAGGTGGCAAAGTAACGGTTAGGAGGGAATATGGCAGAGGAGCAGAAGGATTTAATTAGTGCCCCTGTGGCTACAGTAGAGATAGAAGAAGAGATGAAGGTGAGCTACCTTGATTATGCCATGAGCGTAATCATAGGTAGGGCCCTTCCTGATGTAAGAGATGGGTTGAAGCCTGTTCAGAGAAGGATCCTGTACGCTATGTACAGGGAAGGGCTTCTTCCAGGGAAGAAATATTCAAAATGTGCTGGTGTTGTGGGAGAGGTGCTTAAAAGATATCATCCCCATGGAGATACCGCTGTCTACGATGCCCTTGTAAGGCTTGCCCAAGATTTTAATATGAGATACCCCCTTGTGGATGGTCAGGGGAATTTTGGTTCTATTGATGGAGATCCCCCAGCAGCCTACAGATATACAGAGGCGAGGCTGGCAAAGATAGCAGAGGAGCTCCTTGAGGATATAGATAAGGATACTGTTGATTTTGTGCCAAATTTTGACGAGACCACAGAAGAGCCTGTTGTCCTTCCTTCAAAGGTGCCAAATCTCCTGATCAACGGTTCTTCAGGTATAGCAGTGGGGATGGCAACAAATATCCCTCCCCATAATCTTTCAGAGGTTGTTGATGCCCTTGTCAAACTCCTTGATGAACCCAATACATCTATTGAAGAGTTGATGACTGTCTTGAAAGGGCCAGATTTTCCCACCGGAGGGATAATTTACGGTACCCAGGGAATAAAAGAGGCCTATCTTCACGGAAAGGGCCTGATAAAGATCAGGGCAAGGGCAAGGATAGAGAGGGATAAAAAGGGTGAAAGGATAGTTATAACAGAGATACCCTATCAGGTAAATAAGGCAGGCCTTTTAAAAAGGATTGCCGAGCTTATAAAGGAAAAGAGGTTTGAGGGTATCTCGGACCTGAGGGACGAGTCAGATAGGGATGGTATAAGGATCGTCTTGGAGTTAAAAAAAGGTGAAGTTGCTCAGGTGATCCTGAATAATCTTTACAAGCATACCCAGATGGAATCCACCTTCGGTGTCATTATGCTCGGTCTTGTAGGTGGACAGCCAAGGGTATTGAATCTCAAAAGGCTCCTGAACCACTTTCTTGAGCATAGAAGAAATGTGGTTCTCCGCAGGACTACCTTTGAACTCAAGCAGGCTGAAGAGAGGGCTCACATACTGGAGGGATTAAAGATTGCAGTGGAAAACCTTGATGAGATAATAACCCTTATAAAGGGCTCTAAGTCTCCTGAAGAGGCAAAGGTGGGCCTGATGAAGAATTATCCTCTTTCAGAGATCCAGGCACAGGCAATTCTTGATATGAAACTCCAGAGACTCACTGCCCTTGAAAGGGACAGGATTATAAAAGAATCTGAAGAGATCCAGAGGGAGGTCAGTAGGTTGAAGGAGATTCTCGGAAGCGAGCTGAGGGTGAAGAAGATTATTAAGGAGGAACTGCTGGAAATTAAAGAGAGATACGGAGATCCGAGGAGGACGGATATAGTGGAGGAGACTGGAGAGCTGAGGATCGAGGATCTCATTTCAGAAGAAGACTCTGTTATCACCATTTCCCATCAAGGGTATATAAAAAGGGCCCCCCTCTCACAGTACAGGAGTCAGAGGAGGGGAGGAAAGGGACTTTTGGGAATGGAGACCAAGGAGGAGGATTATGTCTCGGCCCTGTATTTAGGTTCAACCCACGACTACATACTCTTTTTCACAAATAAGGGCAGACTTTACTGGCTGAAGGTCTATCAGATACCAGAGGCAGGAAGATACAGCAGGGGAAAGGCAATAGTTAATCTTCTTCCCTTAGAACAGGATGAAAAGATTGCCACAGCCCTTGTTACAAGGCTGGATAAACTTAGTGGCAGTGAGGGTTATATTGTAATGTTTACAAAAAAGGGTATTGTAAAAAAGACCCCTCTTAAGGAGTTTTCCTCTCCCAGGGGAAGGGGTGTTATAGCTATAAGCCTTGAAGAGGATGATGAGCTTATTGCTGTAAGAGAGACTGACGGGAAATCCGATCTTATAATCGGCACAAAGAAGGGACTTTCTATAAGGTTTAAGGAAGAAGAGGTGAGGCCTGTTGGAAGGGTTGCAAAGGGAGTGATTGGTATAAGGCTTTCAGAAGATGATGAGGTGGTAAGTGCAGAGGTAGCTCAGGAGGGTGTAACCCTTCTTACAGTTACGGAGAAGGGTCTTGGAAAGAGGACTGACATAAAGGAATATCCAGTGCAGGGCAGGGGTGGAAAGGGAGTTATCTCTATAAAAGTAACACCAAAGGGAGGAAATGCAGTAGGCCTTCTTCAGGTAATAGATGAGGACGAGATCGTGATCATCACGAATACAGGAAAGCTCATCAGGACAAAGGCAAAGAATATACCTGTGCAGGGAAGAAGTACCCAGGGTGTGAAATTGATGGATCTCGAGGAGGGTGACAGGATTGTGGGTATAGGAAAGGTGGCAGAAAAGGAAGAGGGTAAGGATCGAGAGACCTTGTGGGAGGTGAGTGGCGAAGTAACAGAGGGGACAGGATCTGAAGGTGAGGAGTGACTGGAGAAATGGATAGAAAACCTTCTTTAATCGTCAGGTTGTTGGCAAAGATGATCGATGGCATCATTGTGTTGGTCCTTATAGAGTTTTTAAAGACCCCTGGTTTTCTGGCAGGTCTAATCTATATCCTGATAGCAGATGGACTTTTTGATGGAAGAAGTATAGGGAAGGTTCTCACCCATCTCAGGGTGATAAAAAGGGATGGAACTCCGGCAAGCACAAAGGATTCCATAATCAGAAATAGCCCCTTGTTTTTTGCCCTACTCCTCGGTAAAATACCTATCCTCGGTATCATCCTTGGAGGGATTATAGTACTTTTTGAGGTGGTTATGCTTATAGGTAGCTCATCATTAAGGAGACTGGGAGACGAGCTTGCAGATACTACTGTAATAGAGGTATCATAAAAATTTAAGGAGGCAGATATAAGATGTTCAATCAATTACTTGGATGGTTTTCTAAAGACCTTGCCATTGACCTTGGCACAGCCAATACCCTTGTTTACATAAAGGGTAAGGGTATAGTCTGTAATGAGCCTTCCGTTGTGGTTTACAGAAGGGATGATAGGAAGATTATAGCAGTGGGAGCAGAGGCAAAGAGGATGCTCGGTAAGACCCCTCAGAATGTGGTTGCCCTGCGGCCTGTGAAGGACGGAGTGATAGCGGATTTTGATGCCACTGGAGAGATGCTCAGGTATTTTATAAAAAAGGTTCATGATCGTAAAGGCTTCATTGCACCAAGGATAATAATAGGTGTTCCCTCTGGTATTACGCAGGTTGAGCAGAGGGCGGTAAAGGATGCAGCCCAGAGCTCAGGAGCAAGGGAGGTTTATCTCATAGAAGAGCCTATGGCTGCTGCAATAGGGGTTGGGTTACCTGTAAATGAGCCTTACGGTAACATCATTGTGGACATAGGGGGTGGCACTACAGATGTGGCTGTTATCTCCTTAGGAGGAATCGTCTATAGCAAGGCAGTAAGGGTTGGTGGTGATAAGATGGACGAAGCAATAATAGCCTACCTCAAGAGGAAGTATAATTTACTGGTTGGTGAAAGGACAGCAGAACAGATCAAGATTGAGATTGGTTCTGCCTATAAGGTGGACTCCGAAAACAGGACAATGGAGATTAAAGGAAGGGACCTCCTTTCAGGAACTCCGAAATCAGTGGTTATAACAGAGGATGAGATAAGGGAGGCCCTTAAAGAACCGGTAAGTATAATACTTGAAACAGTAAAGACTACCCTTGAGAACACCCCACCTGAACTCTCTGCTGATATAGTTGACAGGGGTATTGTGATGGCAGGAGGAGGAGCACTTCTAAGGGGGCTTGATCGTCTGATAGCAGAAGAGACGGGTGTGCCAGTAATTGTGGCTGATGATCCCCTTACCGCAGTGGTTAGAGGAGCAGGCAAGATCCTCGATGACCTTGAGCTTCTTAAAATGGTTGCCTTAAATAATAGATGAAATTTAAACCTGTCTTCTTTGTTATCCTGATTGTTCTTATATTGTCATTCTTGACCTCCAAGATCAGCGGGCCTTTGAGATACCTTTCCTATCCCTATGATCTCATGGGCCTGTTGACCTCAAAGGTATGGCTTGTGATAGAGAACCAGTGGCAGGCCTTCATTCTAAAAAAGGAGCGGGTGGAGCAACTTGAGAGAGAGCTGGATATCCTCCGGGAGAGGCTTGTGGAGTATGAAAACATAAAGAGAGAAAATCTGATTCTTAAAGGGCTTCTGGGATTGAAGGATTCTCGCAAGGATGTTGTTACCTTTGCAAGGGTTATAAGGAGGGGGCTTTCAAGATGGTCTAATGCAGTTGTGATAGATAAAGGTGAGGAGGATGGCGTGAAAAAGGATATGACCGTTGTAACGCCAAGAGGGCTTGTGGGAAAGGTAATATCTGCTGGCAGGGGGTTTTCGGAGGTCCTTCTCCTGGATGATCCGGCTTTTAGGGTTGCCGTGAGATTTCTCGAGACCCGTGCAGAGGGAATCGCCTCTGGTACAGGTTATGGCCTCTTAATTAAATATGTGCCCTCTGAGACAGAGGTAATAAAGAATGACTGGGTGATAACATCAGGGCTGGATGGTATATTTCCTGAAGGGATATTGGTAGGTTATGTCTCTGATATAAAGGAAGGGAATTTTTTTAAAGAGATCTCTGTAAAGACTGCGCAGAACCTGAGGTCTCTTGAGTTTGTAGCTGTTATTGAAAGGTCGGTGAAGCCTTAGAGTCCTGCTTGATAGAAGGCACTATACGGTGGTGCAAGGGACTTACTTAGTGGAAGATGTAACAGTTAGCGGCGAGGTGAGAGTGATGGTCCACTTCAGTGGCAAAGGTGGCAGTAGATCAAGGCTTAATATGGAAGGGCCCTATTATCTCGCCACCATAAGTTGGTTATGCCTCCTTGTGCTTGCTATTTATCTGGAGGGAAAGATCCTGATACTGGGAGTGAAACCCGAATTTCTTACTGCCCTTGTCTTTATATTTGGTATGAGAAAGAGGGATGACCTTAAGGCAGCATGTTTTGGTGCAGTTGTGGGGTTCATAGAGGATATCCTTTCAGGATTCTGGGGAGCGAATATGATCTCAAAGACCCTCATAGGTTATTTATCGGCAAATATCCTCGGAGGGTTCTTTGTGTGGAGCCCCATACTGGGAATAATCGGTATCTTTTTTATGACACTCCTTGATAGTCTCTTCGTCCTTCTTGTGATGGGCTTGAAGGATCAGCCTGTTCATCTTTCAGGATGGGTTATATATACAATTATTGGGCAATCCCTCATAAATGCACCTCTGGGATACTTTGCGGGTCCTGTTAGCTCGCCACTAAAGAGAAGAACAGCCCTTAGGGAGGAGGCCTGAATGTTTGAGCAGAGGGATTCAGCCTTGAAGGTAATGGTCTTCAGGAGGATGAGGATTGCAGAGGTTATTGCATTGATAATATCTACAATACTGCTTTTGAGGCTTTTTCAACTCTGTGTGATTGAAAGAGAGACCTATACCAGACTTGCTGAGGCAAACAGACAGAGGATTATCCCTATAGAGCCCCAGAGGGGGATCATCTATGATAGAAATGGAGTGCCCCTTGTGAAGAATCTGCCCTATTTTGTTGCTCAGCTCAGCCCAGAATATACCTCTGAAGGGCAGATCCAGGAGATTGCAGACCTGCTTAAGATTCCGAAAGAGGAGATCCTTGAGAAGATAAAGAATAGAAGGTCAGAGATAGAGCCTATCACCATAAAGGAAGGGCTTTCTTTTGAGGAAGTGGCAAGGATTGAGGCAAGGCATTCTGATTATCCTGGGCTCAGTGTTTCCACCACCTTTATCAGGAGATATCTTTATGGATCCATAGGCGCCCACCTTATAGGTTATCTTGGCAGAATCACAAAAGAACAATGGGAGTTCTTACGGCAGGAAGGTGTGCCACAGGATGCCTTTGTAGGACAGTGGGGTGTGGAAAAGGTATATGATGACCTTCTCAGGGGCAGATATGGAAAGAAGATTGTGGAGGTAGATGCCCTTGGCAACGAGGTAAGGCTACTTCAAGTGGTGCCACCAGAAAAGGGGCAGGATATCACATTGAGCATAGATATAGAGGTTCAGAAGGCAATGGAAGAGGCCTATCAAGGGAGGGCAGGTGCCTTTGTTGCCATTGATCCTAACACGGGTGAGGTTCTTGCCCTTGGAAGTCTTCCTTCCTTTGATCCCAATAGATTCTCAAGGGGTGCAGACCCAGATTACTGGCGGCAACTCTCGCAAGACCCGTGGCATCCCTTCATAAATAGGGCATTCCAGGCACAATACCCGCCTGGATCAGTATTCAAGATTGTGGTGGCTATCGCGGGTCTTGAAGAGGGGATTATTAAGCCCTCCACCACATACACCTGCTCCGGAGGAATTCCCTTTGGAAACAGGTTTTTCCGATGCTGGAAAAAGGAAGGGCATGGCACGGTTAATTTAAAGAGGGCAATAGTGGAGTCCTGTGATGTATACTTTTATGAGGTTGGAAGGATTCTGGGTATAGACAGGATTGCCGAATATGCCAGGAGGCTTGGTCTTGGTCAGCCTTCAGGGATAAAGCTTGTCAGTGAAAGAAAGGGGATAGTGCCTTCTACTGAATGGAAGATTAAGACCCTGGGCCAGCCATGGTATCCAGGGGAGACCCTTTCTGCAGCAATAGGTCAGAGCTATGTATCGGCCACACTTGTGCAGCTTGCAAGGATGATAGGGGCAGTGGCGAATGGAGGATACTTAAAGGAATTGAGACTTTTAAGGAAGACAGAGGAGATTAACTCCCCACAGAGTATGGTTCAGGAGATAAGCATAAACATCTCTCAAGAGACACTCAATCTTATCAGGGATGCCCTCAAGGGTGTGGTAAACGAGCCTGGAGGCACAGGGGGTGCTGCAAGATTGCAGGGAATTTATGTGGGAGGCAAGACAGGTACTGCCCAGGTTATATCAAAGGCCATCGAGACCCATAAACTCGCAGAAAGAGAGAGGGACCATGCCTGGTTTGTTGCCTTTGCACCTGTGGAGAATCCCCAGATAGCAATGACAGTCTTTGTGGAGCATGGAGGACAGGGAGGCTCTGTAGCAGCACCTATTGCAAGGGCTGGTCTGGAGAGTTTCTTTAGAATAAAGAAGATGGCTATCCCTGACCATCAGGGAGATTGAGGATTGGTGGCGAGGTAACAGTGATGTCCAAGATCTTTAATAGGCTTCTGCATCTTGACTGGATGGTCTTTTCTATTGTTGTGACCCTTTCCATCCTTGGGATTCTCACAATTTATAGTGCAACACGAATACCTGAATATACAGTCCAGGGTCTCTTCCTCCCGGAAGGCCCAGGGCTTAAATTTTTTGAAAGGCAGATTATATGGCTTATCCTCGGTATAACAGTCTTTTTTGGGATACTCTTTGTGGATTATCAATGGTTGAAAAGGCTGAGCCTTCTTTTTTATGTAATAAGTGTATTGCTCTTGGTCATTGTCCTCGTGGCTGGCAAAAAGATCATGGGTGCCAGCAGATGGATTGACTTAGGCCTTTTCTCCTTCCAGCCAACCGATATATTCAAGGTAGCCTTTCTTATCACCCTGGCTCAGTATCTGCATGATTTAAGAACAAGGCTGACAGCAGGTGTAATATTTAAGATATTTCTCTATTTTGTGATCCTCCCCGTAATTTTGATTCTTAAACAGCCTGATCTTGGCTCAGCAGCTATAATCTTTCTTGCCTTCCTCTGCATTCTCCTCCTTTATGGAGCTGAATCAAGGTTTTTAAAGATGGCTATAATCGTTAGTCTGATCTCTCTACCCTTTTTATGGCCTGTCTTCTGGGAAGGTCTGAAGGATTATCAGAAAAAGAGGATCCAGGCCTTTTTGAGCGAGGATATAGATCCTATGGGTATTGGGTATCACATAAAGCAGTCAAAGATAGCGATTGGATCAGGTGGATTTTTTGGAAAGGGATATTTAAGAGGAACCCAAGGCCCTTTGAAATTTCTTCCTGAGAAACATACAGATTTTATATTTGCAGTCTTTACAGAAGAGTGGGGATTTTTTGGTGCGGTAATAGTCCTGAGCCTTTATCTGCTTTATATGCTCAGGGGATTTGATACGGCCCGAAAGGCAAGGGATGACTTTGGCAGGATCCTTGCCCTGGGTATAGTGGTTCTTACAGGTCTTTATGTATTTATAAATATAGGCATGACACTGGGTCTTACACCTGTTGTGGGAATTCCCCTTCCCTTTATGAGTTATGGTGGCAGTGCCCTTTTGAGTAATTTTATAATGGCAGGTATCCTTACAAATATAAGGATGAGGAGATTTGAGATATTTCATTAATCAGTGCATAGAGAAAGGAGCGGGTATGGGCAAAAGGGACTTCACTGTTGGGGTCTTGACATTGCTTTTTTTATTAATCACGACAATGAATGCCTGTTCAAAGGAGGTAAAGAGACCATCTGAAGAGTCTATTATTGCGAAGGAGGCAATGGAAGTGGTGTTGGAGATTAAAGAGGCCTATATGAATAAGGACAGGGAAAGACTGGAGAAACTTCTGGTATCGAAAGAGGTGATGGATAATTTCTCCTTTTTCGATATTCCAGGGGAGATGGAATTTATCTTTAGATGGATTGATATATACGATTCTAAGGCAGATGTCTATGTTTCGTGGAAGATTGTCCCTGCCTCGCCACTGGCAGGGGATGTCTCAACTCAGGAACTTAAAGGTCTCTGTCTCTTTGTCCTTGAGGGAAGGCCTTTTAAACTTAAAAAGATTTTGAGGGAAAATCCCTTTAAACTACAACCGTTGTACTATTGAAGTAGCCAAAGAGGGATAGCAGTTATAAGTGGTGAGGTAACAGCTTGGTGGCGAGGTAACAGTTTAGTGGCAGCTACTGCAGGAGGAGCTGGAACAGCCAGAGCAGCCTGACGCAGGATTTTCCACTCCACTCATGCCAAAAACAGAGAACTTCTTCTTCACTTCCTTTGCACCGCATTTTGGACAGATGATCTCTTCGTCCCTTTTCATCACGAGCCTTTCAAATTCCTCTCCACAGATATTACATTTGTATTCAAAAATAGGCATCTCTCTCCTCTTTTATTTAATTGTTGATTTCAAGGTCTCCCAATCCTGAAGAAATCTCTGAATCCCTATATCTGTTAAGGGATGTTTTAAAAGTTGCGTAATGACACTGTAGGGAATGGTGGCTATGGGAGCTCCGATCTTTGCTGCCTCCACAACATGGAGGGGATTTCTAATGCTTGCTACTATCACCTCTGTTGTGAAGGAATAATTCTTATATATGGCTATTATATCTGCAATAAGCTCCATCCCCCTGTGACTTATGTCATCAAGTCTTCCCACAAAAGGGCTTACATAAGTAGCACCTGCCTTTGCAGCAAGCAGTGCCTGGGAGGGAGAAAAGACAAGGGTTACATTTGTCTTTATCCCTTCTGAGCTGAGCTGTTTCACTGCCCTGAGGCCCTCTTCTGTCATGGGAATCTTTACAACTATATTTGGTGCAATCTTTGAAAGCTCCCTTGCCTCTTTTACCATATCCTCTGCCCTTGTGCTCAGGACCTCAGCACTTACAGGTCCATTCACAATACTGCAGATTTCTTTGAGAAGGCCTATGGGTTCTCTCTTCTCTTTTGCCAAAAGAGTGGGATTTGTGGTGACGCCATCAATTACACCTATGGCAGAGGCCCTTTTAATCTCTTCAATATTTGCTGTATCAATAAAGAACTTCATCCTCCCTTACCTTGCCACTAAAATCTCGCTCATTGCCTTCTCCCGATTTTCGGTATATTATAACATATGGATAAAAAAATCTCCTTTAGTGGCGATGTAACACCTTCAGAAACCTTACAGGCAAACTCAATAGACCTGTTAAAAAGGGGTTTAAGGGAACTCGGCATAGGGCCTGGCGAGGTAACAGTTTCCAGTGGCGAGGTAACAGTTGAAGACCTTCTTATGAAATTTATCTTTTATATCAAAGAGCTCAGAAGATGGAACAGGGCCTATAATATTACATCAATCAAAGAGGAAAAGGATATTATAGAAAAACATTTTCTCGATTCCCTTCTTTATCTTCCCTTTCTCGACCGTTACCTTGCCACCAAGGAAGGGGTCAAAAGTGTTGCTGATGTGGGAAGCGGTGGAGGATTTCCAGGACTCGTCATTAAGATTGTAAGACCTGACCTGAGGATGCACTTGATAGAGCCGTCAAGAAAGAGGTCTGCCTTTCTGAGATATATGATTCATAAGCTGGGGCTTAAGGATGTGGAGGTTCACCAGAAGAGGATTCAGGATATGGGGTCTCATTTAAAGGTGGATGCTGTTGTCTCAAGGGCATTGTTTAAAATAAGGGATATAATAAAATTTGCTCAGCCCATTCTCAAAGAGGGTGGGATAATTGTTCTTAACAAGGGTCCTGAGGTTTATAGGGAGATAGAAGAGATGGGAGGGCTAACTGTTACCTCGCCACCAAGTAAGGGGGTAAATCTTGAGGTCTTTGAAAGGACCTTACCCCACAGCAATATAAAAAGGAATCTGATTGTGGTAAAATTATAGTTCTATGGCTTTGGTAAGACTTCAGAAGATCCTTGCTGAAATGGGTATCGCCTCACGGAGAAAGGCTGAAGGGCTTATACTCGAGGGAAGGGTTACTGTTAATGGGAAGGTGGCAACCATTGGAATGAAGGCCGATCCCCAGAGGGACCATATAAAGGTTGATGGTAAGCTCCTTCTGAGACCTGAGCCAAAGGTATATTATCTTCTATATAAGCCAGCAGGTGTGGTGACAACCCTTTACGATCCTCAGGGAAGACCCACTGTAAAGGACTTTCTAAAGAGGATTCCTTACAGGATCTATCCTGTGGGAAGACTGGATTATCACTCAGAGGGTCTTCTCTTGCTCACAAATGATGGAGAGCTCAGTCACGCAATCCTCCACCCCTCAAAAAAGATACCTAAGACCTATCTCGTGAAGGTTAAAGGTTATGTAGAGGAAGAGGGGCTTAAGAGGTTAAGAAAGGGTATAAGGTTGGAGGATGGCCCCACAAGTCCTGCAAGGGTGAGACTTGTGAGATATTCAGAGAAGAATTCGTGGGTGGAGATCACCATCTATGAAGGCAGAAAAAGGCAGGTAAGGAGGATGTTTGAAAAGATAGGACACCCAGTGCTTAAATTAAGAAGGATTGCAATTAATGGCTTGAGGCTTGGAGATCTTAAACCTGGAGAACTGAGACAATTGACTTCCGAGGAGATAAGGCTTTTAAAAAGGGAGGTTGGTCTTTTAAAGGATAGTGCATGAGATGCTCAAGGAAAAGGCCTGTGCAGAGGTAAACGAAGGAGATATTGGAAAGAGATATACCTTTTCTGGCTGGGTATTCAGGAGAAGGGACCATGGAGGACTTATCTTTGTTGACCTGAGAGACAGAAGCGGGGTCCTGCAGGTGGTATTCAGCCCTGAGGTCTCAAAGAGTGCCCATGAGCTTGCCCATGACTTGAGGTCTGAATATGTAATTGCTGTGAAAGGTGAGGTGAGGAGGAGACCAGAGGGCACGGAGAATCCAGATCTTTCCACAGGTACCCTTGAACTCCATGCCGAAGAGCTCCAGATCCTTGCTGAATCCCAGACACCTCCCTTTCCTATTGATTCCTCAATTGAGACATCAGAATCCCTCAGGTTGAGGTACAGATACCTTGATTTAAGAAGGCCTGAGATTCAGAAGAATATTATCATAAGACATAGGGTTACAAAGACCGTAAGGGATTATCTTGATAAATTGGGATTTCTTGAGATTGAGACACCCATGCTCACTAAATCCACACCCGAGGGGGCAAGGGATTTTCTTGTGCCAAGCAGATTAAATCCAGGAGGTTTTTATGCCTTGCCACAGTCACCTCAGTTATTTAAGCAGATACTGATGATTTCAGGATTTGAAAGATACTTTCAGATTGCCCGATGCTTCAGAGACGAAGACCTCAGGGCAGATAGACAGCCTGAGTTCACCCAGATTGACCTTGAGACATCTTTTATGGATATGGAGGAGATACTTTCCTTAACAGAAGGGCTTCTTCAGGATCTATTCAAAAGGGTTCTGGAGACAGAGATTACTGTACCCTTTCCGAGACTCACTTTTAAGGATGCCATGGAAAGATATGGAACGGATAAACCTGATACCCGATTTGGCCTCGAACTTGTTGATATGGCTGACCTTGCAGAGAAAGGTCAATTCAAGGTCTTTCTTGATGCCCTGAAGGATGGTGGAAGGGTTAAGGCAATAAATGGAAAGGGGATGGCAGGTCTTTCAAGAAGGGAGATCGACCTGCTTACAGAGGAGGTAAAGGCCTTCGGGGCAAAGGGTCTTGCATGGATAAAGATAAGGCAGGGTTTTGACTCCCCCATAGCAAAGTTTTTTCCCGAAGAGGTCCTCAGACAGATGGCAGAGAGGCTCAAGGCAGAAGAGGGAGACTTGATGCTCTTTGTAGCAGACAGAGAGGAGGTGGTTCATTCAGTCCTTGGAAGATTGAGGCTTGAGCTTGGCAGGAGGCTGAATCTCATAAAGGATAGGTTTAATTTCCTTTGGATAGTGGACTTTCCCCTTCTTGAGTGGAATCCTGATGAAAAGAGGTTTCAGGCAATGCATCATCCCTTCACCTCCCCTGTTGATGAGGATATAGATAAACTTTTTTCAGTAAAAGAGGAAGACCTGAAAGATCCTGACTCCATACTTTCAAGGCTCAAGGCAAAGGCCTATGATATAGTCCTGAATGGTTATGAAATTGGAGGTGGTAGCATAAGGATCCATAAACCCGAGCTTCAGGCCCAGATGTTCAGAATCCTTGGTATCCCTGAGGAAGAGGCAATGCAGAAGTTTGGGTTTCTTATAGAGGCCCTTAGGTTTGGGGCACCACCCCACGGAGGAATTGCCCTTGGTCTTGATAGACTCGTGATGTTGATGGTAAAGGCAAATTCTATAAGAGATGTTATAGCCTTTCCAAAGACGCAGAAGGGGGTGTGTCTCATGAGTGGTGCACCCTCCCAGGTTGAACCAAAACAATTAAGGGAACTTTATATAAAGGTAATTTAATTGGAGGTGAGGATGATGAGTGATTACATTGTGATATTTATAACTGCCCCTGATGAGGAGGTCTCGCAGAAGATTGCCAGGAGGCTTGTGGAGGAGGGGCTTGCAGGTTGTGTAAATATTATTAAAGGTATAAGATCCATATATCTCTGGCAGGGAAGGATTGAGGATGAGCCTGAAACCCTTCTTATCGTAAAGTCAAGGAGGTCACTCTTTGGTAGATTAAAAGAGAGGGTAAAGGAAATCCATCCCTACTCAGTTCCTGAGATTATAGCATTGGGGATTCTTGAGGGTTCTGAGGATTATCTTAAATGGCTTGATGATGCCACAAGCCATGCCCAGTAGATGTGACAACTGTATTCTAAGGTTGTGGTAATCGAGAAGGCCTCCTCGAGGGTCTGGCCCCTGGAAAAGGTTCCGTGACCCTTTATAATAACAATCCTGTTTCTCTTCAATACCTCAGCAATCTCTTCTATTGCCTTGCCACCTTGGGGTGCCTTTATAACTGGTATGCCCTTTCCAATAAGAAGATGTGACTCTGTGTCAAGGGGTGTTATCTCATCCATAAAAAGTGAGAGTGTAACTGCATGGGGTGGATGGCAGTGGATAATTGCCCTGGCATCAGTCTTTTTATAGATTGCCTGATGGGTGGGAAGTTCACTGGATGCAGAGGGATCTTCACCCTCAAGGGGTGCCCTTATTACATCCTTCTCTTTAAGAAATCCTAAGGGTGCACCCCTTCTTTTAATAATTATGGAATCCTTATCAAGAAGGCTTATATTTCCAGCCTGATAACTTATGAGTCCCCTCTGCCAGAGGAGGTTTCCGAATCTCTGGAATTCTTTTATAATACCCTTAGTGATCCTTTTCCGTGACCTCAACTGTTACCTCGCCACCAAGATAGGCTGAAGGCGGTAGGCTGAAGTTAAAAATTAATTTTTGTCTTTTTTCTTTTTTCTTCAGCCTTCAGCCTAAAGCCTTAAGCCTCATCTACCTCGCCATCTCATTAATAGCCTCTTTTATCCTTCTCTTTATATCCTCAAGTTCCCCATCTATGAAAAAACCAGCAGCATTTCTATGACCCCCTCCACCAAATCTCCTTGCCACTGAGGCAACATTTATGAGGCCCTTGGAGCGAAGGGAAGCCTTCCATTTAGAGGGTCCGATCTGCCTCAGAAATACCGAGACCTTCACATCCTTTATCATCCTTGGAAAACTGGAAAAGTTTTCTGTATCTTCCTCTGAGGTACCCGTCTCTTTAAACATCCCTTCATCCACATAAATAATCGCTACTGTTACCTCGCCACCAACGGAGTCGTCAACCTCAAGGGTAGAGAGGGAGTTTATAAGTAGTCTGAATCTATTAATAGACCAGTTATCATAAAGGGCTTCTGAGACCCTTTCAGGCCTTACACCCAGCTGGAGGAGTTCTGAGGCCACCTGAAGGACCTCACTGGATGTATTGGAATATCGGAATGTCCCTGTATCAACGGCAATGGCTGTGTAGAGATTCAGTGCCATTTCATAATCAAGCTCAACTCCCAGTGCCTTTATGAGTTTATACACCATCATGCCTGTGGCAGGAGCAGTGGGATCTATCCATATGAGGGGTTCAGGCCCTGATTTTGTACCCCCGGGGATTTCATGGTGGTCGATTATGACGAGGGAGATTCCTTCAGGGATCTCTATGTCTGCCCTTTCAGGGGTGTTACAATCAAGGAGGATGATTGCATCAATACTTCCGTGAGAGGCTTGAAAATCCTTTAATAAGCTATTAAAATCAAGATTCCTGAATCTTTCAACCCCTGGCAGGTATCTATAAAATTCTGGCACCCTGTCCCTGTCAAAGAGGAGGGTATGTTTATTTAGCCTTTCCAGTGCCATCGAAAGTGCAAGGGTCGATCCTAAGGCATCTCCTTCAGGATTTATATGGGTGGCAAGGACTAAGTTTTTGGCGTCTCTCAGAAAATCAAGGAGGATTTCAGGAGGTGATGAAGTAACAGTAGGTTTCATATCTCAGGCCTGCCCATTCTCTTTGATCCTTTTCAGAAGGCTATCTATCCTTGCACCATATTCTATTGAGGTATCAAGGACAAAGCGAAGAGTAGGGATAAATTTTATCTTTACCTGTTTCGCCACCTCTTGCCTTATGAATCCCTGGGCAGAATTCAATATCTCAAGGGTGATCTCCCTGTCTTCTTCCTTAAGGATGCTTACATATACTGAGGCATTCCTCAGGTCATCAGTGATATCCACTCCAGTAACAGTAAGAAAGCCGATGCGGGGGTCTTTTAGCCTTTTCATTATTATATCTGCAATCACCTCTCTCAGCAGATCAGCAACCCTTTTTGATCTCTTGTAAGGTAACATCTTAAAATACCTCCATCTTTGAATCCAGTATCTGGATCTCGGGATATTCTTCTATAAGCCTTATAACCTCATTATACATCGAGTTTATACTTGCCCTCTCTGTTGAGACAAAGGCCACAGCAAGATTTGTCCTCTGCCACAGGTCATTTCCTTCTTCTGCAAAGGAGATATTGAGTTTCTTCAATCTATCCTTCAATGACCTGAGGGCCATCCTCTTCTCTTTAAGAGAGTTTGCATGGGGGATATATAGTTCAAAGGTGAAGAATCCAAGGAACAACTCTTACCCTCACTCAACTCTTACTTCATCAGGCAAGTTTTTGGGCTATCTTCTCTATTACATAGTTTTCAAGGATGTCTCCCACCTTGATATCGTTAAAGTTTTCTATAAGGATTCCACACTCATAGCCTGTCTGGACCTCCCTGACATCTTCTTTAAATCTCCTGAGGGAGGCAATCCTTCCTTCGTATACCACTATATTATCCCTTATAACCCTTATCCCATCTGATGCCCTTGATATGACCCCATCTATTACATAGCATCCAGCAACAGTTCCCACCCTTGATATATGAAAGAGCTGCCTTACCTCTGCCCTTCCAAGGATCTTTTCTTTAAGGGTTGGAGCAAGCAGACCTTCAAGGGCATGTTTGACCTCTTCCACAGCGTCGTAGATTATGTTATAAAGCCTTATGTCAACACCTTCCCGCTCTGCTGTCTGGGCTGCCTTCATCTCAGGTCTTACATTAAAGCCAATTATTATGGCATTGCTGGCAACAGCAAGGAGTACATCCGATTCATTTATTCCTCCTACTGCAGCATGGATCACCTTTACCTTTACTTCAGGATGTGTAATTGATTCCACGGCCTTTTTTAAGGCCTCTACGGATCCCTGTGTATCAGCCTTTATTATGAGATTGAGTTCTTTTAATTGACCTTCCTGAATCTTGGTATAAACCCCATCAAGACTGAGCTTCGCCCGTTTTGCCAGCTCCTGTGCCCTTAGTTTTTGCTGCCTGGCAAGGGCGATCTGCCTTGCCTTTCTTTCATCTTCCATTACTACAAAGGTATCACCTGCCTGGGGGAGTTCTGAAAAACCTATGACCTCTACAGGGGTTGAGGGCCCTGCGCTCTCAATCTTTTTCCCCGTGTCATCAATCAGTGCCCTTACCTTTCCAAAGGTGGAACCTGCTATGAAGG
The DNA here is from genome assembly GCA_947085365.1 of uncultured Nitrospirota bacterium. Taxonomy (GTDB): domain Bacteria; phylum Nitrospirota; class Thermodesulfovibrionia; order Thermodesulfovibrionales; family CALJEL01; genus CALJEL01. The sequence goes on along the minus strand of CAMTWD010000073.1, from coordinate 6,327 downwards.
GATCTCCCACCTTTAATGTCCCTGATTGGACAAGCACTGTTGCCACAGGACCACGGGTCCTGTCAAGCCTTGCCTCAATTATAGTACCCTTTGCTCGCCTTGTAGGATCAGCCTTCAGATCCATTATCTCAGCCTGAAGGAGTATCATCTCTAAAAGATGTTCGATACCTATTCTCTTCTTTGCCGATACCTCCACAAAGATATTCTGACCTCCCCATTCCTCAGGGATTATATTGTATTCTGCAAGCTCATTCTTTACCTTTGCGGGATTGGCCTCAGGTTTATCAATCTTGTTTATCGCCACGACTATCGGGACATTGGCTGCCCTTGCATGATTGATTGCCTCAACTGTCTGGGGCATTACCCCATCATCGGCAGCCACCACGAGGACCACTATGTCCGTAACCTGTGCTCCCCTTGCCCTTAGGGTTGTAAAGGCCTCATGGCCTGGTGTATCAAGGAAGGTAATCTCCTTTCCTTTGAGGTTGACCTTGTATGCACCGATATGCTGGGTTATTCCACCTGCCTCTTTTTCTGCAACCTTTGTCTCTCTTATTGCATCGAGAAGGGATGTCTTACCATGGTCAACATGCCCCATAATAGTAACGACAGGTGGTCTTGGCTGGAGTTTTGTTTCATCAACAGGTGCCTCCTCAAAAGAGGGTTCTTCTTCAACTCCCACAACCTCAACCTTTATACCAAATCCATCTGCTACGAGCTCTGTTGCATCCATATCCACTGGTTGATTTGCAGTGGCCATGTAGCCAAGCTCCATAAATCTTTTAATGACTTCTGAGAGCTTTACACCTATCAGTTCAGCAAACTCCTTTACAGTTATGCCTTCCTGGAGCTTAATGGACTTTTTCCTTGGAACAGTAGAGACAGTAGATTCCTGAGGGGTTTCGATCTTCTGTTTTTTTCCTGGGTCAGGTTTTTTGGGATGTTTGAACTCATGCCATTTCTTTGGTTCAATCTTCCTGACAGCCTGAAAGGCCCGCTGAATTGCTGGCTTGGTCTTCAGCTTTTCTATTCTCTCCGATTCTATATCCTTTCTGAATCTATCAGGAACTTTTAATTCCTCTATCTCTGGCTCCAGATGTATTTCTATTGTAGATTTCTCATCAGGTTCCTCCAATTCTTCTTCCTTTGATAGGGAAGAAACTGTTACCTCGCCACCGATGGTAGATGACGGGGTAACAGTAGCAGGCCTTTTTGCCTCTGGAGGTTTTTCTGTTACATCCCTACTTGGTGGTGAAGTAACAGTACTTAGTGGCGAAGTAACAGTTGGTGGCGAGGTAACAGTGCCTGGTGGCGAAGTGACAGTGCCTGGTGGCGAAGTAACAGTGCCTGGTGGCGAGGTAACAGTTGGGCTTTCAGGAGAGGGAAGTTGACCTGTTTCGTCTAAGTGTTTTAAGAGATTCTTATAAGCAGTCTCTTCAACGCTTGCCGAAGCAGATTCCTTTATATCGTATCCAAGGAGCTGGAGTTCTGAGACAATATTCTTCCAGTGAAGATCAAGACCTGTCTCTTCGAGGAGTCTTTTTCTTATCTCACTTATCCTGATTTTTTTCATAGTATTCTGAAGGAATCTTAAGGTTTAACTGTTACCTCGCCACCTTTAAGATGAGCTCCTTCCCTTGCCACTAAGTATTGGTATTTTAACACCCAAAGGTGGCGAACAGCTTCACACCTTGTAAAAGATAACATATTATGGTAGCATAAAGAATGTTATAATTGCAAAAAGGAGGTTTACTGAAGATGGCAGAATGTTATGTATGTGGGAAGAAGGGGGTTAGTGGTCACAATGTCAGTCATGCAAACAACAAGACAAAGAGATGGATTATGCCTAATCTCCAGAGGGTAAGGATTGTTACTGATGGAGGCTCAAGGCGGGTCTATGTCTGCACAAGGTGTCTGAGGAGTGGTTTTGTAAAAAAGGCAGTCTCGGCATAAGGGTTACCTTGTTCAAAATTAGTGAGTAAGGGATTTAAACCATTAGGTGCTACCATAGAGGCCCTTTACAAGGGGCTGGGCCTGAGGGATGAGTTTATCCTTGGCGTCTTAAAGAGAAGGTGGCCAGAACTGGTGGGAGAAGATCTGGTCAGAAACTCAGAACCACAATCCATTAATGATAATGAGCTGGTTATAAAGGTGAGTTCGCCTGCATGGGCAGAAGAGATGAAGTGCTACTTAGATGAAATCCTTAAAAGGCTCAGGCCTTATAACATTGAAAGGGTAAGATTCAGGATAGGAAGGATAAATCCTGGTATTTTATCAGTGGCTCCAGAAGATCCTGAAAAACTTTGTAGTGAAAGGAATGAGAAGGTGAAAGAGTTTGTGCGGGCTTCGGTTTCTTGCATTAAAGATGAAATCCTCAGAACCTCCATTGAAAGGGCCATGATGCGTTCCCTTTCCTCATTACAGAAGGTGGAGAAGTAACAGTGAAGACGATATCGATATGATCCTTGAGGAGATAGTTTCAAAAAAGAGACAGCGCCTTAAAGATATAAAGTCCAGCAAGTCCCTCCAGGAGATAAAGACCCTTGCCTTAAAGGGTGGCAGGAAACCGAGAGATTTTAAAGGAGCCATCAAAAGAGATAGCGGTCCCCTCAGGTTTATTGGAGAGGTCAAAGTAGCAAGCCCATCAAGGGGTGTAATAAGGGAGGAGCTGGATATCTCTCGAATTGCAGAGATCTACGAGAGAAAGGTGGATGCCATCTCTGTTATAACGGAAGAGGATTTTTTTAAAGGGGACCCCTCCTATTTAGCCTCTGTGAAGGAGCTGGTTACAAAGCCCGTTCTCAGAAAGGATTTCATTATTGATGAATACCAGATATATGAATCTTATCTTCTGGGTGCTGATGCCATCCTCCTCATTGCCTCCATACTGGAGAATCAGCTTTCAAAGGAGCTCCTGCAGATTGCTGAGGAGCTCGGGCTTGCAGTCCTTTTTGAGGTTCATGACAGAGAGGAGCTTGAGAGGGTTCTTGATCTGGGTGCCGGGATTATTGGCATAAACAATAGGAATCTGAAGACCATGAATATTGACATCAGGAGAAGCCTTGAGCTGAGGCCTTATATCCCGCCAGACAGGATAGTTGTCAGTGAGAGTGGCATACGGACAAAGGAGGATGTAAAATTAATTGAGGATGCAGGAATAGATGCCATTTTAGTGGGGACAGCCCTTATGGAGGCTCAGGATCTGGAGTCCATGATAGATTATCTAAGATCATAAAGGAGGTTTATTGATGAACGATAGGAAGATTCTTTTATCAGAAAAGGAGATTCCACGGCAGTGGTATAACATAATGGCTGATATGCCGAATAAGCCAAAACCACCCCTTAATCCAAAGACCCTCAAACCAGTGGGCCCTGATGACCTCAGTGCCATATTCCCTATGAGCCTTATTGAGCAGGAGGTCTCAACCCAGAGATGGATTGATATCCCTGATGAGGTCCTGGAGCTTTATACCCTCTGGAGGCCAACTCCACTTGTGAGAGCACTGAGGCTTGAAGAGTCCTTGAAGACACCAGCGAGGATTTATTACAAATACGAAGGCGTGAGTCCGGCTGGGAGTCATAAGACAAATACATCTATTCCTCAGGCCTATTACAACAAGAAGGCGGGTATCAAGAGGATCGCCACTGAGACAGGAGCTGGGCAACGGGGTTCAGCCCTCAGCCTTGCTGGAAGACTTTTGGGGATTGAGATAACTGTTTATATGGTAAAGGTAAGTTATGAGCAGAAGCCCTACAGGAGGATTGCCATGGAGACCTGGGGTGCACAGGTATATCCAAGTCCATCAGACAGGACGGAATCAGGAAGAAAGATCCTTTCTCAGGATCCGGGCAATCCAGGAAGCCTTGGTATTGCCATCTCAGAGGCAGTGGAGGATGCAGCTACTCATAAGGATACAAATTACGCCCTTGGCTCAGTTCTTAACCATGTGCTACTGCACCAGACAGTCATAGGACTTGAGGCGAAGAAGCAGCTCTCCCTTATTAATGAATATCCTGATGTGGTGATTGCCTGTTGTGGTGGAGGAAGTAACCTTGCCGGTATAAGTTTCCCCTTTCTTTATGACAGGATAAATGGAAGAGATGTGAGGGTTATGGCAGTGGAGCCCCTATCCTGTCCTACCCTCACGAGAGGAGAGTTCAGATACGATTTTGGCGATACTGTGGGACTTACACCACTTTTGATGATGTACACCCTCGGACATGACCTTGTCCCTCCAGGGATACATGCTGGGGGGCTCAGGTACCATGGAGATGCCCCTTTAGTGTGTCAGCTTTATCATGATGGCCTCATAGAGGCTGTTGCCTATGGTCAGACCTCTGTCTTTGAAGCAGCCATAATATTTGCCCGCACAGAGGGTATAATTCCTGCACCAGAGAGTGCCCATGCTATAAAGGCAGCAATAGATGAGGCTATTAAGGCAAAAGAGGAAGGTAAAGAAAAGGTCATACTCTTTAATCTCAGTGGTCATGGCTACTTTGACCTCCGGGCATATGCAGATTATTTAGCTGGAAGGCTTCAGGATTATGAATATCCAGAGGAAAAGATCAGGGAGGCCTTGAAGAGGCTTCCCGTTATAGAAGCATCGGCATAAACTCTTACTTTGCCATCTGCTTAGTGGCGAGGTAACAGTGGGGGTCTCACAGGGGGGAACGAATGTTCCCCCCCTGTGTACCCCAACAGTGTCAGTGGCGAGGTAACAGTTATGGTCAGGGTAAAGATCTGTGGGATAACAAACAGAGAGGATGCCCTCAGGGCTGTTGAATATGGAGCCGATGCCTTAGGCTTTGTTTTTTATAAAGGAAGCCCCAGATACATAGAGCCTGAGAAGGCCTCTGATATTATCAGGGCCCTTCCTCCCTTTGTCTCTGCTGTTGGAGTGTTTGTAAATGAAGACCCTCTGGAGATCCTCAGGATCTCAGCCCTTACAGGAATAGACACCGTTCAGCTTCACGGTGATGAGAAGCCTCACAGCATAATCTATCCCTTAAAGGTAATAAAGGCCATAAGGGTCAGGGAGCTCAATGACCTTGAACCATTAAAGGAATTCTCAGGATGTAATGCCTTTCTTCTTGACACCTATTCACCTGAGAGCTACGGAGGGACAGGGCAGATATTCAACTGGGATATAGCAGTGGAGGCAAAGAGATTTGGCAGAATAATACTGGCAGGAGGGTTGAATCCTGATAACATTGAGAGGGCTATAAGATGGGTTCATCCCTACGGAGTTGATGTGTCGGGAGGTGTGGAGAAGGAAAAGGGGATAAAGGATCATAAAAAACTCAAGGCATTTATAAAGATTGCCAAGTCCATTAAGTATTAATCTTAATGGGCAACCGTTACCGCGCCACCAACTGTTACTTCGCCACCAAGTACTGTTACTTCGCCACTAAGTGGGGAGGGGAAAGAGATCATTTGGAGGATACCTTTATAATTGTCTTAACATTCCCTCTTGGATTGAAGTCACCAATCACCTCAAGGAACTTTGGCTTCAGTCTTTCATAAAGATCTGAAAAAATCCTGTTTGTTGCCTCTTCATGAGATATATAGGTATTTCTGTAAGAGTTGAGATAGAGCTTAAGAGATTTGAGCTCCACGATCTTTTGGTCAGGTATATATCTGATTCTTATGGTGGCAAAATCAGGATAACCGGACCGAGGGCAGAGGCAGGTAAACTCTGGGAAGGTTATATCGATCTCATAATCCCTTTCAGGGGTTGGATTGTCCCATACCTCAAGACTTGCCTCAGCAATTGCCTTTTCTCCATATTTTAACTCTGCCATAGTTATATTTTACTTGAAAAAGGTGGCGGAGTAACAACTGTTACCTCAGGTTTATTATAATCTTCTCTTATTTAAGAAAACATATGCGAAGTGTAAGATCAAGCGAGCATTCGGTATTGGCGGGATTTTATCTTTTCGATACAAATTTTCAAGCTGAATATAATGCCTCTGTATGGTTAAGTATCTCTGAGGCAATTTTATCAATTTCCTTATAATCAACCCTTGCATCTATTACATTGATTAATGCTTTTTTTAACGCCATCTTTATTCTTGCTCTTACATAATCCTTTTTCTCCCAGTCAGCAATTTTTACATAATATCCAAGCTCTTTAATGATTTCTTTAGCCACGGTTTTTATCTCATCGTAATTTTTAAAAACTCGTTCCTTTGAAGAAAGTAAATCATAGAAAGCCAATTCTTCCTCGCTTAAATAAAGTTTCTCCCCTTCCTCCTGTTTCTTCTTTATTTCCTTTGCTATTTCTATGAGTTGATTTATCACATCCGAAGCAGTAAGCAGCCTCATAT